>JAJRUV010000171.1 GCA_024277595.1 Gammaproteobacteria bacterium
ACTATTCAGCATAGTTGAAAATGAGTATGTAACTGTTCAGATTGCCCCTGAAATTCGTCAGTTCAAGACGAAAAATGTAAGTTTACACGGGTAAATGATCATTTTTTAACGCAGAAATGGCGGATTTCAGGGGTGAGCTGAGTAGTTACTTCCGGATTATCTCTTGCCATCAGTGGATTATCGAAATGGATACTAAATCTTCTTCAGTGATTTTGCCCGGAAAATCTCATGCTTTTCTTCCATGTTCTATGGGTCTAACAGCTTCTCCAGATCTGAAAACACTTTTCGATTTCCCGTTACCAATATCCTCCTCACCTGGAGATATGAGTTTCAGCGTACCGATAGCATTACGCATATTCTCGTAACTTGCATGATCTTGAAGCATGGCTCTTGGCTCGCCATTTTTCGTATTGACTGACCTGCACCCTTGCAAGCACACACTTCACACCGTCCAACTGCGGTTTTCAGGTTACAAAAATTCACCCATCGCGCAAGTATTGATTCAGGATCTCCTCCATTGACACCAGTGCGCAGGCGCGCATTTTTGAAGCAGCGAAATGGTAGTAGTTAAGCTTGCATCTGACCGGCTCATGCAGAGCATCACGACCCTTGTCTTCAAACTGCACCCAGGCCAGTACCGGCAGATCGTTCTGCAGATCGTTGGCGCAGACCCACTCGCGCTCTTCCAGAATCATCACCATGCCCGGGTAGTCCGGCAAGGGAAAACGTATCGGACAGGGATAATGCAGTTTTGCCCGGCGCCAGAGATTGTAAAGCTTTGCGGTGACTTCATCTTCCCGCTGCGCATAGACAGGGACGTCCCGGACTCGGCTCACATCATGCCCCGAAATCAACGGGTCAGGCTGGCAAACAAGGTTGGCAGTTTTTCCGGCAGACGCTCGACGTGGTCGATGATAGTGTAGTTATTGATGCCGAAAATGCGTTTCACATAGTGGTCGGCATTACGGTCAAGGGTCAGACAGTAGCTCATGACTCCCCTGCTCGCCAGTTCCTCCACCGTCTTCTTGGTATCCATGCGCAGATGCTGGGGATCACGTTCATCAACATCTGCCGGTTCACCGTCAGTCACCAGCAGCAGCAGTTTTTTGCGCTCCGGCTGATTCATCAGGTGCCAGGCTGCGTGGCGCATCGCAGCTCCCATACGGGTGGAAAGCCCGCCCTGCATGCCGGCCAGGCGCGCCTTCACATCATCATCCCAGTGCTGGTTGAAATCCTTGAAGCGGTAGTACTGCACATCATGACGACTGTCGGAGGCAAAGCCATGAATGGCAAAGGGATCGCCAACGCCGTTGATAGCGGTAGAGACCAAAGCGGCCGCCTCCCGGGTCAATTCCAGCACGGTTTTATCCGAACCGTCTATTTTTTCGTTGGTGGATTCAGACAGGTCAAGCAACACCACCACGGCGAGATCACGGCTCTTGAGCACGTTGCGCATGGTGATGCGCGGATTGGGCTGTTCTCCCATGCGGATGGAGATCATGGCGTCGATGGCGGCATTGAGATCGATCTCGTCGCCGTCTTCCATGTTGCGCACCCGCTGCACCCCTTCCGGCTGTAACAGGTCGATGATCTGCTTGATGCGCTGGGTAACCGGTTTATGCTCGGTCAGGATATTGTTGATAAACTCCGGGTCGCCCTTGGGCTGCCGCCGCTCGTAAACAGTCGCCCAATCAGGACGGTGCAGCTGCACCTGGTAATCCCACTCCTGGTAGTGAAACGGCTGGGACACCGCCTCTTTGCCCCACATCTCATTGAAACTGACCGTGGCCTCCCCTGCATCCTCATAAGGCATGAATTCGGAAGAACAAACCCAGATCTCCTGGGCATCATCACCGGCCAGTTCACAATCCACTTCATGAGCCATCTCGATGGCGGAAACGTGCTTGCGCACCTGGCGCTGGCTCGCGGCAACGTACTCCGCGCCATCCTGCCAGGCAAATTCATCGAAATCCCACAGCAGCCGATTATCATCACGATAGGGGATGCGCAGCGATTCCAGAATGCGCAGGCTGGGCACTTCCTTGCGGCCGCTCAACAGGTTAAACAACTCCAACCCCTTGTGCCAGGAAAACAGGGGATCGCTCTTGTTCTCCTCGATATTGGCGTGAAACTGCTCTACCAGTGCGTTCAGTCCTTCGTCATCCATTCTGACGCTACTGCTACTGTCGAGCAACAACAGCGCCAATCGTTCCAGCAGAGTGACTGTGGGGTGCAGAGGCGCCTCCGGGTAGTCAATGCTGAGCAGTGCACCCCACAACTTTTTCAGGCCGGGAAAGTTCTGCACAGCACAATATTCAACCCGGGCATCATCCATGAAGCCGATAAAAAACATCTGTGCCGGACTAAGCTGTTCGGCGGACAGGGGTTCTGGAGTGTACATCAGATGCGCCCCCTGATGAACCACCATGGCGCGGTAAAGCTCATGCCCGGCCACATCATTGATGCCATCCACCGCATCGGGCAGATGCATTACGCGCGCTTCCAGATAAGGTTTGAAACCCTCATGATCAGCGGCACTGGGGCGCAGGAAAAAATCGCGCCCCCACAGGGCGCGCAGATAGAAATTCGTCTTGCGTTGACTATCAATAAACAGTGTGCCGCGCCGTTCCTTCTGCAGCATCGCCCTGGCATCTTCGGTTTGCAGACTAAAGTAAGCGCTCTGCCCCTGCAGATCCCGCGCATAAGCCTGGGCACCATACAGCGCCCAGCGTTTCAGGCCACTCAACGTCAACTTTGAGAGCAGTTCATCCATAATAACCAGCATGGGGCGCAGACCGCGGGATGACTTGGCAGCAAGCTGATGGATCAACTTCAGATAGCCTCGCACCAGTTCCGGATCGCCGAGGCGGCGGGCAACTGTCGGCAGCGAGGAAAACAGCAGGGCGATCACCTCACCGGAAGTCATGGATGAGAGCTTCATCGCCGCGGAGATGCAATCGCGGATAATATCATCGCCACACTCCTTGGCGACTGCCGGCATGTCTTCCAGAAAGGTGACGACCAGGCTGCTGCCCCGACCCAGAGCAGCCAGACCTTTGGCTCCTTCCAGATAGTCGTGTAGAGCACTGACAGACATGTTGCGCGCCGCTTCGTGGAATGTAGCATCCAGAGTCTCGCGCAGTTCCGGTGCGGCCTTTTCCAGAACCTCGCGGTAATCATTTAGCTCAATGCTCATGATCTGTTTCTCCAATTAGTGCGCCGTCAAGAAATATTGACGGAGTAACAGGCGCGGCACCTTTTGTGGCCGTCCCCTTACGCTATTCGAAGAAGGTGGAAACAGCAGCATCCAGCGTTTCGCGCATATCCGGATCATCCGTCAGCGGTCGCACCAAGGCCACTCGGCAAGCCACGGTCGGCTCCAGACCCTTGACAATAAGCTGGCCGGCATAGACCAGCAACCGGGTTGAGATCCCCTCATCCAGGCCATGGCCCTTGAGGTTGCGGCCACGCTCACCGATCTGTACCAGCTTCTCGGCAGTGTCCTTGTCCACGCCAGCCTCTTTGCTGACGATCTCTATCTCGGTCTCGGTATCCGGATAATCGAAATCCAGAGCACCAAAACGCTGCTTGGTGGACTGCTTCAGATCCTTCATCAGGCTTTGATAGCCGGGGTTGTATGAGATCACCAACTGAAAATCCGGATGGCACTTCACCACCTCACCCTTTTTCTCCAGGGGCAGTTCACGGCGATGATCCGTAACCGGATGGATCACAACGATAGTGTCCTGACGAGCCTCGACCACCTCATCCAGATAACAGATTGCACCGATGCGCGCGGCCACAGTCAGCGGGCCGTCCTGCCATTTGGTGCCATCCTTGTCGAGCAGAAAGCGCCCTACCAGATCGGAGGCGGTCATGTCCTCGTTGCAAGCCACGGTGATCAGAGGCTTGCCCAGCTTCCAGGCCATGTACTCCACGAAACGGGACTTGCCGCAGCCAGTGGGGCCTTTCAGCATCATCGGCATGCGGGCGGCATAGGCCGCCTCGTAGGTATCTACCTCATCCGCAACCGGGCAATAGTAGGGCTCTTCGTTAATTGCGTATTGTGATGCAATATCGTTCATTTTTTCCGCGACTGGGCTCATGGTTTGATCCTCATCTCTGTCCGCATTCTTCATAAAAAAACCAATCTGTAACCGGGTTCTTTAGGAAACACGCGACTTGAAAACATGGCCCGGAAAAATTCCGGACCATGTCGATACGCAATACCCGCAATCAGGTGGGGATGCCACGGTAGATAACCATGGAAGCACCTTGCGACTGGGCAAAATTGTCGTAACCCACCAAGCGAACGTGATTGTTCGGATGCGTCTTATGACAAGCATCAGCCTCGGCCAGGATGCGATCCACATCGGTCTCACCGAACATGGGCAGCTTCCACATATACCAGTAATGGCTGAAGGAATTTTCCGGCTCGGTGTGCTCAATGGCTGGGTTCCAGCCCTTGGATACAATGTACTCAACCTGCTGTTTGACCTGGTCATCGTTCATTGCCGGCAGGTAGGAGAAAGTTTCAAATTTCCGGCTTGAGACATCGCTCAGGCTGGATTGGTAGTCTTGCATTTCACTCATGTTGTTTTCCTCAATGATATTCAAATCCAATTGGTGCACAGCAGACGGGCCAAAACACCCCTCGGCCCGTCAGCCGTTCACGGAGCAGATACGCCGTTACTTGTGAGCAACGTCCAGCTTGTCCACAGTATCGAATTCGAACTTGATCTCTTTCCAGGTTTCCATCGCCATTTTCAGCTCGGGACTGGACTTGGCGCCCTTGGTCAGAATCTCCTTGCCCTCCTTCTCCAGATCGCGACCCTCGTTGCGGGCCTCGACACAGACCTCTACTGCCACACGGTTGGCTGCGGCACCCGCGGCATTGCCCCAGGGGTGACCCAGCGTACCACCACCGAACTGCAGCACGGAGTCGTCACCAAAGATGCTCACCAGTGCAGGCATATGCCAGACGTGAATACCACCGGAGGCCACCGGCATTACGCCAGGCATGGAACCCCAGTCCTGATCGAACATGATGCCGCGCGAACGATCTTCCTTGACGTAAGAATCACGCATCAGATCAATCCAGCCCAAGGTAGCATCACGATCACCTTCCAGCTTGCCAACTACGGTGCCGGAATGGAGGTGGTCACCGCCGGACAGACGCAGTGCCTTGGTCAACACACGGAAGTGAATACCATGATTGGGGTTACGGTCAAGCACAGCGTGCATGGCGCGGTGAATATGCAGCAGCATGCCATTATCACGACACCACTGGGCTAGGCCGGTGTTGGCGCAGAAGCCTCCGGTCAGGTAGTCATGCATGATGATCGGAGCACCGATCTCCTTGGCGAACTCGGCACGCTTATACATCTCTTCCGGAGTCGGCGCGGTGACGTTCAGGTAGTGACCCTTGCGTTCGCCGGTCTCGGCCTCGGCCTTCTCGGTAGCTTCCTGAACGAACAGGAAGCGATCCCGCCAGCGCATGAATGGCTGGGAGTTAACATTCTCGTCATCCTTGGTGAAATCCAGGCCACCACGCAGACACTCATAAGTAGCACGGCCGTAGTTCTTGGCCGACAGACCCAGCTTGGGCTTGATGGTACAGCCCAGCATCGGACGACCGTACTTGTTCATCTTGTCACGCTCAACCTGGATGCCGTGGGGCGGACCATTACAGGTCATCACGTAGGCCAACGGGAAACGTACGTCTTCCAGACGCAGGGCACGCACCGCCTTGAAGCCGAACACGTTACCTACCAGCGAGGTGAACACATTAACTACTGAACCTTCCTCAAACAGATCGATAGGATAGGCGATGAAGGCGTAGAACGACTCATCACTGCCCGGCACATCCTCAATGGCGTAAGCGCGGCCCTTGTAGTGATCCATGTCGGTCAGCAGGTCGGTCCAGACCGTAGTCCAGGTACCGGTGGAGGATTCTGCCGCAACCGCAGCAGCCGCTTCTTCACGGGGTACGCCAGATTGCGGGATGATTTTGAAACAGGCCAGAATATCGCTCTCCTTGGGAGAATATTCCGGCGTCCAGTACGTTTCGCGGTACTCTTTTACGCCCGCGCTATAGGTTTTATCAGCCATTTAGTAGCATCCTCTTCGTGTGCTCGACTCTTTGACTCAGGAAGCAGACTCCCTCAGCCCCAACAAACAAAATTTGTTTATGTCCGGTTATTTTTTCCGGATAGTACGCCAGTTGTCAGGCGAACCGTCAATATAAACGCGCCAGGTCATTTATAAAAATTAATTATTGTTATAAAATGCATTTACTTTTGTTAATGACCGATCGCCATGCACCTGACATTACAGCAACTGAAACTGTTTGAATCTGTGTACCGAAACAGGAGCTATACCCGGGCCTCAAAAGAACTGTATCTGACCCAGCCAGCAGTATCCATTCAAGTAAAACGCCTGGAAAATCAAATAGGACTGCCGCTGTTTGAAGTGGTAGGAAAGAAAATATTTCCCACCGCTGCCGGCCAAAGAGTTTACGATGCCAGTGCAGACATCCTCGGTAGAGTCACTGAGCTGAAACAGTCTATTGAGGAATTGCAAGGAGAGGTCAAAGGAACGCTGGAGCTGTCAGTCGTCACCACTACGAAATATTTTATGCCACATCTGCTGGGGCATTTTCTGCAACAGTATCCGGATGTAGAACCCAAGCTGCGCTTTACCAACCGCGCCCACGTAGTGGAACGCCTGATGAATAATGAGGACGATTTCGTTGTCATGGGCCAACTCCCCCTTGGCGCAACGCTGGAGAGCCATCCGTTCCTGGAGAACATACTGGGCGTTGTGGCGCCACCAGGTCACCCGCTGGCAAAGGTAAAAAAAGTTCAATTGCGAGATCTGGTCAAGGAGCGATTTATTGAGCGTGAGGAAGGTTCTGGTACCCGCCGGGTATTTGACCGTCTACTGAAAGAAAACGGGCTGCAAATTGAACCCTATATGGAGCTGGACAGCAGCGAAGCCATCAAACAGGGGGTGATGGCTAGCCTCGGGCTGGCGGTAATCTCATTGCACAGTCTGCATCTGGAACAGGCCGCCGGAAAACTGGTGGTGCTCAATGTGACCGGCTTTCCACTGAAACGGCGTTGGTACGCTGTGCACCTGAAAGGCAAGCGACTATCGCTGGTCGCCAGAACCTTTCTTGATTATATTCTCGCAGAAAGTAATGAAGTGCTGGATCTAATACTAGATCCCTCGTAACAGGAAAAATCCTCTCTGCCCTCAGCGGCGCCTTTGTTTGAGACCATCGAACCGGAGGAGCCAGGATTTTCAGGAATCAGGGCTCTATACCCGAATTACCTGGAAATGCAGGATTTTTGGGTCTGACTGAAACCGCAAGACAAGGCGCAGTTTGCAGAGAATGGCTCGCCCTTTTCAAGCACTGCAACGCAACATTGTGGTTTCAATCAGACCCAAAAATTCTGCATTTCCAGGTGGTTGGGGTATATGCTCCGCGCTTCCGTTAAGAGTCGAACAGGCTATCGTCTACTGCGCAGCCGCCGCTGACTATAGTATTGAATCCACATGGCCACAGTGCTCCAGAACAACTCCAGCAAACGCTGATACCACGGCCGGCTACGCCATTGGGCATACTGAATCTCTTCGCTGTTGGCAAAATCATCCACCAGAACAGTTGTCATTTGTGCCGCAAATGCGCTGTCATTTATCTCTTGGTTAGCCTCCAGATTCCAGTGCTGGGTCCATCGGTCAAGATTGGTGGAGCCAACACTTACCCAGTCATCGCACAGCCAGACCTTGGCGTGCAAAAACCGGGGTTGATACTCAAAGATACGCACTCCGTTGCATAGCAGACGCTGATAATAACGTTGGCCAACACGCCGAATCGCAGGATGGTCGGTCTTTTCTCCCGGCACCAGTATTTTTACATCGACACCCCGTTTTGCCGCCCGCTGAAGGAGACGGCGTATTTTCCGGGTCGGTATGAAATAGGCGGTAATAATCCAGATACGCTGGTGGCTACCGCGAATCTGATTGGTCAACGAACCTTTCACCTCTTGAAAGGGGGGATGAATTAACGCCAGACGAGCTAATAGCCCGCCGACCCGTTCCCTGCTCGGGACAGGTAGTTGCAAGGCTGCCTTGCTGCACTGTTTCCAGATGGCGACAAAACAGTGCTGCCAATCTGCCACAACTGGTCCGTAACACTCGACCATAATATCGTGCCAGTAATCATCCGAAGACCCGACAGGGGCAAACTCGTCGGTAATACCTGCTCCGCCGGTAAACACAACCTTACCATCAATCAGCAAAAGCTTGCGGTGATCCCGGTAAAGGTTGACTCGCCATTTATCGTACTGCAATGGATTAAAAAACAGCAGTTGGATACCGGCATCAAGCAACTGCTGCCGATCCCGCTGTTCCAGTCCACGGGCACCAAAATCATCCAGCAACAAATATACCGCAATCCCACGATATGCAACACCGGTCAGTGCATCGATAAACCGGTCGGCTATCTCTCCAGACTCAACCAGATACATCTCCAATAGCACATAATGGCGCGCATCTTCGATACACTCCAGCATGCGTGGATAAAAACTGACCCCATCCACCAGCACAGATACCCGGTTACCATTTCGCCAGGGATACAGGTGTTGAACAGTTCTGTTATATACGGATTTTGTTGGAAAAAACGGCTTCGACTCCATCCTTAACTGCCACATTGACCAAGCCCCCCGATTAGCCGGACGTCCCTATCGAGCCTGGGAAAAATCCACGTCAAGCGCATATCATTTGCATATTATCCTGGAGGGTGTCAGCAATCTCCATTCGTGGCAAGATTCTGGCGCGTTTCTGCGCTGGCGGCATTGCGATTTGTTGCAATAAAGCGGCTATTACGCCTCACTGCGCCTTGTCAGCATGGAAAAGGGCCAGAATCTCCTCCACTCAGATAAATTGTTAACGCCCCTGGAAACTTGACTCATCAGCTTCACCCTGCGGACGAAAAACAACTCCCTGCGGATGGCGCTCAGTCCGGTATTTCTCACTGTAGCCGTTTACCGATTCGGAACTTCCCAGGACAAGATACCCCCCAGGGCGTAACGCATCGGCCATCCTGTCAAGGATATCGCGCTTCAACTCTGTCGAAAAATAGATCAACACATTGCGGCAAAAAATGATATCAAACTTGCCCAGCGCACTATAGCTATCCTGCAGGTTCAGCTTGCGGAAGCTCACCGGACGCCGATATTCCGGCTTTACCGTCCAGCGCTGATCCTTGCAGGTGAAAAATTTCTGTTTATGCGGCTCAGTCAACCCCCGCGCAATGCTCATGGCGTCATATTCACCCGCCTTGGCACTCTCCAGCATGGAGGGTGAAAGATCCGTTGCCACAATCTCTATTTGCGCAGGAGCAGCTGCCGGATTTTTCTGCCGGAACTCATCTATAGTGAAATTGATCGAGTAAGGCTCCTGCCCGGAAGAGCAGGCAGCCGACCAGATCCGCAAGGGGCGTCTGGAAAATTCCGGCAAAATGACCCGCTCAAGCAGTTGATAGGGTTTACTGTCTCGAAACCACAAAGTCTCATTGGTGGTCATAGCATCAATCACGCGCTCACGCAGTCGTGATGCTCCCGTACCCTGCACCTTGAACAACAGCTCATCCAAGCCGGAAATCCCTTCCTCCGCCACAATATTGCTCAACCGGCTATCGACCAGATATTGCTTGTTTCCGCCCAACACGATGCCGGCAGCTTGCTCCAGAAAATGCTGGAACTGGCTGTATGCCTCTGAACTGATTGCTGTATTGGCCAACGCCCTGCTCTCCTTTTAAAAACGACTCCAGATGCCTGTTGGCACTATCCGGAATCCTCATTGTCGTACCTGCCGACGATATCACCTTATTGGTGGGCTAATGCTAATATATATCGAACATATGACAAAAAAACTTAATATTACAGTGAGCCTTGTGGCCGTCATGATCTGGTTTCTGCTATTCCCGGCAACCGGCCAGGCAACACAAACCCAGTCTGTCGACTCGATTCGCGCGGTAGTAACCACATTTATCACCGAACAAACCAACCACTACAGCAGCACACCCGCACAGATAAAAGTGGGACGCCTCGGCGCCCGTTTGCGGCTCCCTCAATGCAGTGAGCAACTAGCTGCCTTTCAACCACCCGGCACTCGCATGCTGGGCAACACCACCATTGGCGTACGTTGCAGCGGAGCTTCCTCGTGGACTATTTACGTTCCAACCTATGTACAGGTTTCTCAGCCGGTTGCCATGACCACTCGACCACTCGACAGAGGTAACGTGATCAGCGTTACAGATATCAAAATGGTTGAACGCGACCTGGCTGCACTGAAGATGGGATACATTGTTGATAGCAAGCGAGCAGTCGGCATGGTTGTCAAGCGCCGCATCGGTACAAACACCATCATCACCCCCCGGATGTTGGAGGCGCCCCGGCTGGTTCGGCGTGGAGAGCAAGTTGCTATCGTAGCTGAAGCAAGAGGGATTGAAATTCGCGCCGCTGGTAAAGCCCTTGCCGATGGCGCCCGGGGTGACTTGATCAGAGTGCGAAATATCGCCTCGAAAAAAATCATCGAGGCGGTCGTTACTGAACCCGGCGTGGTAGAAGTGAGAACCGGCTCACAATTCAGGTAATCTCAAAGCCATCTGCTAAAGCTTGATTCTGACAGGCCGATAATCCCTGTGAAAGAGCTGGAGACTGAAACAATGAATATAGATATCAAAAACCTGCCTGCTTCAACCCTGAAAGGCTCTGAAGAAGCCTCTCAGGTAAAAGTGGGCCGCGGAGAACCCAACCGCAATCAACAAAGTACCGGCTCCACCGCAGGTCAGGACACGGTGAGTCTTACCGATACCGCCGCACGTCTGCGCAGCCTGGAAAATACCGTTGCCAGCATGCCGGTAGTCGACAGCCAGCGCGTAGCCGAAATAAAACAGGCAATCGTGGAGGGAACTTATGAAATCAACCCGGATCGCATCGCAGAAAAGATGCTGGATATGGAACAGGACTGGGGTAAATAGATGAAAAAGACAGTCTGTCAGGAGGTGTCAACCCATGCCATTACCCAGTGATGGCCAGCGGGAACTGGCCGACGTTCTGTCCACGGAAAAACTCTGCCTTCTCCGGCTGAAACAGAGTCTGGAACACGAACAGACTGCTCTCGAAACCAGACAGACAGATGCGCTGAAGCAGGCAGTAACGGATAAAAAAAACACCCTGAATGAAACCGCCAGACTGCAAAAAAGGCGCGCCCATCTGCTGCAACAGTATGGTTTTTCCAACGATGATTCCGGCATATCCCGGTGCATAGCGAGCTGCAGCCCCTCCCTGTCCAAAGAGCTGCACCTCTTGTGGAAACAGATGTATACACTAACCGAACAATGCCGCAACCAGAACCTGATAAACGGCCGTATCCTGGAGCTGAACGATCGCTGCATCCGGCAAACCCTTGCCATTCTGACCAATGGCACACAACCAGTGGAACTATACAGCTCTCAGGGCGTATCCTCCCGGCAAGGGAACCCCACGTCCCTCGCCAAAGCCTGAACACCTGCCTTAATCAATTACACAATTTAACGACTCTTCTCCGGTCTTGTGAGTGAGTATTAGGATAAAACGCAAAACCAATTGTGTCGCTACTTCGTGATGGATTTTATGGCATCCCTGCCAAAAACCGATTCGCCTGCGCTACAGTTAACTCCTTTTCTCCGACTGTCCTGCGTCCGTCACGGCTCCGTATGACTTCGCTCCTCGTCACAACTGCCTCAATGACTCTGCGGCAACTAAAGCCGCTGCTGCATCTTCTCCGTCACTCGCTATCGCTCCTGACTGCGAATTAGTTTCAAGACCTTTTTTTGGGGAACTTAACAGCATGTCAATACAACATGAGAGCAGTCAATAGAGGTTTCCAAGAATTGGCGGAGAGGGCGGGATTCGAACCCGCGCGGGGTGTTAAAACCCCCAACCGATTTCGAGTCGGTGCCGGTATGACCGCTTCGGTACCTCTCCGGTGGTCAAAATCTGCTTTATGGACGATAGCTGCTTAGGATACCCGCTTGTAAATGCGACAACAAGTCAAGTGCTTTCTTCAACCTGGAAACCACCGTTGGGAATATACTGCGCGTTTAAAATGGCGAAAAAACTGACCAGGCTATTGAGAATTTCGTCTACACCGGAAAAAACCGCGCAGCAGATCGCTGCACTCCTGCTCCAATACCTCTCCCGTCACCGCTGTCCGATGATTGAGCTGATCCGTGCCAAGCACTGAAAAAAAACTACCCGGCACCCTGCTCTTCGGATCAAGAGCACCGAACACGACATGCGCCACCCGTGCATGGATGATCGCCCCGGCGCACATGACACAAGGCTCCAGAGTGACATACAGCGTGGTATCAGGCAGACGGTAATTGCCAATAGCCGCTGCAGCACTGCGCAGCGCCATAATCTCGGCATGGGCGGTAGGATCACAGGTTGAAATCGGCCGGTTCCACCCCTCCCCTATCTTTTCTCCATCACGCACCAGCACAGCACCCACCGGCACCTCGCCCTCCTGTTCCGCGCGACGAGCCAGGTCGAGCGCATAGCGCATCCAGTGAGTATCGGCAGGTCTATTCCCGTTCGATTGTAAACAAGCCACAACAACCCCGTATTGGCGCGGGTTTCCCGGTAATTATAAGCATCAATACCATGAAAAATACCGTGTTCAAAATTTATTGCTAATCGCCACTGAAAATTGACAGCGGAACGCTGTCACACCTGAGTTATCCCCGCGATTTTTTCAGATAACTCATTAAAAGGTTGGGAATTGGTAGGCTTTTATGGCAAACCACGATCGAGTTTGTTTCACTAAAACGCAAATTTGAGAACGCCATGAAAGAGATTGAATTATTACACAACAACCTGTCCAATGCATGTCCTTGGATCCATAATATCCGCTTAATGAAGTGGCTAGACTATCCCGGACACACAACCTCAAGTAATCTTGGGGGTTAATCAGAGAGTGTGTACCGATGAGTAATCAGAAGAAACAGAACCACTATACATCAGAGTTTAAAGAGTCAGCGGTCAAGCTGGCAATAG
>JAJRUV010000172.1 GCA_024277595.1 Gammaproteobacteria bacterium
ATCGTAGCGAGCTGGTGGGAGATCGAGTCAAAATATTTCCGGTTTTGAGGCGAATAGTGGGGCTATTTAACGAAAAACCGGGGATATTTTGGCCGCTCTCCCATCAGCGCAGTAGATTATTCCCAAATCCGACAGACTCCTGGTAGCCAGCCTGTTACGGAAAGAAGCTTTTCTGGCGCAGATTTTGCCTTTAAACTTTGGTAGTCACACGTATCTGAACACTCAGGAGCAATCATGGCTTACGTCACTATAGAGAATCTTTGCTCGGGAATGGTGGTAGCACGGAAACTGCTTGACCATAATCAGCGAGTATTATTACCCTCGGGCATTGCGCTTACTGAGCCACATATTCAGTCTCTCCGCAGCCTTGGCGTGAAAGGGCTAGAGATACGTAGCAGCTATCAAAAGGTATCCGCTACACGTTCCGTCAGCTTCAATCACTCCCGACATACCACTAACAACAACCACATACCTCTCTCCCAAGAGCAGCTGTACTCCCGTAGCACTTCAACCGTCTCCCCTCCCGGCAAACCCGCAGTTGAAACGCTGCGCGTAACCCGCGCAACAACCCAACCCCTTCGCCCCAGGCTGGAACCCGTCATTGCCAAACAAACGAATGCCATACTGACTGAACTACTCAAAGGAACCGGGATCAAGGACGATTCCGCCGTAGTCTCTGTCATTAGGTTATGCACTATCCGGGCGTTGTTGGCCAAAAATCGTCAAAAAACAGTCGTCAATATAACCTGATAAATAACCGAAAAAACAGCACCCACACAACCGCGAGTAGCGCAGTTTCAGAACGAGTCAGACGCGGAATCGGGAAGGGGAAAATAGTTGGCTGAGTAACCCGGTAAACCAGCGACCATACAATAACCGCACAACCAATAACACGGCCAACAATACTGCATAGATCTGTGGGCTCCGCGCATCAGCCTTGACCAGCCACCAATAGTGAACAACCCCGCCAATAGCCGCCACATACACTATCCGATGAAGGCGCTGCCAACGTCTGCCACCCAACCAACGCATTGCTGCCGTGGGTGAAGAGAGCGCCAGCGGCACCAGTAACAAAAAGGTAGCCAGGCCGATGCTGATAAATGGCCGTTCCTGAATATCAAACCAAATCTCTTCCCAGAAAAAAAACTGATCCAGCCAAAAATAAGTCATCAAATGCAGAGCCGCATAAAAAAAGGCAAACAAACCCAACATACGCCGTAGCCGCATTACACCATTCCAGCCGGTTATTTTGCGCACCGGAGTCACCGCCAAAGTAAGTAACAACATGCGCAACCCCCATATACCAGTATCGTGAGTGATGGTTTCAATTGGATTAGCCCCCAGCAAATCCCGCCATCCATGCCATGCCAACATTATCGCCGGCAGCAGGCAGACGAAAAAAACCGCTGGCTTGAAAAACCCTTCCACACCGCGCATCAGAAAAAATTTTTCAAATCCATACCTTGATAGAGGTGCGCCACCTGCTCGGCATAGCCGTTGAACATCAGTGTTTTGCGTTTGCGAAATTCACCAATGCGGCGCTCCCGGCGCTGGCTCCAGCGCGGATGGGATGCCTGGGGATTCACATTGGCATAAAACCCGTATTCGTGCGGAGCAGAACGCGTCCAGCTACCGCGCGGCTGCTGTTCCAGAAAACGCATTTTGACAATAGATTTTATCCCCTTGAATCCATACTTCCACGGCACCACCAGCCGCAGCGGGGCGCCACTCTGATTGGGTAAAACCTCACCATACAAACCAACAGCAAGAAGGGTAAGGGGATGCATGGCCTCATCCATCCGCAGTCCTTCGACGTAGGGCCACTCCAGTACATCGCGTTTCTGCCCCGGCATCTGCACCGGGTCAAAGAGCGTCTGGAATTCGACATACCTGGCATTAGCGGCAGGTTCAAGCCGCTTGATAAAATCACCCAACGGAAAACCAACCCAGGGAATCACCATTGACCACCCTTCCACGCAACGCATTCGATAAATTCGCTCTTCCAGCGATCGGCCTTTGAGAATATCTTCCAGAAAATAGTTACCGGGACGAGACACCGCCCCTTCCACCACAACCGTCCAGGGACGAGGTTTCAAGCTGCCCGCCTGTAGTGCGGGGGATTTTTTGTCAGTACCAAACTCATAAAAATTGTTATAACTGGTAACATCCTTATAAGGAGTCAGCTTCTCTTTTGTCGAGAATGAACTCGACTTCACCCCTTCAATGGATTGTCCACCATGGCCAGCCTGCGCTGACCGGGGGTGCAACACCGCACTCGCCATACCAGCAACCAGAAAACCTGATGCATTACGGATGAACCGGCGTCGCTCCCGGTAGATCTGTTGGTCGGTTATTTCTGAAGGTCTGATATCCGCCATTTGTTTTATAATCATTGTGCATTTTCTCCCTCTCTTCCCATGAAGACACCTTGTTCCAAATAAGGTTGCACACGGTCAGAACCCCTTTTATTATCTCTGTCATCAGCTAGTCTTATCAAAAAACCCCCATGAACCTTTACTCTTTTCTACGCCCGCTACTGTTCAGGATTGATCCGGAAACAGCTCACCACATCATTCTCCACGCCCTGAACATCAGTTATCGGTTAAAACTTGGCAAGCTGCTGTTTCTCCCGCCGTTCGCTCAACCATGTGAAATCATGGGATTAAGGTTCCCCAACTGCATCGGCCTTGCAGCAGGACTGGACAAAAATGGAGACTATATCGACGCGCTGGCGGCACTGGGCTTTGGCTTTATCGAAATCGGCACTACCACACCCCGACCGCAACCCGGAAATCCCGCACCTCGCCTGTTCAGGCTTCCACAGGCTCAGGCCATTATCAATCGCATGGGTTTCAACAACAAGGGAGTGGACTATCTGGTAGAGCGGGTCAAACGAGCTCGTTTCAGCGGCATATTGGGAATAAATATCGGGAAAAATTTCGATACTCCCCTGGAAAAGGCTGTAGATGACTACTTAAACTGCATGCGCAAAGTCTATCCTTACGCGGGATATATCGCGCTGAATATCTCATCCCCCAACACACCCGGATTAAGAAACTTACAACAAAAAGAGAACCTTGCCAGACTGATAGAGTCCCTAAAAGAGGAGCAGCACCGGTTGAAATCAACACATGGACGTTATGTCCCGCTGGCCGTAAAAGTTGCTCCCGATCTCGAATCTGACGAGGTCAATACCATCGCTGAGGTATTGACTGAATTTGCTATTGACGCAGTCATTGCCACCAACACAACGCTGAACCACCAGTCTGTCGAGCAACTACCGTATGGGCGGGAGAACGGCGGCTTGAGCGGCGCACCACTGCGGAGCCAATCCACGCAGATCATTCAACAATTCTCCCGAAAACTGGATCTGCCCATTATCGGAGTTGGTGGCATCATGGGCGGCGCCGATGCCCGTGAAAAAATAGCCGCTGGTGCCAGCCTGATCCAGATCTACAGTGGTTTGATCTACTCGGGTCCGGAGTTAATCCGGGAGATCGCGAAAATATTCAAAAACAATAACAACTTGCAATAAATCGCTCTCCCCTGCAAAATAGAAGTTCACAATTTTTTTAACTACTTACAAAACTAAAGGGAGTTTCATGAAGAAATACAGAACACTGCTACTAGCCAGTCTGATGGCTTTACCCGGCGTTTCAATGGCTGAAGACACTAATAATGAAGTTGAAGAGCGCTATACCCGCTCGGGCGATGCCATGGCTTCCGCTGAACATTTTGGCTGGTCTGGCTCGGTAGGCCTCGGTGCAGTAGTTACTTCAGGTAACTCTGATACCAGTAATCTGAGTGCTGATGCCATAGCCAAGCTTGACCAGGAGACATGGCGACACAAATTCGAGGCAGCAGCAACACTGGCAGAAAATGATAGTAATAAAACTGCGGAAAGATACCTGCTGGGTTATAAACTGGATTACAAGCTGGATGCCAGATCCTATCTTTTCACCGCCCTGCGCGCAGAGTTCGACAAGTTCAGCGGCTACGACGAACAGCTGTCGGCAACCGTTGGTTATGGCTACCGGGTCATACATACTGCAGCTGACACGCTTGATTTGGAAATCGGTGTTGGTATGCGGCAGAACAAATTTGACAACGGCGATACTGAGTCAGAGAATATTGGCAGAGCGGCGCTGGATTATATCCACCGATTCAGCGAAACCGCCGAGTTCCGGCAGGGACTTCTGGTACTCGGAGGTGAGGACAACACCTCCATCGACTCTGTCACCGCGATCAGGGCTAACCTTGTTTCCAGTATAGCGCTGGAAGCCGCCCTCAAGATCAAACACAATACAGAACCGGTCGGAAACAAAGAAGAGACCGATAGCATCACCAGCATATCGCTGGTCTATGGGTTCTGATTCTATCTTTAACTACCTTGTATCTTAACGATTGTGGCCAACCACCTTCATATTCACACGAATCAAGGTTAGTCCCCGATAGGCAACGCCGTCTGCATATTCTCCGCTGCTTGCTAATGATCCTGGCTGCGAAAGGATGGATGCCAAGCTGTCTGTTATCCCTGAATGCAGCAATTGAGGCTGCCGGAACCGGTAAGCAAGGCTGGAGTTTTGTCGTTATTTGCCGATGAAACTCGAACCTTACCTCTTTTGGCCGGGCAATCAAGTCAAAAAATTCGGCAAATGATCGCGCTGCTATCAGTGCCGGTAGGTGAACAAAGACCTACCGGCACTGAATACACCGCCACAGGCAATGAAGACTGCACCCATCATCTGCTCAATGTGGTCAAACAGCTTAAAGACCAGGAAATGTTCTCGAGCAGTAAGATTAACTAACCTGAACTCGGGTTAAGGCCTAACATGACAAAATTAAAGAAAGAGAAACTGTGGATACCGTCATTCCGGTATGCTCCTGGCTGGAATCTATAGTTCAAGCTACTGGATTCCGGCTAAAATCATACCGGAATGGCACGATTTTTAGTTGTGTGTCAGTTTTTAGATGAAATATTGCTTAACCCGAGTTCAGGTTAATTACAGATCAATTTAATATCCACAACGCCAAGATATGCCGCCTCCTGCTCCAGATCGCTGTAGGTAAGGGGGTGCTGCTCCAACCAGCCATCGGGAAAGCGAAGCTGCAACGTATCTTTTTTTATTTTCAACTTTACTTCGGGAACCGTATCGCTGTTACGACTGCGGTGGAGCAGCACGGCGAGGCGCAGCAGAACAGCCAACCGCTGCACAGGCTGGCGCTGGGCTTTGGGCAGTTCACGAAAAATGGCGCCAGGAAATTTCCGGCGATGTGCGCGTATCAGGGTAGCTAGCAGTTTCTGCTCCTGATGGGAAAACCCCGCCAAATCGCAGTATTCTGTAATATATGCACCATGTTTGTGGTACTGGCTGTGGGCAATGGAGAGACCAATTTCATAAACCTGCGCAGCCCACCCCAATAGCTGGAACCAGGGTTTACCTTGCAGTTGCCAGAACCCCGCTACTTGTGAAAGCAAGTTTAGCGCATCCTTTTTTACCTGCGCCGCATGCTCACTATCCAGCCGATAGCGCTGTGCAAGTTCATCGATGCTGCGGCTGCGGATATCCTCGTCGCGAATCCGTCCTACCAGTTCATACAGCAGACCCTCCCGAAGCGCTCCGTCAGCAACCTCCATGTGCTCGATACCCAGCGCTTCGAACGCGCCCAGCAACACCATCGCTCCACCCGCAAATACCGGAACCCGCTCTTCACTCAGACCGGGTAGTTGATTCAGCTGGTCTGCATGCCCGAGTTCGATCAGGGTCTCTTTCAACTGGCGCAGGGCGGAAAGGGTAATTCCTCCCTTGCTCCATTCCGCCGTACGGATCACCCTGTCCACCGCCCGGATAGTACCGGATGCGCCAATAGGCCGATCCCAACCCAACTTGCGGAACGTCGTGACCACTGGCTCCAGCTCCATCTGCACATCCAGCAGCGCCCGTTTTACCGCCTTGCGGGTAATCCTTCCATCCGCAAACCGGGCCTGGGTCATGGAGACGCATCCCATATACATGCTTTGCATGCAACGGGTCTTGAATCCCTTGCCGATGATCAGCTCGGTACTGCCACCGCCAATATCCATCACCAGGCGCCGCCGGCCGTCCGCTGCCAGGCTGTGGGCTACACCAAGGTAGATCAACCGCGCCTCTTCCACACCGGACACAATGGAGATGGGGTGCCCCAACGCCTGCTCCATTGTCTCGATCAACGGCCCGGAATCATGCGCACTGCGCAGAGTATTGGTGCCAACCGCACGTACACACTCACCGGGCAACCCTGACAAACGCTCACCAAAACGGGTCAGGCAGGCAAGTGCCCGCTGCTCTGCTTCGGGAGTAATACGACGCTGCGCATCAAAGCCACCACCGAGACGTACCATCTCACGCAGACGATCCACTACCCTCACCTCGCCGTTGTGTAACCGGGCAACAATCAGGTGAAAACTGTTGGAACCCAGATCAACAGCTGCAATCGTTTCAGAAAATTTTGGTGTTAAGGATGGCATTCGATTTTTCTATGGAGTTATTTGCCGTTAATGTAGCGCTCATCACGGAAGGTTCGCATCCACTCGGGGCGATAGGTGATCAGAAGCGTGGTCAACATGCCGTTGAACGCCCCTTCAGGAACCATAATCAGCGGCAAGAATGGCAGATAATTGTCGGACAGGTAGTTAAAAGTATAGGCATCACTGCCCCACAATACAGCAGCTCCCAGCATTCCGGCCACCAGGATGGAAAAAGCACCGCCGAAAAAACTGCAGGCCAGCACATAAACAAAAAAATTGGGCGCATGGCGATCCACCTGCAAAAAAATACGATAGATGATCACCACCGGCAGCGCCGCCATAATCAGCCCGTTGAGAGCGAAGGTCTCCCATGCCATCTCGCCCATCCCGGTGTTTCCTGCCAGCGCCACGGTCATGATGATAAGCGCAAACTCCCAGCTGAACATCAGCGTCAGCAAGCCGGCTCCCAACAGATGGAAAGTGAGTCCTGGCATGACACCGGCCTTTACATTCCACAGGAAAAAGATGAACACACAGGCCCCCAACAATAGATGCTGCCCCTCCCGGCTGCGCAACCGCCACCAGGGTGCACGATAAACTGCCATTGCCAACACGGGGAAAAACAGCAAATTCGCTGCCCACAACCAAAGGGTGGCAATCAATCCTTCCGGCAAGTCCATAACACGTTCCCCAAAACCAGCTAGTTTAGCTCACAGAAACAGCGGGAAATACAAAATCATAACCTACTGGAGCAGCAGATACAGACGGATTGGAAATTTTTTAGCAAACCATCCACTATTATCAGTATTTTCCAATCCATAAATGAGTCTGAAGAGAGGGTGAGAGGGTTGTCTGTCAGCCAGTTTTCAGGATCCATCCATGAATGGTTTTGAAGAGATTCTGGCGGGCCCTTTGGAGTTGGTCCGCCGCCTGGTTATCGCTGATCTGGTGAGCGAGCTTGTCGAGTATTTCAAAGCTGACGCCGGGTTTCAAATAGTCTGATGCAAAGGGCAGTGATTTGAGTTTGTCGCAAGGGGGCATCATGTTCTCATAACGATAGATCTTGCGTTGTTTGCCCGGGTCGTCGGTTCGGGTTTCCGGGAAGAAGCAGGGGCGGTGAAAGTTGAGACAGGGGTTCAAGTGCTGCTGATGGAGGTCATTGAACAGTGGTGCCCAGCGCTGCGGGATGTGGCTGTAGCCGAATGGCTTTCTGATCACGGCACCATTTTTTCCTTCTGCCAGGGCATTGTCATTCGACTGCCGGGAACGGGACCTGGTGAACTCGATGCGCAGTTTCTCCAGCAGTTCGGCGACCCGCTTGTGGATGTATTCCGAGCCGTTGCCGGAGTGAAAACTGGGCACGCTGAAAGAGACCGTCTCCAGTAGCTGCTCCAGGGCGAGGATGAGGTAGTGCTCGCTGATTTTATCGACGCTACACACGACCCCAAACTGAGTCACTTCATCAACGGCGTTGATATGGTAAACCCCCTTCTGTTCGTCCAAATCCCCTTGATGTACCGTGTTAATGCGGAAGTAGCCGGGCTGCTGGCCATTGGGTTGCGGCTTGCGGCATTCGCCGATCTTCGAGACCCTGGGCCGGGTCTTTTCAAAGTGACGCCATCGGCGAGTGCAGGCCGTGGACTTTCTCAGAGTGTGTCGTGGCGCTCATCCATCGCCGCCAGCATCCTGCTCGGTATACCTTGGTTTGAAGCCGGACACGGTGCGCTGGCGGCACTGGAGTCGGCCTGTCTTGCGGTACCGGGCAATCAGCCGGGTGAGCTGCTGACGGGAGTAGCCGCTGTTCTTCCTCCGGTAGCGGATCACCACCCCTTTTCCCTGGTGAGGCAGCGTCAGGTAGCGGAACTTGACCAACTCCCCCTGAATCCGGCGGTAGCAGTCGTCCTTGTCACTGATGACCGAAAAGACCACCGTCCGGGTGCCTGACAGGAAATCGACAAGCTGTTCGATGGTCGTCAAGTCTCCGAGTTTCATGATGATTTTCATCCTCCCATCATGAACGGAACCTGACCCGGCTTCAGACTCATTTCATATTGGGCAAGGCTGAGGCTTTACGGCGGCGCACAGGAAGGTTATCCTTTGCAGCTAATTTGGAGAGATGGCCGAGAGGCTGAAGGCGCTCCCCTGCTAAGGGAGTATGGGGTTGAAAGCTCCATCGAGGGTTCGAATCCCTCTCTCTCCGCCATTTCCGTTTAGTTCGATCGCATTGTCGAGCAACCCACAATCAGGGCTGTATATTCAGAGACGCCCATTCTATCTTTTGTCGTAACTACTCAGCTTGCCCCTGAAATTCGCCAGCTCAAGGCGAAAAATGTGAGTTTACAAGGGTAAATGACCATTTTTTAACGTAGAAATGGTGGATTTCAGGGGCAAGCTGAGTAGTTACTATAAAAATTTACAATTCACTGAGTAGTTACCTTTTGTCTGCTATTTTCTTGAGCAGCCCTTCCATTCTCTCCATTCGCTGTTCCATGATTTCAGTATGTTCCCGAATCCAGTGCACTTCACCGGCTTCACCTTCACCATGTTCCCGATCAAATTTTTCATGCTCCTTCTGCATAACATCTATCACTACGCCAATCATCATGTTCAGAAACACAAAAGCAGTCAAAACAATAAAACTGAGATAGAATATCCAGCTGAAGGGATAGACCTCCATAGTTTCATACATGACATCGGTCCAGTCTTCAAAGGTGGCAACGCGAAACAGAGTCAACATGGCGATGGTGATATCACCCCACAACACCGGGTTGATCTGCTCGAAGAAGAAGCTGCCAAATGCCGCATAGACGTAAAAAATAATAAACATCAGCAACACTACATAGCCGATACGGGGAATGGCTTTAACCAGAGCATTCATAAGAATGCGCAGTTCAGGAATAATAGAGATCAAACGCAACACACGGAAAATCCGTAGTAACCGCGCCAACAACACCATCTGACTCTCATCAATGGGAATCAGGCTGGCAGTGACAATGACAAAATCAAACACGTTCCAGCCACTTTTGAAAAAATTGCGCAGCTTCTCTTCCGCAGCTATCCGGATCAGTACTTCAGCAAGGAAAAACAGCGTAACAGCAATATCGAAAACCCCTAACACGCTGATCCAGAAAGGGCTGATATCATAAGTGGTTGCGCCGATCAACATTGCCGAGAGAATGATGATGGCGACAACCGTCATTTCAAATGTTTTATTACCGCGTATGGCAATAAACTGTTCTCGCAGCTCCGCGGGTGGAAAATTCATCTCAAAAACTCCATAAAGCTTGATTACTATGATAAAGCAACATTTGTCCGTAAACTCTGAAATTCCTTTTTGGCGGCTTTCAACCTTCCCTTTTCAAATACACTTTTTCAGCCATCCATTCTTCGAAAATTTCCATCACAACTGCCGTCACCAGCCGCAGGCACGATGCCTCACTGGGGAACAAGGTGGCGGGCGACCCCGGATCCCCTTTGTTGACACGCTCCAGGGCGCTGGAGGTGTGGTGTGCAGGTGCTTGCGGTGTGACTCCGGGATATTTTCAAACACGGCGAGACTTTCCGGGATCGCCGTTTCCGCTCATTCCGCCAGCTTGGGCGCGCAGTCAGTGTAATCGCCAAGGAAGCCTTCCAGCAACCTCGAGCCTGTCCGGTGCATCAAAGATACGCCGGAGTGCCTGTGCGACAGGCTTCTTCAAATGATGGCCGGGAACGTATTTTTGTGGGTTTTGCTGCAAATGAAATGGGGAGCGATGCGCTTCGCTATCCCAATGAACGAAATCATAACCCCAGTCTCGCGCACCATCTAAACTCTCAAATGGCTTTGACGGAAATGCCGACGTGTATTTCATTATCCCAAACAAACTATTCCGAACAGGAGTTATCGTTGCTTACCGATGGACGGCTGAATGAGGGCACGATACCCAACGTTTGCAGCATCACCAGCATCGTGGCACCCTTCATCGGTGAGCCATTGCCGGAGTGAAGCACCACAAGCCTTATTTACGGATACCTTCTGCCAGGCAGGCTTTGCGGATCAACAACGAAGCATAATCCGCCGTCTCGTTTTCATGAATTTCCCACCCCACAATCTTACGGCTGTAGATGTCCATCACCAGGTAGAGCCGGTAGAACATTCCGGTGAGGATCGTTGCTAAAAACGTGAGATCCCAACTCCAGACCTGATTCGGGGCTATCGCCTTGAAAGCCACTGGCCTGATAATTACCCTCGATGCCCGCACGCTCCCCCTGTCGTGCAAGTGATTGGCCTCCTTCAGTACCCGGTAAAGCTTGATCCCGAAGCGATGTAGACATCTTTGTCGAGCAAAGCCTTCTCTTTTCGCCTGAGATCCTGTTCCAGCTCTTTGACCCGCGTCTCATCCGCTTTACGGATATCCTTTAACAGCCTGTTAGAGATCAGCGTGGGTGAAACATCTGCATTGTACATTTCCTTGAAAGTCGCCGTGATCTCTCGGGTCGTCATCCACTTGACATACAGGCAATGCATTTTGTCGTCCATGGAGGTGAACCTTTAACCAACTGCGGCTCAACGCTGCTGCCTCGATCCCAGGGAATATCAACCTCAAATGAACCGTCTTCGGTCATAAGTCGCTTGCTGGAGCACCCATTATGGCTATTGCTGGACAACGATTCCCGGTGTTTGTCGTAACCTGAATGTTCATCCAGCTCAACGTTGAGGGCTGTTTCAATAGTGAGCTTCGTCAGCACCTGGCTGAATGCATTGAGATCTTTTTCTGCTTTAACGTTTTTTGCCGCTTCGCGGGCAAAAGCTTCTAGGAGTCTGTCGGGCTTGGGAATAATCTACTGCGCTGATGGGAGAGCGGCCAAAATGTCCCCGGTTTTTCGTTAAATAGCCCCACTATTCGCCTCAAAACCGGAAACATTTTGACTCGATTTCCCACCAGCTCGCTACGATTACCCAAACCCGACAGGCTCCTAGTTCTTTCCTGTTCATGATTCATGATATACCTGTCTCCCTTAATCTGAGGGTTGCTGATAGGCAGATACACAATCTAGTTTACAGTGTCGCTCCGGTCTTGTGATTTCTCCAGCAGCGGGTTGATACGGCTGTGTTCGTTCCCATAGCCTGCCTCACCGCGAATTATATCATAACCACCCAGCCCGGCAATCACGCCTGATTCGATTACTTCCCGCACCAGATGGTTGCTCAACAGAGTATTGATGCCAACCATCACGCCATCAGTGGTTTTGCTTATCTCCCACGACCAGAGATATCTGCACGCCGCATTGCCACTGTCACGAATCCATACCCGGCTGCCTGGCTCGACACACCCCGGCATGGAGCCAGGATTGGATGTATGGACGGTGATTACCTCACCATCCAACAAACGAACATCGCCCAGAAACCGTTTGTAACACCGGATCAGCACCCCTCCACCAACAGTGTAGCGAAGCGCATCAGCTCTGTCGCCACACTTCCAACACGTTGGAGAGCTGGGCGATCCGGTTCAGCACCTTGCTCAGCTTGGTGGTATCGTGGATGCTGATGGTCAGTTTCATGGCGGCAATGCCCTGTTTTGGATCGGTCGCCGTATTGACCGCCAGCACATTGACATCTTCCGCCGCCAGAATGGTGGTAACATCCCGCAACAGGCCAGAGCGATCCACAGCACGCAGATTGATATCCACCAGATAGCTCTCACCCGGCTCGGGGCTGCGCCACTCCACTTCAATGAGGCGGGGGCGCTTGTCACTGCTCAGATTGAGGATATTGGGGCAGTCACGACGGTGAATGCTGACCCCCCGGCCCAAGGTGATAAAACCGATCACACTGTCCCCCGGCACCGGTTTGCAGCAACGGGCAATGTGGGTCAGCAGATTGCCAACACCGTGGATTCGAATATCCCCACCGGTTTGCGCCTGCTCGGCACGCGGCCGTTTCACTGCCGCAGGTTGCTGCATGGCTGGTGGCTGCAAACGGTGTACGGCACCGGCGATCTGAGCTGTGGTCACCTCACCCCGGCCAATCGCTGCCTGCAGTTCATTATGCTCCTGAAACTTGAGTTCGGTCACCAGCTCGTTCATATCCAAATCAGAGGCTCCCAGGCGGCGCAACTCCCGCTCCAGCGCGAGTTTTCCTTCACTGATATGTTTTTCCTGATCCTGTTGTTTGAACCAGGCAAGAATCTTGGAACGGGTTCGTGAACTCCTGATATAACCGAGCGGTGGATTGAGCCAGTCCCGGCTGGGGACGCCGTGACGGGTGGTCATAATCTCCACCTGTTGCCCGCTCTTCAGCTCAGTGGTCAACGGAACGATGCGCCCGTCCACCTTCGCACCACGGCAGCGATGCCCCACTTCGGTGTGAATCGCATAGGCAAAATCCAGCGGCGTCGCGCCCTGGGGCAGATCCAGGATCTCTCCCTGCGGCGTCAGGACATAGACCCGATCCTCGAACAGTTCCGACTTGAAGTGGTCGATGAAGTCTCCGGCATCGCGGGATTCATCCTTCCACTCCAGCAGCTGCCGCAGCCAGGCAATTTTCTGCTCAAAACCGCTATCCCGTACGCCACCGCCCTCCTTATAGACCCAGTGAGCCGCCACCCCCAGTTCGGCGTGACGGTGCATTTCACGGGTGCGGATCTGCACCTCCAGCGTCCTGCCCCGCGGCCCGATCACCGCCGTATGAATGGATTTATAATGGTTCTCCTTGGGTGTGGCGATGTAATCATCGAACTCGCGGGGGATGTGTCGCCACAAAGTATGAACGATTCCCAGCGCATGATAACAGTCCGCCACCTCATCGACCAGAATGCGCACCGCACGCAGATCATAGAGCTGTTCCAGCCCCACCCCCTTGCGCTGCATCTTGCGCCAGATGCTGTAGATATGCTTCGGACGACCGGTCACCTCCGCCTTGATCCCCGCCGCTGCCAGCGCCCCGGAAAGCTGGCCGATGACCTGCTCGATGTACCGTTCACGCTCCACCCGACGCTCATCCAGACTGCGCGCCAGTTTGCGGTAGCTATCCGGCTCCAGGTGACGGAAAGAGAGATCCTCCAGCTCCCACTTAAGCTGCCAGATCCCCAGGCGGTTGGCCAGCGGCGCGTAGATCTCCCGCGTCTCTTGGGCGATACGGCGCTGCTTTTCCGGCGACAGATGTTTCAGCGTGCGCATGTTGTGCAGCCGATCCGCCAGCTTGATCAGCACCACGCGGACATCCTCCACCATCGCCAGCAGCAATTTGCGCAGGTTCTCCGCCTGCTGCATCCCTCCGGATACGGTATGAATAGAATCGATTTTGGTGACGCCACCCACCAACCGGGCAATAGCACTGCCGAAAACCTGCTCAATCTCCTCCAGCGTAACCCCGGTATCCTCCACCGCATCATGGAGAATAGCCGCCGCGATGGTTTCACAGTCCAGCCGCAGATTGACCAGAATATCCGCTACAGCTAACAAATAATGCAGATAAGGCTCGCCGGAGGCCCGCAACTGCCCGTCATGGGCCTGTTGCGCCATCTCACAGGCGCGGTGCAGTAGCACCAGCGACTGATCCGGATAGTCACCGGACAGGGTTGACAGCCAGGCACCCACATCCGTCCCGGTATCACCGGGAAGGGATTTTAATCTGTTTTCAACATAAACCATCTATATGCCGATAAAGAAAAAAGCAATAACAATTATTGCTTACCTGAATCCAAAAATTCAGGACCTACATCAATTTAGGTCGTTACCACACCGGAAAAATTCAAGGAGCAGTGCCTTGCGCTCAATATACCTTTTTTGTTATGGCTGTTTTTTAGTAACTACTCAGCTCACCTCTGAAATCCGCCATTTCTGCGTTAAAAAATGGTCATTTACACATGTAAACTCCTGTTTTTCGCCTTGAACTGACGAATTTCAGGGGCAATCTGAACAGTTACATACTCATTTTCAGCTATGCTGAATAGTTAACCTGAACTCGGGTTAAGCAATATTTCATCTAAAAACTGACACACAACTAAAAATCGCGCCATTCCGGCATGATTTTAGCCGGAATCCAGTACCTTGAACTATAGATTCCGGGTCAAGTCCCAATTCTGCTGTAAATTCCTCTCTGCAGGATCAGCATTGCTCCTGATTCAGTAGTCGATGCCGACCACCCTTTCTTCATCCTGGTCGGCAGGCCGCTTGGCCTCCCACCATTCAT
>JAJRUV010000173.1 GCA_024277595.1 Gammaproteobacteria bacterium
AAGGCGCGTCTCGCAAGGAATGGCATGCCCTTTCCAAGAGACGCAACACCGCAGATGACGGCTTCCCGCCGCGCCCGGAGGGAGGCCCACAAATGACCCAATCCTGCGTTGCAGCCCTTGTTAATGGATAGGCCATTAACTGCGGACTGCGTCTTGTCTTGGGTCATTTGTGGGCCTCTGGATATGTGCCCTTTATACGTTACACCACACTAGCTAAAATCACATACAAACAAGATACTGCCAACAACCAGGGCGGTTGGGGCGGCTCCCTTCAAGGCAGTTACGCATTGCATAAACGGGTAGCGCTGATTGCAAAAACATCCAGAACAAACGGTCTGGACTAATAGCGCTAGCGATTCCGGGCAACGCGTTGAAACCATGATCCGTTTCTATTTTTGAGATTCAGAAAAAAAGGCGGCCAGCGGGCCGCCCTTCTCCATATACGTTCCGAAATTAACTGACTTTCGGATCCAGCTCACCACTCTCATACCGCTTGTATATATCCTCCAGAGAGGCAGCTTTAATCTTCGAGGCATGCCCTGCACAACCGAATACTTCGTAGCGAGCCTTGCAGATCTCCATCATTGCGCTGGTTGCTTCCTTCAGGAATTTGCGCGGATCAAAATTGGATGGATTCTGAGCCAGATGACGACGTACCGCACCGGTGGAGGCCATACGCAGATCAGTATCAATATTTACCTTGCGTACCCCGTGTTTGATTCCCTCTACGATCTCTTCGACAGGAACACCGTAGGTCTGACCCATATCGCCACCATGGTTATTGATAATCTGCAACCATTCCTGGGGGACGGAAGAGGACCCATGCATTACCAGATGAGTATCCGGAATGCGCTCATGGATCTCCTTGATACGATCGATGCGCAATACTTCACCAGTGGGTTTTTTGGTGAATTTATAGGCGCCATGGCTGGTGCCGATAGCAATGGCCAAAGCATCTACGCCAGTCTGTTTAACAAAGTCGGCGGCCTGCTCAGGATCAGTCAGCAGCTGATCCAGATCCAGCTTGCCCTCGGCACCATGACCGTCTTCTTCACCCATCTCACCGGTTTCCAGTGAACCCAGACAACCCAGTTCACCTTCCACTGAAACACCACCTGCGTGGGCCATTTCCACCACGGTGCGGGTAACATCAACATTGTACTCAAAGCTGGATGGGGTTTTCATATCCGCCATCAGCGATCCATCCATCATTACCGAACTGAAACCGGACTGGATGGAGCGCAGGCAGACCCCGGGCTCGGAACCATGATCCTGATGCATAACAATGGGAATATGAGGATACATCTCTATCGCAGCAGAGATCAGGTGACGCAGGAACGGTTCACCCGCATAGTTACGCGCACCGGCAGAACCCTGCATGATAACGGGGCTGTCAGTAACATCCGCCGCCTGCATGATAGCGTGTACCTGTTCCATGTTGTTGACGTTGAAAGCTGGTAGACCAAAGCTGTTTTCAGCAGCATAGTCCAGAAGCTGACGTAAGGATATCAGGGCCATTTCACACTCCTAAATTGTTTTGAAAATAAAAAAAACCAAAAACCAGGCCAATTCAGGCCGGGTCAAACAGTGGTAATTGCATGTTCACCCACACGCAAAATTTTCATGACGTTAGTGCCGCCATGAACTCCCATCAAATCACCTTTGGTGACAACTACCAGATCACCTTCCCTCACTACACCCCGGCGTAGCAGTTCATCCACCGCCTCCTTGTTAACTTGTGGTGCATCACTGCTGGTCGGTTGAAAACTCACCGGATAGACACCGCGATACAGCGTCACTCTTCTGCGGGTTTCAACATGTGGAGTCAGAGCATAGATGGGAATACCTGAGCTAATGCGTGACATCCATAGTGGTGTGGATCCAGATTCGGTGAGGGCGGCAATCGCTGCAACCGGAAGATGGTTAGCAGTATACATGGTGGCCATGGCGATAGCCTCATCGACGCGGTTGAACTCTTTATCAATTCGATGTTCGGAGCGGGTTACCAAGGGCTGCTTTTCAGCAACCTGACAAATTCGATCCATGGCAATAACCGCTTTTTCCGGATGCATGCCGGCCGCTGTTTCCGCCGACAACATCACCGCATCAGTCCCATCCAGTACCGCATTGGCCACATCAAACACCTCAGCCCGGGTCGGGATGTGATTTTCGATCATTGACTCCATCATCTGGGTTGCCGTGATCACCACCTTATTCATCTCACGCGCAGTATAGATAAGTTTTTTCTGAACCGGGGGCAGTGCCGTATCGCCAATCTCAACTCCCAAATCACCGCGGGCAACCATAATGGCATCGGACGCCTCAATGATCTCCTCGATACAATCCAGCGCTTCGGCACGCTCGATCTTGGCGATTATCTCACCGTGCCCACCGGCAGCCCGTAACAGCTCCCGGGCTTCATTGATATCAGCGGCAGTGCGGGGAAATGATACGGCCAGATAGTCCGCACGCAGTTCAGCTGCCAGTTTGATATCCTCGCGATCCTTGTCAGTGAGTGCCGGAGCAGACAATCCACCGCCCTTGCGATTAATTCCCTTGCGGTCGGAAAGTGCACCCCCTACCACCACCTTGCAGATGATGCGATGACCCTCCACCTCTTCAACCCACAGAACGATCCGGCCATCGTCAAGTAACAGGGTATCACCCCGGGAAACCTCTTCTGGCAGCTGTTTGTAGGAGATACCAACGCAATGCTTGGTTCCTTCTCCGGAATCGCAGTTCACATCCAGTGTAAACTGCTTCCCTTCCTGCAACTCGATCTTTCCTTTTTTGAAACGAGTAATACGGATTTTTGGACCCTGCAGATCCGCCAGAACACCAACTTGCCGACCGTGCGCTCGTGCGCGATTACGAACCTGCTCCGCTCGTTCCTTATGCTCCTCAGGCTTCCCATGAGAAAAATTGACACGCACCACATCAACTCCGGCATCGATGAGTTTATCGAGCACCTTGATGTCATCAGTTGCAGGCCCTAATGTGGCAACAATCTTTGTTCGTCTAGTCATATTTTCCAGTTGACCTGTATACCGATGCATTGACATCAGCGTAATAAAAAATCACTGCGCAGCACGCTGCTCCAGAATCGCAACAGCTGGCAGTTTTTTGCCTTCCAGAAATTCCAGGAAGGCTCCGCCCCCTGTTGATATGTAAGATACCTTATCAGCTATATTATATTTGGACACGGCTGCGAGGGTATCACCGCCACCCGCGATGGAAAATGCAGGGCTCTCTGCTATCGCCATGGCGATAGCTTTGGTACCCTCGCCAAATTGATCAAACTCGAATACCCCTACCGGACCGTTCCAAACGATAGTGCCGGCAGTCTTCAGAATTTCAGCCAGCTGCTGCGCAGTCTCCGGACCAATGTCAAAGATCATGTCATCATCAACCACTTCATCCACACTCTTCAGGGTAGCCGCAGCGTCCTCGGCAAACTCTTTGGCACAAACCACATCCGCCGGCACGGGGATATCTCCACCACGGGCCTTTGCCTGCGCAGAAAGCTTTTTCGCCTCATCAACCAAATCAGCCTCATAAAGTGATTTACCCACATTGCATCCGGCTGCAGCAATAAAGGTATTGGCAATACCTCCGCCGACGATAAGCCCATCTACGATTTTTGACAGGGATTCCAGAACGGTGAGTTTAGTAGACACCTTGGAGCCACCGACAATCGCCACCATCGGCCGTGCCGGATTATCCAGCGCCTTGCCCAGCGCCTCCAACTCACCCGCAAGCAGCGGGCCGGCACAGGCGACCGGCGCATATTTGGCAATTCCGTGAGTAGATGCCTGGGCCCGGTGGGCTGTGCCAAAGGCATCCATTACGTAAATGTCGCAAAGCAAAGCGTACTTTTTCGCCAGGTCATTATCATTTTGCTTTTCGCCATTGTTGAAACGGACGTTCTCCAACACCACCACCTCACCTTCGGCGACCTGCGGATTTTTATTCAGATAGTCCTTATCCAGACGCACCTTTTGACCCAGTAGTCCGGACAGGTGCCCGACAACGGGGGCAAGAGAAAACTCCTCGTTGTATTCACCCTCGGTGGGGCGGCCCAGGTGGGACATCAACATCACCTTGGCGCCAGCCTTGATGCAGTATTCTATAGTGGGGAGTGAAGCGCGGATGCGGGTGTCGTCAGCCACTTTGCCATCCTTGATGGGTACGTTGAGATCCTGGCGGATCAGCACCCGCTTGTCCGCCAAATCCAGATCGCTCATCTTGATTACAGACATATTCTACTCCTTCACAAAGTTTAAATTCTGAAAACCGATTAGCAAAGCCGAACTGGCTTGGCTAATCGTTCTTTTGCTTCCTGATAAATACAGAAGCGGAAAATCTGCCGAACGGTCAAACCGCTCGGCAGATTCCAAAAAGATGTTACTCCGCCGGAGAAGCAGTGGCGGATAACTACCGAAAGTTACTCGGCAATATGCTTTACCAAACGCATCATATTGCTGGTATAACCGTACTCATTGTCATACCAGGAAACCACCTTGACAAAAGTATCATCCAACTGAATGCCAGCACCGGCATCAAAGATTGAAGGCTGGGTGATACCACGAAAATCAGTGGAAACCACCTTGTCCTCCGTATAACCCAGTACACCCGCCAGCGGGCCGGACTCGGATGCCTGTTTCATAGCTGCACAAATATCATCATAGCTGGTGCCGCTATTCAACTCGACAACCAGATCCACAACCGAGACATCGGAGGTAGGCACACGGAAGGCCATACCGGTCAACTTGCCATTGAGTTCAGGAAGAACCACACCCACTGCTTTGGCCGCACCGGTGGATGACGGAATGATATTCTCCAGGATACCGCGGCCACCGCGCCAATCTTTTGCGGAAGGCCCGTCAACTGTTTTCTGAGTGGCTGTGGCAGCATGCACAGTGGTCATCAGTCCACGCTTGATACCATATTTATCATGCAGCACCTTGGCCACTGGAGCGAGACAGTTGGTGGTGCAGGAAGCAGCAGAAATAATGGCCTGCCCGGCATAGGTTCCATGGTTCACGCCATAGACAAACATGGAAGTACCATCTTTGGAAGGAGCGCTTTGTACTACCTTTTTGGCACCGGCTTCAATGTGTTTCTGGCAGGTCTCCTCAGTGAGAAAAAAGCCGGTGGATTCAATTATAATATCAGCGCCGACCTCATCCCATTTCAGGTTGGCCGGGTCGCGCTCGGCAGTAAGACGAATCTTCCGCCCATCAATGACCAGACTGTTGCCATCGACGCCAACCTTGCTCTGGAAACGACCATGCACAGAGTCGTAGCTCAGCATATAGGCCAGGTAGTCCGGATCCAGCAAATCGTTGATACCAACAACCTCGATCTCTTTGAAATCCTTTGCCACAGCACGAAACACCATACGACCGATACGGCCGAAACCATTGATGCCAATCTTGATAGTCATAGTTATAACTCCCTTGGATTTAGTTTAAATTGCGCCGGAGTCCCAGACTCCGGCGTGAACTCCCGATAAGAACCAGGAGCCTGTCGGATTTGGGAATAATCTGCTGCGCTGATGGGAAACCGGCCAAAATATTCCCGATTTCTCGTTAAGCAGGCCCACTATTCGCCTCAAAATCGGAAACATCCTGACTCGCTCTCTCACCATGCTCGCTACGATTACCCAAATCCGGCAGACTCCTAGAGGAGTTCCTTGACAGCAGCTGCCACGTTCTCGGCAGTAAAACCAAACTCTTTAAACAACTGATCCGCGGGAGCAGACTCCCCGAACCGGTTGATACCAATAACCTTGCCGGTCAAACCAGCATATTTGTACCAGCAATCCGTAACACCCGCTTCCACCGCAACTCTCGCGGTTACCGCTGACGGCAGCACTGACTCGCGATAAGCGGCATCCTGCGCATCGAATATCTCAGCACAGGGGATGGAAACCACCCGTACTTTTTTACCGGCCAGTTGATCGGCAGCAGCCATCGCCAGCCCCACCTCTGAACCGGTAGCAATGACGATCGCATCGGGGGTGCCGTCACAGTCGCGCAGCACATAACCGCCACGGCTGATACTGGCAATCTGCTCCGCAGTGCGGATCTGATGAGGCAAGCCCTGACGGCTGAAGATCAATGTTGAAGGACCGTTACGTTTTTCAACCGCTTCCTTCCATGCAACCGCCGTTTCCACCGCATCACAGGGGCGCCAGGTTGACATATTCGGAATCAGCCGCAGAGTGGAGATCTGTTCGACCGGTTGGTGGGTCGGACCAGCTTCAACCAGACCGATGGAATCATGGGTATACACAAAAACAGTCTGGATCTTCATCAATGCCGCCATACGCAAAGCGTTGCGGGCATACTCGGAAAACATCAGGAAAGTAGCGCCGAAGGGAATAAATCCACCATGCAGGGTAATACCGTTCATGATGGCGGACATGCCGAACTCACGCACCCCGTAGTGCAGGTAATTCCCGTCGGAAACCGTGTTACTCAGCGCCTTGCAGCCGTTCCAGGTGGTCAGGTTGGAAGGAGCGAGGTCGGCGGAGCCACCCAGAATTTCCGGCAGCACATCGGCACAGGCCTGAATCGAGTTCTGTGAAGCCTTGCGTGTGGCAGGACTCTCGGCCTTGGCGTCAACATCACGGATGAACGCCGCCATATGCTCTTCCCAATTGGCAGGCAGTTCACCCTTGATGACACGACGCTCAAATTCAGCGGCCAGCTCCGGATGGGCCTGCTTATAGGCAGCAAGTTTCTTATCCCAGGCGGATTCATTGTCCACCCCTTTTGCACGGGCATCCCACCCCTGCGCGATCTCGTCAGGGATAACAAACGGGGGATGACTCCAGCCAAGATTCTCACGCGTAGCAGCAATCTCCTCATCGCCCAGGGGGGCACCGTGACAGTCGTGGCTGCCACACAGATTGGGAGCACCGTAACCAATTACCGTTTTGCAGCAAATCAGGGTCGGTTTGTCATTGACCGATTTTGCCTCATGAACAGCCTTGCTGATCGCATCGGCGTCATGACCATCGACATCACGCACCACATGCCAGCCATACGCCTCAAAACGCTTGGCAGTATCATCGGTAAACCACCCTTCCACATGACCATCAATGGAGATCCCGTTGTCATCCCAGAAAGCGATAAGCTTGCCCAGCCCCAGTGTTCCAGCCAGAGAGCAGGCTTCATGGGAAATACCCTCCATCATGCAGCCATCACCCATGAACACATAGGTATAGTGATCAACGATATGATGGTCTTCCCGGTTGAACTGACCCGCCAGTGTTTTCTCGGCAATCGCCATACCTACGCCATTGCCAATACCCTGTCCCAATGGGCCGGTGGTAGTCTCAACGCCCGGTGTATAACCATACTCGGGATGGCCTGGTGTCTTGGAGTGGAGCTGGCGGAAACTCTTCAAATCTTCCATCGACAGGTCATAGCCGGTCAGATGGAGCAAGGAATAGATCAGCATGGAGCCATGACCATTGGACAGCACGAAGCGGTCCCGATCAGGCCAGTCCGGATTTGTCGGGTTGTGCTTGAGGAAATCATTCCACAACACTTCGGCAATATCGGCCATCCCCATAGGGGCACCGGGATGACCGGACTTTGCCTTCTGAATAGCATCCATGCTCAATACACGGATGGCGTTGGCTAGATCTCTGCGGGTCGGCATATGCTTCTCCTAACTCTTTAAATTTAAGTGATAATGACAAAAAACAGGTTTCGGAACATTCGCATCAAACCATAAAAACAAACACTGGCCACAGCCGATTTTCCTGATAGCGAAACACCCGGCAGCTCTGCCAACTTTTATCCGATATCAGCAGAAACGAGGCAAAAAAACCCGCATCCGGATGACATCACATAGGTGAACTCAATGTGGAATAACTCCGAATAAGCCGCTGATTCTCGCTCATCAACCGGCATTAGGCAATAGCGGACTGAAGCAGGGAATCGTCGATAACCAAAAAACAACAAGTTACACGGGATACCAAATCTTGTTTATTACGGTCATAACGTCCCATCAAACATATTGTGATTTCATGTAAGAAAAAACTGGTATAGAATTACGCGTTTTAACCAATCCAGACTCAGAAGTAGCCGATTTATTCTGTGGCGCAGAGAGGAATCAATAAAAATCATGAGCAATCGTTATTTATTCACATCAGAATCCGTCAGTGAAGGGCACCCTGACAAAATGGCAGATCAGATTTCTGATGCCATTCTCGATGCCCTGCTGGAACAAGATAAAACAGCGCGGGTAGCCTGCGAAACGCTGGTCAAAACCGGAATGGTACTGCTGGCGGGTGAAATTACCAGCAGCGCAACCATCGACTATGAGCAGGTGACCCGCCAGACCGTCAAGGAGATCGGCTATGACAGCTCCGGAACAGGTTTCGACTGGGAGACTTGTGCAATCCTCAATGCCGTTGGCAAACAGTCTCCAGATATCGCCATGGGGGTGGATGAAAGCACCGACCACGAACAAGGTGCCGGCGATCAGGGGCTGATGTTCGGCTACGCCAGCAATGAGACAGACGTATTAATGCCTGCGCCAATAACCTTCGCCCACAGGCTGGTAGAGCGCCAGGCGGAACGGCGCAAGAGCGGTGCCCTGCCCTGGCTGCGTCCCGATGCCAAAAGCCAGATTACCTTCCGGTATCAGGATGGAAAGCCGGTGGGAATCGACGCCGTTGTGCTCTCCACCCAACACAGCCCCGAGATCGAACAGAAAGTGCTGCGGGAAGCGGTCATGGATGAGATCATCCTGCCGATTCTGCCACCCGAATGGATTGACAAGGAGACTCGTTTTTACATCAATCCCACCGGCCAGTTTATTATCGGTGGTCCGGTGGGTGACTGTGGCCTGACCGGGCGCAAAATTATCGTTGATACATACGGCGGCATGGCCCGTCACGGGGGTGGCGCGTTCTCCGGCAAGGATCCTACCAAGGTGGATCGTTCCGCAGCCTACGCAGGCCGCTATGTGGCCAAGAACATGGTTGCCGCCGGCCTGGCCGAGCGCTGCGAAATCCAGATCTCCTATGCCATCGGCGTTGCTGAACCGACCTCCATCAGCATCGATACCTTTGGCACCGGCAAACTCGGTGAACAGCGGTTGGTGGATCTGGTGCGCGATCTGTTCGATCTGCGCGCCAAAGGCCTGGTGGATATGCTCGACCTGCGCCGCCCCATCTACAGACAGACAGCAGTTTATGGCCATTTTGGTCGCGTGGAATCACAGTTTACCTGGGAGCAGACCGACAAGGCCGATGCCCTGCGCAACGCCGCCGGGATCTGAATTGAATTGAAGGAATCTCGAAAAATACATTTTTTTCACTCCGGAGACAGTCAGAGCCCAGATAAATCAGTGGCTTGTGGATTCCGGCTTTCGCCGGAATGACAATTATTAGAGGTTCCCTTGAATCTATAACCGTTATCACCTGTATCAGTTTCTCCGAGGAGCGTTGCAACAGGACCTCCTGCCAGGCTCGGAGAGATGTTTTTCTTTGCAACCGCGCTCATTTCATTTGGAGCAGAAGTAATGAACGCAGTAGTAGAACAAACAACCGATTTTAAAGTAGCCGATATCTCCCTCGCTGACTGGGGACGCAAAGAGATCAGCATTGCCGAAACGGAGATGCCCGGTCTGATGGCTCTGCGGGAAGAGCACAAGGGAAACGCTCCGCTGAAAGGAGCGCGCATCGCCGGCTGTCTACACATGACCATCCAGACCGCCGTGCTCATCGAGACGCTGATTGACCTGGGCGCGGAGATACGCTGGTCCTCCTGTAACATCTTTTCCACCCAGGATCAGGCCGCTGCCGCCATCGCCGCTGCCGGTATTCCGGTATTTGCCTGGAAAGGTGAAACCGATGAAGAGTTCTGGCGGTGCATCGAGCAGACCATCTTTGGCCCGGACAACTGGCGTCCCAACATGATTCTGGATGATGGCGGTGACCTGACCCAGATCATGCATGAAAAATATCCCGAGCTTTTGAAAGATGTCAAAGGGCTGTCCGAAGAAACCACCACCGGCGTACATCGCCTCTACGAGATGATGAAGGAGGGCAGCCTCAAGGTTCCCGCCATCAATGTCAACGACTCGGTAACCAAATCCAAATTCGACAACCTGTACGGCTGCCGTGAATCCCTGCTGGACGGCATCAAACGCGCTACCGATGTCATGATCGCGGGTAAAACCTGCCTGGTGCTGGGCTATGGCGATGTTGGCAAAGGCTGCGCCCAGGCGTTCCGTGGCATGGGCGCCACCGTATGGGTCACCGAGATCGACCCCATCTGCGCCCTGCAGGCCGCCATGGAGGGCTACCGCGTAGTCACCATGGAGGAGGCAGCCAGCCAGGCCGATATTTTTGTTACCGCCACCGGCAACCTGAATGTCATCACCCACGACCACATGGTAACAATGAAAAACGAGGCCATCGTATGCAACATCGGCCACTTCGACAACGAGATCGATGTTGCCGGCATACGCCAATACACCTGGGAGAACATCAAGCCACAGGTGGATCACGTCATTTTCCCCGATGGCAAACGGATCATACTGCTGGCCGAGGGGCGCCTGGTAAACCTGGGTTGCGCCACCGGTCACCCGAGTTTCGTCATGTCAGCATCCTTCACCAATCAGGTAATTGCCCAGATTGAGCTGTGGCACAACAGCGACCAGTATAAAAACGAGGTCTATGTACTGCCCAAGCACCTGGATGAGAAGGTGGCCAGACTGCATCTGCAACGGATCGGGGTCCGGCTGACTGAACTGAGCAGCGAGCAGGCCGAATATCTCAGTATTGCCGTTGATGGTCCCTATAAACCAGAGCACTATCGTTACTAAGTACTATGAAATCTCAGTCAAAGCACACCAAAAGTTTCAGCTTTGAGTTCTTTCCACCCAAGACCGTGGAGGGCGCGGCCAGGCTGCGCCTGATCCGCGATCAACTGGGTACGCTGAAGCCACGCTATTTTTCCGTCACCTTCGGCGCCGGGGGGAGCACACAACAAGGAACCACCGATACAGTAGTCGAGATCCAGCAGGCCGGTTTCGAGGCTGCCCCACATCTCTCCTGTATCGGCTCCATGCGGGAGAAAATCCGGGCTATCCTTCAGAACTACAGGGAACACAGTATCCGGCGCATTGTCGCCCTGCGCGGCGATATGCCATCCGGCACGCGGGCCCCGGGGGAGTTCATGTATGCCAATGAACTGGTGGCGTTCATCCGTGAGGAGACCGGCGATCACTTTCATATCGAAGTGGCCGCCTATCCCGAATTCCATCCCCAGGCGGCCAACGCCCAGGCCGATCTGCTCAATTTCAAGCGCAAGGTGGAAGCTGGCGCCGATTCAGCCATCACCCAGTATTTTTACAATGCAGATGCCTATTTCCGCTTTGTAGATGACTGCGAAAAACTGGGACTGGATCTGCCCATCGTCCCCGGTATCATGCCGATCACCAATTACACCCAGTTGGCCCGTTTCTCCGATGCCTGTGGTGCCGAGATCCCGCGCTGGATGCGCAAGCGGCTGGAGAGTTTTGGTGACGACAAGGAGGCAATCACCGCCTTTGGCGAGGATGCGATTACCCATCTCTGTCAACAGCTGCTGGACGCCGGTGCGCCCGGCCTGCATTTCTATACCATGAACCGCGCCAAACCGATCCTGGCTGTCTGGAAAAACCTCGGTTTAACCCAATGAATCAAATGGACAACAGCACTTTAATGCAGCGGGATCTCAAAGTCCTGTGGCATCCCTGCACCCAGATGAAGGATCATGAAACCCTGCCGTTGATCCCGATCCGGCGGGGGGAAGGGGTCTGGCTGGAGGATTTTGACGGCAACCGTTACATCGATGCCATCAGCTCCTGGTGGGTCAACCTGTTCGGTCACGCCAACCCGCGCATTAATAACGCCGTCAAGACACAACTGGATACACTGGAGCATGTCCTGCTGGCCGGATTCAGTCATGAGCCGGCAATCCGGTTGGCGGAACAGCTGATGCAACTCACACCACCCGGTCTGGATCGCTGCTTCTTTGCCGACAACGGCTCATCGGCGGTGGAGGTCGCCCTGAAAATGAGTTTTCACTACTGGCGCAACACCGGCCGGAGTGAAAAAACCCGCTTCATCACCCTCACCAACAGCTACCATGGTGAAACACTTGGTACGCTGGCGGTTGGCGATGTCGCACTCTACAAAGAGACCTATGAGCCGCTGCTGATGAAAGCCATTGGCGTTCCCTCTCCCGACTGTTTTGAGCGTGAACCGGGAGAATCATGGGCGGAACACAGCGAAAAAATGTTCGCCCACATGGAGCAGGCGCTGGTACAGCATGCCGGTGAGGTATGCGCCGTTATCGTCGAACCACTGGTGCAATGCGCCGGTAACATGCGCATGTACCACCCGGTCTACCTGCAACTGCTGCGCGATGCCTGTAACCGCCACAATGTGCATCTCATCGCTGACGAGATCGCCGTTGGCTTCGGCCGTACCGGCACCCTGTTCGCCTGTGAACAGGCGGCAATCTCCCCCGATTTCCTCTGCCTGTCGAAAGGGCTTACCGGCGGTTACCTGCCGCTCTCCCTGACCCTTACCAGCGAGTCAATCTACCAGGCATTTTATGACGACTACGAAAAACTCACCGCCTTTCTGCACTCCCACAGCTATACCGGCAACCCGCTTGGGTGCGCCGCCGCACTGGCAACCCTGGATATCTTCGCCAGCGACAACGTCATTGAAAACAACCAGAAGACTGCCAAAGCGATGGCTGAGTCGGTGGCGCACCTCACCGACCACCCGCATGTTGCCGAAATACGCCAGACCGGAATGATTCTGGCCATTGAAATGGTCAAGGAGCGATCATCCCGCACCCCGTATCCCTGGCAGGAACGACGCGGCTTGCGTGTATACCGTCATGCACTGCAAAGAGGCGCCCTGCTCCGGCCCCTTGGAAACGTCATCTACTTCATGCCGCCCTACGTGATCACTGAGGAGCAAATCCGGCAACTGGCCAAGATTGCAACAGAGGGAATCGAACTGGCAACCAGCACCGATTGAGCAATGCAGATTCCGCGCATCTATCTCCCGGCCACACTGGCCACAGACAAGCGGCTGGAACTCGATAAACAGGCGGCCCGTCATATCCTCACCGTGCTGCGCCTTGAACCCGGCGCCCCGCTGATCATCTTTGACGGCCGGGGCAACGCCCACCAAGCCAGGCTGGAACACGCCACTCATGTCATCATCGGTCAACAGATTCAGAGTGAAACCGAATCCCCCCTACGAATCCACCTGATCCAGGCCATCTCCCGTGGCGAACGGATGGATCACGTCATCCAGAAAGCGGTAGAGCTGGGAGTCTCCAAAATCACACCGGTATTAAGTCAGCACTGCATGGTCAAATTGAAAAGTGATCGGGCTGTAAAACGGTTGCAGCACTGGCGGGGAGTTGCCATCAGTGCCTGTGAGCAATGCGGCCGCAATCAGCTTCCCGTTCTGAATACCATCACTACCCTGAACCAGGCACTGTCGGAACAGGAGCACGGTCTGAAGCTGGTTCTGGATCCCGCCGGGCAAAGCACCCTCTCCAGCCTGCCCCTTCCGGAGAAAGCCATCACCCTGTTGATCGGTCCAGAAGGTGGGTTATCAGATGATGAAATTCGGCAGGCAGAGCAATCAGAGTTTGCTGGTCTACGGATAGGACCACGCACGCTCCGCACCGAAACAGCCGCCATCGCTGCTCTCTCCGCTTTGCAAACCCTGTGGGGAGATCTCGGATAACCTTGCTGGTGCTACTATTTCCATATAATACCAGTATTGGTTCAACGAATTGGAATGCGCACGAAATGGTGTGTTGGTCAAGTCCAACCGGACACATTCGCTCTAAACTCTTTTGCAGTCACAAAATACTGCCCATTTCTGGCGTATTTATTCATCACCTTCCAACATCGCTCAACCGGATTAAGATTCGGACTGTATGGCGGAAGATAATGACGTTGAATATCAAGTTTTTCCGCTTCCTCAATCACTTGAGACGAGCGGTGATGACCCGCTCCATCAAGAACAAGATGAATGGTTTTTCCTGCACAATAACAATCCCGAACTTTGTTTAAAAACTCGGTAACTATTCAGAATAGTTACAAAAACTCAACAATTGATTTGCCATTAACGGTTTGATACCGTTCAAAAACGGCTTCAGATAACCGCCCCAAACGAATAGTGCCCACAATATTCAGCCGGGTACAACTTCCGGTTGTTTAAATGGGATTGTCAACCCCTTTTTCAATCCAGCCCGCTGTTATTTTAGTGGCTTGAGCGGGATGCACTGCATCCATGAACAACAAGGACTCATCATCAGGGAAAAGGCATGAAATATCGATATTTCATGCCTTTTCCCTGCGTATCCAGTGGATAGATGGAGGAAGCGCTGAAAGTGCTGGTTGGCCCGGAGGCACAGGGATTATCTGCCAGTACCGTCTCACGCCTGAAGCAAGTATGGGCCGAGGAGTATCAGGGCTGGTGCAACCAACGCCTGAACAGGGGGCGCTGGGTCTACATCCGATTGAATCGACCTTTGCGACCATTCGCCACCGAACCAAACGCTCTAACAGGCTGTTGAAAAAGCCTCGGGCGAGTGCGAGACAAGGCGGAATATGGAATTGAAATATCAGAAATCGATCAGGCCGCCGCTTGATTCAGCTACCTAAACACCACTTTTGACTATAGCTCCCGCAGCAGGAAAGACCAGGGGTACAATGGCCTGAGTGGGCGTCGGCCGCTCCTGTTTCCAGCGCTTGACGAAGCGTTGCGCACGGTCATAAGTGCCGCCGTAACCTCCTGCCTGCAAACCCTCATGCAGACGGCGTGCCGTGCGGCGCTGCTTCCCCGTGCGCGGGGCATCCTGTGCTGCAACTATTTTCGAACGGTATTGCGTGACAGATTCAGACTGCGCGCAATGTGACGGATACTTTCACCGTTGACTTCACGATGGCGACGAATCCTGGCAATGGTTTCCATCCCCGGTTACTCCGATAAAAGACCAGAGAATGGCAGACTTCAGGGGAAAACTGGACGCTGCCCCCCCCAGTACCTGGTCAATTTTGCATGCTGTTTAACAATCTTCGGCAACTAAAGCCGCTGCTTCCTATCGAGGACTAACCGCCTTCGCTTCGCTCTCCATGGCGGCCAGCGAAGGGGTTGTTATTAGTGAAAAGACGCGGAAGGATAACGTTGACTTTGTATATAGACAGATTCTTCTCCGGGCTGATTCTTTTTATATCAAAGGAGTCGGTGATGGTATTGTAATTGGTTCCTGTGTTGAATGAAAATCCGAGTGTGTAACCGGCTTGGTGGGCATTTCTTTTGGTTCTTTCCGAGAACGCATGATACCCACCAACAGGGTATGCGATGGAGTTGATTTCACAGGAGAGTTTTTGTTGTAGAAATATTCTGGAATCCTGCAGCTCCCGTAGCTCTTCATGATTCTCAATGGTGGAGAGAACCCGGTGAGAAACAGTATGTGAGCCGATGCTCAGGCCATCCGTATTTGCTATCTCCTTGATTTGCTCCCAACTCATCAGTTCTTCTCTCTGCACAGCACGAGAGGGAAATTTTACCCCGCAACGTGCTGATAACTCGGTTAGCAGTTTTTTTGACTCTTCATGCCTTGCTGTTTTCATGTAAATCAACAGCTCCTGCTTGGCATTCTCCTTGTTTTCCGGAGTCTGCAACGGAACGAATTTTTCATTAAGTAAAATATTTTTTTCGTTTGCGTGGTTGATAAAATAGGAGATAATATCCCACCATCCGAGAGTTGACTCCTCAATGTTTTTTGTGGGAATAAAGAAAAGAGCGGGAATATGGTATTTCTTCAGTATGGGCACGGCCAGCTGATAGTTGTCCCGATATCCGTCATCGAAGGTAACAAATGCGTTTCGCCCGGACAATGACTTTCCCGTGCGTACCAAGCCGATAATATCTTGCTCTGACAGAACATTGACATGTTTCTGCAAGAAAGCCATTTGTTGTTCAAATTCATTAACAGATGAACCGAATACGCCCGCATCAAACTCTGTATCCAGTTTGTTCGCGTAGATTCTATGGTAGTTTATTATCGTCAGCGTATTGGCTGGAATTTTTCGGGCGATATTGAACAAGCGGCTTTTCTCAAGAAACTCAGCCAATAATTTTTTTTTTCCTTTCATCGTCTCATTTCTCCGGAAAACACGTCATGGTTTCGGGGTTGAACGTCATGACGTTTATTTCCGATTGCGCATTTTATTTGCTTTTCTGTATATGTTTCCGACTCTGTGTTCAAGCCAGCTGCGAAAATTTTTTCTTTGTAATTTAATCCATATCATCTTGTAGTGATCAGTGGCCAAACTTTTTTTGTACTGAGAGTCACCGGCGAGAAAATCATAACGGCCATAATCAAATCTTGTATTCATCAGAATTGTCAAATAATGAGAAATCAACCCCGGTCTGGCATGATTGTTATCCGTATAGTGAAATCCGCATTGATAGAACAAAACATCATTTTCATGCACATAATTGTAAAGATAACCTATCGTGGAACTAGGGTTATATATGTGAACCAGCTGGATGATTCCTGTTGAAAAAAACTCATCAATCAATGTTCTGTGAAACTCAAGAAAAAAGTTGTTTGAAAAAGCTCCCGGCTTTCCCCTTTTGTTCCACTCCTGTTGGTGTAGTGCAGCCAGATTTTCAAGCATTTTCAGTGCTTCTTCCCTGGTTTCTGCCTGCCGAAGCTCGATTTTTCCCTGTTTTTCATATTCTCTTATCGAGCGCCTGATCTGTTGTCTTCTGTTCGAGCTGAGCAGGGAGAAGTAATCCTGTTCAGAATCCCTGATTTTTTTCAGATCCACGTAGTATGAACGAGTATCTCTTTCCACAATGACATTGAGGGTGTTTTTGTGCTGTTTTTTTAATGTCTCCATCTGGCTGCAGGGATTGCCTGACAATCCCGGAAGATATAACTCGTCCCAGTTTCTGGTTGTTGCTGTGCATACCTCCGTGATGATATTTTCTGGCATCCCAGGTGAGAAAAGAGCGCCATTGCACTCAATGGATATTTCATCCAGGTAATCGTCGCCTGTTGAGTTCAGGGATGCTGTTCTGTAATGAAACAGCTTGTGCCGGGTAATATTTTTCTTTCCAATAAAAAACGCCACAACGGGTTCGTCATCTATACGGCCTACCATGAGGTCTATTTCTGTTTTATTGGGGAGGGTTGTCAACCAGGTTGAGATCCATTCCCAGGAGAGGAAGAACGAGTTTGAGGCCCCGGAGAGCATCCGGCACCAAATTTTTTCCACTTTCGCCATGTTGCGAAGCGCATCTATGGCCTCATATTCGATAGACCTTCTCTCTTTGTGGCTGTCGGGCATGGTGATTGTCTTTTTATTGTATTCAGGCAGAGACTCGTGTCATTGCGATGATTTTCTGAAATAGTCAAAACTCTTTCTCATGCCGTCTGATGTGGATACCACAGGCTGCCAACCGGTGCTTTTGAGCTTCCTATTGTCAAACCGGTTGCCTTTCCATAGGTTTGCTGTTTTGTATGGGGTGAAGATTGCCGGAAGCTGCCCTTTCGAATAATGGTGATACCATTCCACTGCTCTTGAGCCAAGTTGTAGCAGAAAATAGGGCACAGGAACAGAGAGAATTTTTTTTACTTGTCGATTGTAGGCCTTGAGGTAGTCCCGCGAGCTGGGCAAATCATCATCGTGTACATTGAAAACGGATACCCCCGCTATTTTGTGGGCAGCACAGAGTACGATTGCTTCGGCGCAGTTATCCACGTAGCTGAGAGGCAGGGTATTGCTTCCTCCCAGGTGGAGGAATACCCCTCCCAGTTGCAGTCCTACTCTGCCTGATATGGCACTTCCGTGCGGGCCATAGATAACTCCGGGCCTGAGAATTGTCAGTGGAAATCCGTGTTGTTTCTGGTAATCAAGAAGCAACTTTTCCTGACGCCATTTTACAAAGGCATAGGGATCCCTTTTTTCAGGATGTGTTTCGAGTGGAGTCTGTTCCGAAATGGTGGTGTCAGCCGGAAGGTCGGCCACGCCGTAAACTGAAAATGAGCTGACATGAACAATCTGCACATCCGGGTTTTCAGCGATCACCGCTTCCATCAGGTACTTGGTGGCAACCACTGTGTTGAGAAACATATCTGCAGGTGCGCCGCCCAGAGCTGCGGCCAAATGATAGATGGTATCGACATCCCGCACAGCTTTGACGGGATCACTCCTGGAGACCAGCGTTCCCACATAATAGTGAATATCTGCATCAGGATATTTATTCTTCAGGCGTTCGAGGCGGCTTCTGTCGCTTCCCTCCCTTACGAAACAACGGATACCCTGTACGCCATGCAGTGCGAGGCGCTCTACCAGGGCTGAGCCGAGAAAGCCGTTTGATCCGGTTACAAGAACTGCCATGACTCTTTTACCTGTTCATCAAGTTGGCGGAAAATTTCGTCCATCATCCATCCGATACGAAGGATGTCCCGGTGGGGAACAGGTGGGGGAGTATCGTGGAGAATGCTGTCGTAGAAGCCGGAGATGAGATTATGCATACCGGCAAAAAAATGGAAGTCAGAGCGTATGAACCGGCCAACATTCCTCCACCCCTCCCGTCTGTGCTGTTTCCCCATGTTAAACGCGGGGAGCAGTCTGCCCAAGGCGCTGGGCAGTGTTGGCTCTTGCTCCAGGGTGAGGGTGCGGGCCACGAAATCTGCATGGGCGATGTTTTTTGTTCCATACAACCGCATGAAATGGGCGGTTGGCTTTATATGCGAGGAGAAGGTGGCATAGGCGGTGGTTGAGCTGCCCTGAATCATCACTCTCAGTTCGTCCGGCATCTTATCACGAATATCCCCGAGCCTGGTTATTCGCCGGACCTCGCCAAATATCTTGATCAGTGGCCGTTCGTCATCAACAAATTCGATTATTTTGTTGAGCAGGTGGTCAATATTGTTCTGGAAAAGTTTTCCTGGCAGAGCGTGCACCCAGTGTGTGCTGTTTCCCAGGATAGCCTTGCCAAACGGGCCGGCGAGACTGTATCCATAGAAACTTTCCACATGAACCGGATCGCCAATAATATTTTCTCTGACCAGTTTCCTTAACGCAAGGGCGGGTGGGTCAAAATAGTAGATGTGTCCAATGGTGAGTTTCCGGCCATTTTTTTCCGCGTGTCCAATGAGTTTTACTGTTTCCTGGTAAGAGGGGGTAAAGGGTTTTTCAACATAAACATGACATCCGGCATCGATAGCAGCCATGGCCAATGACAGATGAGATTGAGGCGGGGTGGTGATGTGTACAACATCTGGTTGTTCTTTTTCCAGTAGTTCATCAAACTGATCGTAATATCGTGATATGCCGTAGCGTGATGCTGCCTGTTCGGCCATCAGAATTTCCAGATCACAAACCCCGACCACTTTGGCACAGGCGAGTTTCTGAACCTCACTGATGTGGCCATCTGCAATCTGGCCGCATCCTACAATAGCTATTTTCAGTTTTTTTGTCATTCTTTGTTGCTCATGATGTTGTCGCTGTGGCAGTGATTTTTATTATCTGTTCCAGTTTTGTTAGTCATGTGTGTTGCGCATATAGAGGTTAACACTGTAGCAGTGACAAATACCCGTTTCGATAGGTGCCGGCTATTTTTTTTGCGCTGTATTTTTCCACAACCAGGGAATAACCACCGTTGCCCAGATGATTGCGCTGTTCCGGACTGGTTGCCAGTGAATCGAGGGTTTTAACTAGCTGCTCTTGATCTCCAGGGGGAGTCAACAGGCCAGTTTCCCCTTCTGTAACCAGTTCGGGAAGTCCCCCCACCGCAGTGACTACCACCGGTTTTTTAGCGGCCCATGCTTCCAGTAGCGCCATCGGCATTCCTTCAGAGTCGCTGGTCAGTACAAATATGTCCAGCAGGGCAATCCAGGGTAGCGGATCAAGCTGGAACCCGGCAAAATGAACCAGATGGTTAATGTCCAGCTCTGTGGAAATTTGCTCCAGCTCATCGTGCTGCGGGCCATCGCCAACAAGTATCAAATGCACCTTTCTGTCCTGTTTGGCCAGTGTTGCAACGGCGCGCAAAAGCCGTTCCTGACGTTTTACTCTGGCAAGTCTTCCTACCGTTCCATAGACTATCGTCTGTTCATCGATGCCCAGCTGTTTTCTGGTTGGCGTTGCAGGACGGAGTTCTTTCTCCGTAGGCAGCGGGATACCATTTACCTGCACAGTGAGATAATTCTCCGCAACCAAACGGTATTTGACCAGATTGTTGGCAATGCTTCGCGAGACACAGTAGATTTTGTCAGGGGTTCGAAAAGCAATGGTTGCAAGCAGTCGCTGACGCCAGTTTGAATAGTCGTGGTTACCATGTTCGGTATGGAGAATAGCGGGTATGCGAAGGGTTCGCGCTGTCGTGCCAACATAGAGAGCGGCCGCCATCTGGTGGCAATGAATGACATCGGGAGCTATTCGTTTGAGAATAGTTCTCAGGTGTATCGCCTCTGACAGCCTCATCAGCCCGGGTTTTCGATGCAAGGATATCACTTCAGCACCGGTTTTACGTACCTCTTCGGCAAGTTCGCCCGGATGTTCCAGGCATAACACACTGACCTTGTCACCAGCCGCAGCCCCTTCCCCGCAGAGACAGAGCACCAATCGCTCCAGCCCTCCGCAATCAAGGGAAATCACGGCATGCAAGACGTTAAGACGGGTTGTTCCTCTCAAGACGAACCTGTTCCTTGTTTTTCACCTGTGGCGAGTATGATAGTTTCCCCCATGACCTGAATCGTTCGGGAACTTTCTATTGTCTCATAACACCAGGCTGTTGTTCTACTGGCAGATCGGATTTGCCACTGCCAGCATGCTGCTATATGCTACTATAGAAGCTGTGCCTGCAGGGTCTCCATGCGATGGATTCACACCGTTTTTTCAATGTTGTATCTGTTTTGACGGGATGCCGACACCTTAAATTTTATATTCAGGTGTAATTACTCGGCTTATTGAAAAATTCACGTTCTGGATGCTGTCGTAGACGTGCTTTTATCCCTTCTCTTTCCAGGAGAAGGCTGGGTCGGGGGGGGTGGATAGAGGTATTTTTTCTTGTGAACTCCCTTGTCCCCGGTTTTGGGCTTCTGCGGTGCTTCACCCATATTCCATCTTTGGCGTTGTCCCTCAGGGGAGAGAAGTCAGCGGATGAATGTTATCTAGGAGTCTGCCGGATTTGGGAATAATCTACTGCGCTGATGGGAGAGTGGCCAAAATATCCCCGGTTTTTCGTTAAATAGCCCCACTATTCGCCTCAAAACCGGAAATATTTTGACTCGTTCTCCCATCAGCTCGCTACGATTACCCAAACCCGACAGACTCCTAGGTGAGCATTAATGTATTCGCATCTGTTTTTTCCCCTTACCCCAACCCACTCCCGGAGGGGTAGGGACAATGGTGCAAATACGCATGCAACGATTAATAATTACATTCAGCTTTGGTGTTATGCCAATAACCTGTCTCGGCTGATACAATAATATAAAGTCCGGCCGGTTGAAAACAGTGAAGTAGTGTCTGGCACAGTCTGGGGTTAATGTGGACTCTGCCAATATACTTGTTGGCAGTTTTCTTGTCCCCTGCGGTTACCTGTTGAAATATGAGGATCGTTAGCAAATGTGTGGGATCTGTGGTGTTGTATCGGATACATTGGGGCGTGAAGACATTTATCCCCTGATAGACGGGATGAACAGATCCCAGCTCCACAGAGGGCCGGATGAAGGCGGGGTTTATTGCTCTGACGGTGTCGGTCTTGGACACCGGCGGTTGAGTATCATTGATCTGGCGGGTGGAAACCAGCCGATGAAAAGCCAGGATGGCAAGGTTACGATAGTCTTTAATGGTGAAATCTATAATTACAAACAACTGAGGAGCAAACTGATAAAAAAAGGGTGCTTTTTCTCATCACACTCTGATACCGAGGTGATACTTAATCAATATCTCGAAGATGGTATTCAGTGCTTGAAAAAACTCCAGGGAATGTTTGCCTTTGCTATTTGGGACGAGAGGGGAGAGAAAAAGTTTTTTCTTGCGCGTGACAGAATTGGCATCAAGCCGCTCTATTATGCAAAAATTGACAAAGGAATTGTTTTTGCCTCTGAGATCAAGGCGATTCTGAAATCCGGCCTGGTGGATCCGGAAATTGAACTTGGAGCAATTGACAGTTTTCTGACAGTGGGACTGGTTCCTTCGCCGATAACCCTGTTCAAGGGTATTAATAAACTGCCTCCTGGTTGTTACTCAACGGTTAATAAATCCGGAGATGTTTCCATACATCGGTACTGGGATATATGCAAAATTCCCGCCAATAATTCAGATTCTTCTGACATTGTCAAAAACTTTGAAAGCGAGATAAGGAAAGCCGTCAAAAGCCACCTGACAAGTGATGTTCCGGTCGGTGTTTTTCTAAGCGGAGGGCTGGATTCCAGTGCAATTGTTGCCCTGATGAGCGAGATTGAGGGACAGAAAATAGAAACCTTTTCCATTGGGTACAAGGACAATATTGAAGATAGTGAACTGGGTTATGCCGAGCTTGTCGCTCGACACTTTAATACAAAACACCATGAATATATCCTGGAGCCGCTGGGTTTTTTTGACTCGATGGAACAGACACTGCAGTTCACCGACAAGCCCATCGACCAGCCATCGGCAATCGCCTTGTACCAGTTATCAAAATATGCCAGCCAGCATGTGAAAGTGGTACTGTCCGGAGAAGGAATGGATGAAGTGCTTGGTGGTTACTCTATCTATTCCAAAATGGTTGCTATCGAGAAGGTTAGCAAGATTTTTCGCGCCCTTGGCGGGTCGTTCTGGACAAAATCGCTTGGCAAGGTCGGGGGCAGTGAAAAACTGATTAAACACCTGGATTGGGTTAGCGAGCCTTTTGAGCGCCGATACCAGTCTATCAACTGTTATCTGACCAGAACAACCAAGGATACTATCTACAACCGGGATTTGCTTAAGGAGTCAACCAGGATAGACACCTATTTTTCTGATATTATCGGCCGGCTTGCAGGATATACAATGCTTCAAAAAATGAATATTGTCGATCTTTGCAGCTGGATTCCGGACAGTGTTCTGGTCAAAGCGGACAGGATGTCCATGGCAGCTTCCATCGAACTTCGGGTTCCTTTTCTGGATCATAAATTTGTGGAATTCTGTGTTGGTCTGCCTGACCAGTGCAAAATTTCGGGCGGTAGTCAAAAGCACCTGCTCAGGGAGTTTATGAAAAACAAGCTTCCCGATGCGATTATTTCACGCTCAAAAAAAGGTTTCCCCGTGCCGATAAATGAGTGGTTCAGGGGAGAGCTGTATAAGCCTCTTCACGATGTTCTTACCTCGGAAGGCGCCATTAGTCGCCGGCTGTTCAGGGATGGTTATTTGAGGGACAAACTGCGGGAACACCGCCTTGGCAAGGCAGACAACAGTAACAGGTTGTTCCTCATTCTTGTTATTGAACTGTGGTACAAGCATTTTATCCGGTCATAAGTGGTGCCGGGAATATGGCCGTGAGAGGGGGAAACCCCGGCAGGAGACAAAAGTTACATGGTATCTTCTTCAAGATCAGGGTTGAATGGCGGCCTGCGTGGTTCGGAGCAGGTTGGTGGTACCGGGGGAGCGCTCGTTCAGCAGGACAGGTGTTCAGGGGTTGTCGACCCGGTGCCGGTCGGGGTGCGTAAGTCTGTCTACCTGATTCGAGCTGCGGATCCGGGCAACCTGCATGACAAAACCGCCGTTGAACGATTGTGGGCTGATAATCTTCCTTCTCTCGACAAACGCATCGTTTCGAAGCGGTATGATTGGCTCTATCGACATAATCCGGCAGGGCAGGCGCTTACCTGGCTGGCTGTCGATCCCCATGACGGAACGATTGTCGGATGCGCATCCGCTTTGCCGCGTAAAATGGTGATCGACGGCAAGGTACTCCAAGGAGGCATTGCGATTGATTTTGCCATAGACAGAGCCTGTCGTTCGTTTGGTATTGCGCTTCAGCT
>JAJRUV010000174.1 GCA_024277595.1 Gammaproteobacteria bacterium
AATCTACTGCGCTGATGGGAGAGCGGCCAAAATGTCCCCGGTTTTTCGTTAAATAGCCCCACTATTCGCCTCAAAACCGGAAACATTTTGACTCGTTCTCCCACCAGCTCGCTACGATTACCCAAACCCGACAGACTCCTAAGTATAATAAACTCTATACTAAAAATTCGGTTTAAACTAGAGTTTTAAATGCAACTTTTAAGGGGGGGATGTAATTTTATTGTGACGTAACAAGAAATTATTATTACCAGGGTGGGCGTTGTTGCGGAAGCAATATTCTAACCAGAAGGGGCGGGGAGAGTAGCACTCCCCGCCAATGAACCCCGTCTCTCGGTTTCTGGTTAAGCCGGCTCAACCAACAACCGGCTACGCATCTCCAGATGCAATGCATGGCAGAAGTGTGTGCAGTAGCACCAGTAAACCCCGGGTTTATCGGCAATAAAAGTCACCGACTTGGTCTCATGCGGACTTACCACAAAGTTGATATCGTATTTGGGAATGGCGAATCCATGCCCCAAGTCCTCAATCTTGTCATGATTAGTCAGAATAATGGTAACTTCATCCCCCTGCCTGACTTTGAACTCGGTCAGGCTGAACGCTGGCGCCATTGAAGTCAGGTAAATCGTGACCTTGCTGCCATCACGTTCAACCCTGGAGTCCTTCGCTTCTTTTATCGCATTGGGGAACTCATCCATATCAAAGACCTGTCGGGTCTTTATTACATCGCGTTTGACGATGATGAAATCATGCGGTTCGGGATACACAGGAGTTTCATGTGCCAGAACCATTTTTTCACCTGTAATATCGAGCAGCTGCTCATTTTCCGGATGCATAGGACCCACCGGCAGATAACGATCCTTGGAAAACTTGTTCCCGATGAGCAGCCATTGTCCATCCGACTCCTTGGTCTCATTCATGGAAGAAGTCAAGTGACCCGGCTGGTAATGCACATCAATCTTGTCGATGATAACCTTGGCGTTTTTGTCGCCCTGATACGCTTTGATAGCCGCATCTACATTCCACTTGACGATTTGACTGTCGAGGAACAGTGTAGTGTAGGCGTTGCCACGACCATCGAAGGCGGTGTGTAGCGGTCCCAGACCGATCTCCGGCTCACCAACCACCGCTTCACGAGGATCTTCCAAGCCACCGTCAAACCACTGAAGAACCCGGCTGAGCTCGATAACCGAGGCGGTGGGTGAGAGTTTTCCGGAGCAGACAAAATATTTTCCATCCGGACTCGCGTTGACACCATGGGGACTTTTGGGGATTGGCACGTAGCAGGTCACAGCTGCCTTGGGATCGGCATTTGCCGCCTTGGTTCCATCGACAATCGGGACATCAGAACCGTCCGGACTGCTGATAATATTACCGGCCTTGATTGCTGCCTCGATACGGGCAATATTGAAAAATACGCAGCTATCACGTTCCGCAGACATCATGCCGGCGAAAGTGACCCCTTTCTCGGTATTGTACTGATTGGTCGCAGCCAGCTTGCCGTCATAGGAGGTGGCGCAGAGATCCATATTGCCATCAACTTTAACCTGCCAGCGCACCTCCATGGTCTCGGCATCTACACAAGTGAACAGGCCGTAATAGGCATCTGTATCATCCATGTTGGTGCCATCATTGGGATGGGGAATACGGAATTCACTACCGCAAAACACTCGTGTCGTGTGGTTTACGTTAGCATCGGCAGGATCCCGTTTGTCAGGGAAAATACCATGGAATCCCTGTACATTCGGTAGTTCGGTGATCTTGTCACAAACCATTACATCACCGCGGATGCGGGCAAGACGTGAATGGATTTTGTCATTTACCCAGAAGTACTTGCCATCATAGGTTCCATCCTCATATGAACCATGCACATGGTGGGTGTCACCCGAAGTATACTTGAGACTGCCATCTGGTTTGGTTCCCAGAATTGCCTTTGACTCGTTGGTAAACCCCCAGCCGCTCATGCAATCTATATTGAACACCGGGATACGCGTGATTTCACGGCCTGAAGGTTCACCGATAATACGCAGATCACCCGAGTGGCCACCGCTAGACATATTGTAATAGGTATCCAACTGGCCGGGGGCGATGTGAACCGATAACCCGCCTGATTTCTCGGCAGGTGCGGTGTGTGACTCAGTACCTGATGATGTTTTTTCCGGAGCTTTTCCGCAGGATGCCAGGCCAACCGACAATCCGGCACCAGCAAGTCCCGTAAAGGCCGCCATGCCAAGGAATTTACGGCGACTTACATCCTCCTGCATCCCTTCAATCATGCTGCCGTCATCGTCATGATGCGGGGGAAGAGACGGCTGCTTGTTTTTATCATTACTCATTGAAAACCCTCCTGAACCTGATGAAATTCTGAAAAAATCTGTCTTTTGTATGTCTTGTAACTGCTCTGTCCAAGCTCTGCTGTTACCAGACTGTGTTGTTATTGGACTTGCTTTCTCTTCTGGACGACAGTATGAGGTGCGTGTGCGTTAAATGCCTTGATCTGGGTCAAATAACCCATGGGCACCGAGTGTATCACTGCATGGCAGGAAGAGGAAGAGGAAGAGGAAGAGGATGAGGAATAAAAGGAAAACGCATAAGGGAGGAACGCTAAACAAGTGCTCCCAATAGCCGGTCACCTTTCAGAAACCAGTTATTTAGTCATTCGTTGTTTTCTTTCCGCTAACCGGATATTTATCCGGTGCTCAGGAACCGCTGTTTAGTGCAAAGGCGGAAATCGCTTCATTGATCTCCGTTTCAATATCATCCAGTGATTCATCAATATTATCAGACTCCAGTCCAATTAACTCCCAGGCAGATGATTCCGGCTCAAGGGTCTGGCGGTATATCAGCAGGCCGGGATTAATGGAGTTGGCAATGACGTTTGCCAAATGAGTAACCGCCTTGTACTTGGGATAAGCTTTGATATCTCCCAGCTCGTGATGGCAGGCCACCGCTTCAATCAAGCCCTCCGGTAAATTCCAGTGACGCAACAGAGCCGAGCCGACCATCGCATGATCAAAACCAATAATCGCCCGTTCCGCCACATACACCGGGATATCTTTGTGCTTGGCGTGGGTTATCGCCTCTTTGGCGAGGGTGGGTATGGTGCTGTAGATGATCAGGCTGCCCAAGTCATGTAGCAGTCCGGCGATGAAGTACTGTTCATCCTCCCGATCTTTGGACAGTTTTGCGATAGTACGGGCAACAACAGCAGTAGAAAAGCTGTGGCGCCAGAAGGTTTCCATGGTTACGATCTGGTTTGAGAGATTGGCGAACTGGCGAATGGTGGAACTGGCCAGAGCCAGCAATCGCAATTGCTGGGTACCAACAATGGTTGTCGCCAGAGTAATGGTATCTATCTGTGATGGAAAGCCGTAAAAAGGGCTGTTAACTATTCTTAACAGGCGTGCCGTCAAGGCGGGATCTTTGCTGATAACATCACTGATATCGTTGGCTGTGCTGTACGGATCATCGACAACCTGGTTAAGCCGAATAATAATTTCCGGCATCGATGTCAACTCAACATTTTGCCGAATCAGATCTTCAGGACATAAAAACGCCATTTTTTAGTTTTCCTTTTTAACTGTGGCTGCTATTACATTCAGGCTCATTAACGGACAGAATGAGAAAAACTTGAATTACTGATTTTTCAGTCATATTATGGTTCGCATAATGTGTATTATGTTAAATACTGTGTGGCAATGCCAGAAAATGTATCAATAAAAGAGCCAACCAAACAAAGATGCTCGTTTCCTCCGCCCCTGATACGTTTTCCCCTGGCATCCCCGGTCAAGGTTTTGTTATTATTGAAACCAACCACTTATCCCAAGCCGTACACTGTAGAAATAATGATTAATCACTGCCCTGTTTGTAAAAACCATCCTATACATACTATTCATATTAAAAACGATTACCATATTGGCAAGTGTGATTCATGTCTTTTGTTTCTGGTGCGTAATCCGCCAACAAAACAGGAGCTGCACGACATATACTCCTTTGATGTGGGCTATCACAAGGAATTCGAAACCAATCCTGAGCTGCAAAAAGAGAAATTATCCATCGCAGAAAATGACTACGACATAGTAGCAACACACTTGGGCCACCAAACCTCAAAGAGGCTTCTTGATATTGGTTGTTCAACAGGCTTTTTTTTAAGGGTTGCACAGGAAAAGGGATGGGCGTGCAAGGGAGTAGAACTATCGAAGGATACCGCACGGATTGCATCAGAAAAGTATAACCTGGATGTATTTCAGGGAGAACTGGCCGGGCAGCCGTTTGAAGATGGGGAGTTTGATGTAATTACATTGTGGGATGTCATCGAGCACCTGGAAGATCCGCTGGCGACACTGAATGATATACAGCATATTCTCAGCAAAGACGGGATCATTGTATTCAGAACACCCAATGCAGACGGGCTGTTTCCTGTGCTTTCACTCAGCATAGCGAATCTGACAGGTCAGTGGCCACACGCGACCCCCCCTGGTCATCTCTTCCAGTTTTCCAAACGTTCAATAAAAAGATTACTGGAAAAAAGTAATTTTGAGATTATCAAAATCATTGATGAAAGAATCCCCATAAGTTATACCTTTGGCACTCCATCAGAGATATTTCGCTCTATCAAATGGATAATATACTCCTTCCTGTTTGTTCCCGTTGCTCTTGTTGGGCCCTGGCTCAAAAAGGGGGACTCCATGGTAGTATTAGCCAAACGGCGGTGTGACAGCCATTAACCCACAGCATCGTCTCCCGATATGATATACCCAAACTACTTGGAATTGCGGTTTCAGACGGACTCAAAAAACGGCCTGGTTTGCGCGTTGACAGCAATCGGTGTTGGCAATGCGGTTTCTCATCAGGCAGTCGACCGCAGTCCTTCAATATCCGCCGAACCCGTTCCCGCTACCAGCAAGGCGGTCATTGCCGCCACAGGCAAAGGACGGCTCAGATAGTAACCCTGAATTTCATTACAACCGTTGGAACGCAGGTGTCGCAACTGGGTGCTGTTTTCCACTCCTTCCGCCACTACTCTCAGTTTCATGCTGTGCGCCAGCGTGATAACGGCAGTTGCGATTTCGCCATTGGTCATATCTGCATGTATATCCTGCACAAACGCTCTGTCAATTTTAAGGCCATCAACAGGGAACTGTTTAAGACGGCTCAATGAGGAATAACCTGTGCCAAAATCATCAATCGCCAAGCGTACACCCAGGGATTTTAGCGCGTTAAGGGTATCAGTAACCGCTTCCAGATCGCTGACCAGCAGGCTTTCGGTGATCTCGAACTCCAGATCGCCGGGTTCCATGCCGGTCTCTTCCAGTGTACGGGCGGTACTCTCGACCAGCAAGGGATCAGCAAGCTGCCGTGGCGACAGATTGACCGCAATACGTAACCGGGGCAGGCCGTCATTGCGCCACTTTACGGCCTGGGTGCAGACAGTCTGCATCACATATTTTCCCAGTTCTGATATCAGACCCGTTTCCTCTGCAACAGGCAAAAAGACATCTGGCCTCAACAACCCCTCATCAGGATGCCGCCAGCGCAGCAACGCTTCGACAGCGCTAATTGAACCGTCCTCCAGATCATAAATGGGCTGATAATAGATCTCCATCTCTCCACGCTTGTGGACATAGCGTAACCGCCGTTCCAGATCCAGCCGGGTTAGTGCCTGCTGGTTCATTTCCGGTGAATAATACTGGATATAACCGCGCCCTTTTCCTTTGGCTCGATACATGGCGGCATCTGCATTCTTGAGCAGATCTTCCACACTCTTCCCATCCCGTGGATAGACACTGATTCCAATACTGGCGGTAACAAAGTAACTATGGCCCTCGATCTCTACCGGCCGATCCAGTGCATCGCAAACTTTTCTGGCTACCACGCTGACCTGTTGGGTATTTTCAATATGGTCCAGCACTACCACAAACTCATCCCCGCCCTGGCGAGCGACCAGATCCTCACCCCGGTGACACTCCTGCAACCGCTTTGCCACGGCAGCCAGCACCTGATCGCCAGCGGCATGTCCCAGCCCGTCATTGACGCTCTTGAAATTATCCAGGTCAACAAAAAGAACGCCAATACCCTGTCCGCTCCGGTGCGCGTACGAGATGGCTCGCTGCAGGTGTTCCTGTAGCATCCCCCGGTTTGGCAGATCGGTCAGCGCATCATGGGTTGCCTGGTAACTGAGCAGTGCGGCCGTCTCGCGCAGGTTGCTGACATCGCTCATGGTTATCACACCACCCACCACTTTTCCACTATGATCATGAATCGGTGCTGCCGTGCCGTGGATATCACAACGCATTCCATCGCGGGTAACAATCATGGTATTTTCAGGGAATGATGCTTCTGCACTCTCCCCCCGCAGGGATGACAACAGCAGATTTCCCGCCTCCATCTCCCGCTCGTTCAACAACCTGGCCACGGATTCAACCGGTTTATTCTTCGCGCTGCTGTTACTCCATCCCGTCAGCTTTTCGGCGGAAGGGTTCATAAAATCGACAAGCCCCTTGCTGTCGGTAGTAATTACCGCGTCACCAATGGATTGCAGGGTTACTTCCGCCCGCTCCTTCTCCTGGAACAGCTGGTTGAACATCATATGCATCCGCCGCCAGCTCCACAAAGGGTAGCTGAGGGCAATCGAGAGCACGGCCGCCATTGGCGGAAACCAGATACGTGCGGCGGAAAGCAGAACCAGACTTAATGCCAGTACCAATGATAGCTGAACCAACGTAAACGGCAATGCCCACCTTGGGCCAACCGCCCGGTATATAAAGTAAACAGGTGCCACCAGCAGAACAGTCAACAGGATCTGCCAGGGCATGGACAATGGAACAATGGCCGCACCACGCAACAGCGTATCTGCGATATTGGCTAGAATCTCTACTCCCGGCATGGTACGCCGGGCATCATCACCCAGGGGGGTTACATACTTCTCTCCCAGACCCCCAGCCGTTGCTCCGACAAGAACAAATTTTCCGGCAAACAACTCCCTGGCTTGTGCCTCCCCAGCATTGAGCACATCGACATAGGAAATGGCCGGTATGAAATCCGGCTGACCGGAGAAAGGGATCATAAACATATGATCGCGCACCCAGGCGGTGGGGGTTCCGGCGTTCGGCGTATCGTTGCTGATTCCGGGCAGTTGCCCCGGATCATGGTTCCCGGCAACAAGCAGCGCCAGCGCCAGATTTGGTCTGTCCGGACTGCCTATGCCGGCCTGAAGAAATGTGCGCCGTACCTTGCCATCCTGATCCAGTTCGATGTCGATATGCCCCAGCGCGACCGCATTGCGGCCAAGAGCGTTCAATGGCCCTGTTTCATGCAGCAAGCCGTCAATCTCGGTTTGTCCCGGGATTACCGGAAGTACCACACGCCCATTTTTCTTCAGCGCCCGTGCCAGCTTCTCGTCACCTTCCAGATTAAGCCTGTCCGGTTCGGCCAGAATCAGATCCAGGGCAATGGCACGGGCTCCCGCCGTGGTTAGTTCCTCTATCAGTTGAGCATGCTGGGCGCGCGACCAGGGCCAACGTCCCAGACTGGCAAGGCTGCGATCATCAATGGCGACAATGACAACATCCCCGGAAGACGGATGCTGAACAACCTGCAGGGAGTAGTCATATACCAAATAATTCAGGTTCACCAGCCAACCGGACAGAAGCAGCCCGAGTGCAACAATAATGGTGCCCAAAGACAGAGTGAAATATTTTCTGACCGGGACCACTATTTTTACCCGTACTGTATCTTCACAGAAGAAGTACCAAGCCCACTATTCCGAGCAGAAAAACAGGAACGTGGCTTTTCATCGGCGGTACGATCTCGATGGGTTGGTTGAACGAACCAGGATAACCATCCACATCAAGGGTTCGCATCCGCATATAGACACGTTGCTGTGGTCGTGGCATCACAATCTGTGCATCAGAGGTTTCCTGTTCGGCATACAGATCGGAAAACTCCGCATCATTGGCCAGTTGCAGATGATAGCGATACCCCGGTTTCCCATCGCGCCACTGTAATTTCAACTCAGTATCCGTTTTATGGATTGAAATATCCTGAGGTGGAACGGGAGGTAAAAAAAGATCAAACCCGGAGACATCGCTGAAAAGCCCCTGCTCCCCAGCCGCATTGCGGCTGGCGACTCGCCAGTAATAGCGTTGTGGCTCCAGTGATTTGACAACGGTATAATCATTGCTCCTGATATCTGCAACATCAATGAGGGGATTTTCAAACGCTGTACTGGTAGCCAGTTGGAAACGATAGGCAACGGCGTCAGGAGAAACCTGCCACTGAAATACCGGCTGATGGTGCCGTAATTTTTCTGTTGATGCCGGTGCCGTAAGCCGGGGAGGCAGCGGATGGGCATCCAGACTGAAAGAATGTTGGGCATCAACACCTTCCAGCCCATGAGAATCAACAGCCCGCACCGTCAACAGGTAGTTTCCATCAACCAGCCCATCCACATTCAGCGATGGGTTATCGGTAATTATATCTAGCCGCATCACTCCGGCTGAAGAAGCGATCTGCACACGGTAATTCATCGCAGCAGGCGATCCCTGCCATGTAAACCGCAATGGCAGTCGCTGGTAGTGCTCCTTTGCAATATCCAGAGCAGGTGCCGGCAACAGCGGTAATGGCGGGATGGGTGCACGACCGCTCTCTACAACAGTGCCGAAGTTTTCCTCTACGGGAAGCTCCTTCCCTCCCCCCTGCACCGTCACGACACCATGGATAACTTCCGTACGAAGCAGTTGCGCATCGCTGTCTGCGCCTACTCGAAACCGGGTGCCTCGAGCACCGGCGCTACCGGCGGGAGTCTTGATTTCAAAACGTCGATCAGGTGAATCATTAGGGGCAACCATTGTCTCTACCCGCCCCCGACGTAAATGCAACCTCACGTTAGGCACTTCTTGATCGCCGTACGACTCCAGAATTTCAAAGGTCATGGTGCTATTACCCTGCAACAACAAACGCGAACCATCACCAAATTTCAGCATGGCGCTACCCTCTTCACCTGTCTCAAGCACTTCACCGGGCTTAAAACTCTCTCCCTGTTCCACCGCTCTCGCTTCGCTGGCGCCCACACGTTTTACCGTCACTGGACCAGAGACAGCCAAGGCTTGAACGTGAAGTGGCTTTATTTTCAGCCACCCAAGACGAAAGCGGATTTTGGTTCCCGGCGGAATCTCTCTCGCACTTTTCAGCCGATTGAACCTTTGTAACTCATCCACCTGAACCGAGTCAACACCATATTCATCCACCAGCTTTTGAAGCGTGTCACCGGGCTGTACAGTATAGGCCAGCTCTTCATCACAACTACCCGCAACTGGCAAACACAGGAGAAAAACCGCAACTGTCGCGCAGAAATTATTATTCACTGTTGGTTTATACCCCTTCCGAGTCCTCAAACAGCCGCGGCGAATATGAATCACCGACACGACCCATCATAATAGAATCATATTCGTATTAATTCAAACTTCAGCCTGTATGCAAGCAAACAAACCCTGGGGAAGACCTGCTTATTCTTGCTCTTGACCAGGTAAAAAAAGAGCTTGCGCCAATAATATCCACTGCTGGTCCCAGTGTTCCAGTGGGCTGAGAGAGAAGTCACTGCGGATGAACTGGCGCATTCGCCCTTCTACGACAGCCAACATCAAATTGGCACCGACATTGGTCGGAATGCCGGTGCGGACAAGCCCCTCTGGCCGTCCTTCCCGCAGTACTTGTTTGAGCTGTGTTTCCAGACGCCTGAAATACTGCCCGGATCGCCTATGCAATCGTTCCGGCTCTCCCAGCAACGCCTCTCCCAGCAGCAGACGGGTAATCCCCGGATTACGAGATGAAAAACTCAGCACAATCTGCAGGATCAATTCGCAGCGTGTTTCGGGATTTTTTTTCTCACTGAGCACCCTGTTTACCCGGCTGAACACCGTCTGTTCAGCAAACTCAATCAAACCGTCAAACATCCGCGCCTTGCTCGGGAAGTGCCGATACAGCGCTGCCTCGGAAACACCAACAGCCTTGGCCAACCCGGCAGTGGTAATGCGTCCTCCGGTGTTGCTTTCCAATTGTTGAGCCAGGCTCTCAAGGATCTGCTGCTTGCGGTTGTTACCCTGTTTTAATGCTGAACCCGCCACGACTCAGATGCCTCCTTTTATCAGTGTACCAACCCCTTCATCAGTAAATATTTCCAGCAGACAGGCGTGCTCCACCCGGCCATCAACAATGTGGGCGGATCGTACCCCTCCCCGCACAGCATCGAGCGCACACCGGATTTTGGGCAGCATCCCGCCGTGGATTGTGCCATCGGCGATCAGATTATCAACTTCGGTCGCCGTCAGGCCGGTAAGCAGTTCTCCCTGCTTGTCGAGCAAGCCGGAAGTATTGGTCAGTAACATCAGTTTTTCCGCCTGCAAAGTCTCTGCGAGCTTACCAGCCACCAGATCGGCATTGATATTGTAAGTCTGCCGATCCTCCCTGCCGATACCAATGGGAGCTATCACCGGAATAAAATCATCTTTCACCAACATATGTAATACAGCAGCATCAATGGATTCAACCTCGCCCACATGGCCAATATCGATGATCTCCGGCACCTTCAACTCCGATGCACTGCGGGTCACTTGCAGTTTGCGAGCATGAATCATCTCACCATCCTTTCCAGTCAAACCAACAGCACACCCTCCCTGCTGGTTAATGCGGCTGACAATCTCTTTGTTAACCAGCCCGCCCAACACCATCTGTACTACATCCATGGTCTCGCTATCGGTGACCCGCATCCCCTCGACAAAATGACTCTCCTTGCCGATACGTTTCAGCAGACGACCGATCTGCGGCCCGCCACCGTGCACCACCACTGGATTCATTCCCACCAGCTTCATCAACACCACATCCCGCGCAAAGCCCTGCTGGAGCGACTGATCCACCATAGCGTTGCCACCATATTTGATCACCATGGTTTTACCGATAAAACGTTGAATATAGGGTAGCGCTACCGTAAGAACACGGGCGATATCGGTTGCAGAGGTTGGATCGAGGCTCATGGGAAATAGCGCCGTTAGCTGATGAACAGGTTAAACAGTCGGCATATATACCATACTTGCCCCTGTCACGAACAGAGCTACTGATGAAGCGCGCACTGGTTTTGTTCCAAAACAAAAAATTCGGCTCTATAGTGATTTATAGTGGATAGCTGTCATAACACTCAAAAGCATCCAGAAACACCTGAAAAGCAACGGCGTTGAGAAAGAACGGGTTCAGCAGAACAGCATGGATTTATCCCCATCTATCGCTGGCCACCATGGAGAGCGAAGCGATCTAAAAGCCGGTCATTTCGCCTAAAGGCGACTTACAGTACACTAAAATCATCGTCAGATTCATCTGGCTCCTGCTTCTTTAGGTACTCCTTCCAGACTTTGTCTGCCACGTTACCACTGAATGCCACCCAATATAGGATAACGGTACTTCGTCACCCACACCAAGTGGGATTTACGGATCCCCTGTCGGGGACTTTAAACATTGATTTTTGTCATTAGTCCAGTTGCTGCTTCCACGGGTACATGTGCTACTTTCCAACTCTCTCGGTTTGTTCCATGCGCAACTGGATGTATTTTACTCCCTGGGAAATATCTTTATACAGAACAGAACCCGCAGCAATAATGGCTCCTGAACCAATCGTTATGTTTTGAACTACCGATGTCCCGGTTCCCAAGTGAACGTTTTCGTCAATGATAACCCCGCCACTAAGCATGACACCTGGGGCTAGATGACAATTAGCTGCAATCCGGCAATCATGATCGACGCAAACACCTGTATTAATTATAGTATCCGTGCCAATTTCCACTCCCGGCTGAATAACTGCTCCAGCCATCACTTGAACACCTTCAGCCAGCTCCACATCATCCGCAACAACGGCTGAAGGATGCCTGACTGTGGCAAACCGGTAGCCCCGTTGCCGCATCCGGTGACTGATCTCCTGACGCAAATATCTTCCGGGCATGGCACCCAAACCATTGACCAGTTCGATCGTTTCAGGGGGATAACTGGAGATAATATGATCCTCACCCAATACAGTCACACCAAAAACGGGCACCCCGGAAGGTTTGCCCGGATCGGCTAGTCCAAGAATCGTTCTGCCTGACTGGCGTAACGCTTCCACCACGACCTTGGCGTGCCCACCAGCGCCCAGAAGTATCAGTGGTCTGGCATTTATCTTGTGCAACTAATAACCTCGTCTGCTTTAGTATCATACCCAAACGACCTTTGTCCAGCCTGAGAACAATCACCAGCTCAAATTCATCCCCGGCAAGCGAGGTCAACTGCGTGATATTGCCAAGCCCCGTGCACAATCATCAAATATTATAGATTCCCGCTTTGTAAGTCCCGAGGTTCTCCGGCCGGGTAATCCAGTCGATGGTTTTTTGCAACCCTTCCCGAATATCGACTTCCGGTTTGAAACCGGTCAGTTGCTCTATTTTTGTATTGTCGCACCACAGCCGGAACACTTCTGATTTTTCCGGTCGAATGCGTTGTTCATCAGTTACGAACTCTACATCACTACCCATAAGCTCCTTGATTATATTCAGCGTGTCCGCCACGCTTATCTCGAAATTGGAACCAATATTGACGGTCTCCCCGATTGCTTTATCACACTGTGCCAGTGCCAGGAAGCCTCGGCAGGTATCGGTAACATAGTTGAAATCACGGGTCGGAGACACATCTCCCAGCTCAATCCGTTTTTTGCCATTGGCAATCTGGGTAATGATGGTAGGAATAACCGCGCGTGCCGACTGCCTCGGGCCGTAGGTATTGAAAGGCCGCGCCACTGTCACAGGCAGGTCGAAAGCACTATGAAAACTCATTGCCATGGCATCTGCGGCAATTTTTGTAGCACTGTAGGGCGACTGTGGCTGTAGTGGATGTTTTTCATCGATGGGTACATACTGTGCGGTACCATACACTTCGCTGGTTGAGGTATGAATCAACCGCTTCACGCCACCTTCCAGGGCCGCCTGGCAAATATTCAAAGTGCCTTTTACATTGGTATCCACATAACTATCAGGTGCAACATAGGAATAGGGGATGGCGATCAATGCCGCAAGATGAAACACCACATCGATATCACGGATAATGTGCTTGCAATAGTGCGGATCACGGACATCGCCGGTCAACACTTCGATGTACTCCCTGCGCTCCACCTTCTCCAGCCAGCCCCAGGAGTTGAAGGAGTTATACTGTGACAGCGCCTTGACTTCCCAGCCCTGCCGAACCAGCATTTCTGTCAGGTGGGAACCGATAAAACCATCTGCCCCGGTCACTAATGCTTGTCTGCCCATTTTATTAAACCCTTTTAGCAGGGTGTCTATCTTCCATATTGATCGTCAAAGCGTACAATATCATCCTCTCCCAAATAACTGCCTGACTGTACTTCAATCATCTCAAGGGGAATGGATCCCGGATTTTCCAGCCGGTGCACTGTCCCCAGAGAGATGTAGGTTGACTGGTTTTCGGATAAAAGCAGCTCATCCTCACCGCGGGTAACCCTGGCTGTCCCTTTTACTACAATCCAGTGTTCAGCTCGATGGTGATGCATCTGCAAGGAGAGTGCTGCCCCGGGGTTCACGGTAATCCGCTTGACCTGATAACGCTCACCACAATCAATCCCCTCGTAGGTTCCCCATGGCCGGTGAACCCGCCGATGCACCAGATGTTCATCCCGCCCGGCGTTGTGGATCCGGTTAACGATAGATTTGACGTCCTGCGCTGCATCCTTGTGCGCCACCAGCACCGCATCCGCTGTCTCCACCACAATCAGATCATCAATCCCGATGGTTGCCAGCAACCTGTTACTGGCATAAAGCAGGGAGTTGCTTGTGTTCTCTGCCAGAACATCACCCTTGATAACATTGTTTTGCGCATCCCGTGACTGGGTCTCCCACAAGGATGTCCAGGCGCCGACATCGGACCAACCGACAGCAAGTGGAACAACCGCTGATTTATAACCAATATTTGCCTTCCTCTGATTGAGCTTCTCCATGACAGCATAGTCAATAGAATCTTCTGGACACTGTCCAAAAATATCCGCATCAACCCGGTAGAAATCCGTATCGCGGCATCCCTTCTCATAACTTTGCTGACAACTATCGAGAATATCTGCACGACAACGACCAAGGGCATCCAGCCAGATGGATGCTTTGATCATAAACATACCGCTGTTCCACAGGTATTCACCTGAGGCAAGATAGCTTTCCGCAGTGGTCGAATCGGGTTTTTCCACAAAAATATCGATTGAGCGCGGGGGACTACTCAAATCATCCGTCTTCCGGGATACTGGTTCGATTAGTTCTCCCGTACGAATGTAGCCATATCCTGTTTCCGGCTTGTCGGGAGTGATGCCAAAAGTCACCAGAAAATCACTGTCCGCCAATGCGGCTGCCTGTTTGACCGCAACATGGAATCCATCAATATCACGGATGACATGATCAGCCGGCATAACCAGCATAATTGCATCCTGCTGCCGCTCAACCAACGCCAGAGCAGCCAGAGTCAGTGCAGGCGCCGTGTTCTTGCCAACCGGTTCAAGAATAATGCCGGAGGTATTTACGTCTATTTCACGTAACTGCTCCGCAACCAGAAAGCGGTGCTCTTCATTACAAACAACGACCGGAGAGCGGGAGCATTGCTCCAGACCTACCAGGCGATTTACGGTCTCTTGTAACATGGTCCGCTCACCAACCAGCGGCAACAATTGCTTGGGAAACAACTTTCGGGACAGCGGCCACAAGCGTGTTCCGGAACCACCGGACAGAATGACCGGGGTGATTTGTAACTCCATAGCTATCGCTTTTCCTCCAAAACATGTAGTTCTTCTCGCATTTTTCTGATAAATGCCGCAATGAAAGCGGCGAAAATGCCAGCAAAAAACCCAACCACAGCTGACAGCATAACAATGATTGCTCTTCCGACTCCGACAGGCGCTGCCGATCTCATCGGGGCTATCAGCATCCGGGTTTCACGCATATTGTCCATTACTATTTGCGCCTTGGCAATCTCCGCTGACTGTTCCTGTCGCTCGCGCAAATTATCGGAAATGGCACTCTTGAGAAGATCTTTCTCCCGCGGTAATTCAATATGCAAACGCTCCTCCAGTTCCGCAAGACGTTGGCTGTTTTGCTGGATCTCATTATCAATCATCAACAGTGTCATGGCCTGAGTTTCATCACCTGTTTGAGTTCTTGCCATTTTTCGGTTACTGGCAGCATCAGCAACCAAGGTTTTCAAGGTGTCAATCTGCTCACCCAGTAATTTTGACGTTTGATCCAGACGTTTCAAGCCAGCGGTAAGCATCTTGTGGCGATCCTTCAGTGCGCTCAGCTTGTTCCTGCTCTTGTCCAGCTCAACATCCATCTCTTTTTTTATAACCTCAAAAACCCCCTGGTGATTCTGTTTGGCGTAATCCACCACCTGTTTGTGCAGTTTAATCAGAGTATCTCCTTGAGATTTGGCCGCCTTGCTTTCGAGTACAATAACTTCACTGTCCCGGGGAATTCGCGCCGTGATTTTATAGTCTTCCGATTTTTCCTCTGCAGGCTGCTCCAGAGCATGAGGAATATAGGCTTCATTAATCTTGGCGAGCAGCGTCCCCGGAGGATCGATCAACTGGGTTTTACCATCCTCGAGAACAGCGCCAATCTCTATCGTGGTGGTATAGCGGTATTGTTTTGGTATCAGTAGGGCAAATACCGTACCAGCGATTAAAAAACACACAAAAACGGCAAGAATCGTCTGCCTGTGCTCAACCAATATGCGCACCAGTTCCACCAGACTGATCTCATCGTCACGCGGATTTTCCGATACAATATCTCCGCCTGAAGCTTTCAGCTCTTTCTTCATAAGAATAACAAAACCATAACCGCCATGAGGTTTCATCCCCACGAACACTGACAAAAACGGGTATTATGACTTAAAGCGGATGCCCAATCCAGGCATAATGCCAATACTCCAGCACCGGGAATCCGCCGGATCTTAAATGAGATACGGAAGCAAGACAATGAACTGTAATCTTTCAGCTCATCGCCAGACCAGTAGCGGATCGTTCCGCTTTGCGGCACAAAAAATAACCTGTTATTAACCCGGCAATAATATATGTCGCCGGGTTAATAATCAGCAAGACAAACCACTGCCACTCCCGTTTTCTTGTCGATCTCGAACTCCATCTCACAATACTCATCGTGCGGCTCCACTGGCGTCGGATCATTGACACAACAGCTACCGGCATTAATGCTCTGGAAGAAAACACCGCTCTTGACATGAATCCGGCTCGCCTCCTCCCGCGTATGAAGAATCATCACGCTGAAGTTGGACTCCAGCGCTACGTTTCCCCGCGACATCCCCTGCTGCAACGGCAACTCCCGCCCGTCCAGATTTTCGATTTCTGATTTCAGGATTTTCCCGAGCCCCTCCGTTCCCAACGCCGACAGGCACTGTTCAAACATCATTAGCTACACCCCTTAACCATCTGTTAAAAAACATATTTTCTTTCGAATAGCAACAAAACGCAACTATTCAGCATAGTTGAAAATTAGTATTTAACTGTTCAGCTCGCCCCTGAAATTTGCCAGTTCAAGGCGAAAAATGTGAGTTTACACGGGTAAATGATCATTTTTTAACGCAGAAATGGCAAATTTCAGGGGTGAGCTGAATAGTTACAACAAAACAACCATTTTAACCCTCTCCTGCAAGAAGGGAAGACTCCCTCCTCCTGCGGGGAGGATTTGGTGCGGACGTTCTGTTCAAACACAAATCCGGCATTCAAAACAGTGCGTTAGCGAAGCATACGCCGCAGAATTTCCTGCTCAATCGTTGGTATCACCATAGGAGGTCGCGAAGAAGATGCCATAGAACGGGAACCATCAAAAGGTGTGAAATCCGGCGGACAGACGGCCCCCTCTGGTGGTAGTGCTCCGCTAACAAGATAACCGGATACCGTTTCTGTCGCGCATTGTGATATAGAAAGTGTTGTATGTCCCCAACCTTCCACGGTCAACAATCTGGAGTTCGGTAACAAATTTGCCACGGTTACCGCGCTTTCATAGCGGGTGGCCGCATCAAATAGCGTACTGACCACGAGTACCGGGTTCGCGGTTTGCTTATCGAACGGACCCGCATAGCGGCTCTCCCCGGAGCCCTTCCATTGGGCGCATGTACTGGAACTCCATGTCAAAACAGGGCCAAAATATCCGTAACGGGCTTCGGCTTCCCAGGCTGCGACTGGCCAGGCCCAGAATTCGCGGGGATTGTTGCTGTCGCTGCACATCACGCCAGAGTATCCTGCTAAACTGACCCCACCATTCCCCGTCGGTAATAATCGGCTCAGAATGTTACCAATAACGACGGGGGGAGCCTGGGCCTCGGCAGCAGCGAGAAATTGTGCAAAACCCGGCCAGGCCTGAGGATCATTCAACATTGCTCTTGTAACAATAATCAACAGATCATATCCAAGCTCAAGATTACCACCATCCGCCGATGTAGCAGCCAATGGCCTGGCTCTCAGGTTCTCGGCCAACACGGCAAACCGGGTCGCCGAATCACCGGCAAACGCACAATCACTACCTTCATCACATAACCGGAAAAACTCACCAAGCGTAGCCATCGCACCCGCATCACTGCGCAGCCGGGTAGAAACCGGTGTGCTAACATGCTCGCCATCATGCCCCGTTGCCCAGGCAATCGGATCCAATACACCGTCAACCACCAGTGCTCCGACCTTGTCGGGAAACAAACTGGCGTAGGTCACCCCCAGATAGGATCCGTAAGAGTACCCTACAAAATTCAGCTGTTCATCACCAACCGCCTGACGCAACAGATCGAGATCCCGGGCCACGTCAGCCGTTGTCATATAGTCGATTATTGCTCCGCTTCGCTCATCGCAACTAGTGACAAAAGACAGGTCATACATCCACCGCGTCACGATCTCTTCCAGCGAACCTGGAGATCCCTTCTGAATATGTCCAAGCCCTACCAGAACTGCCGACAACGGGTCGGGTGTTCCAATGCATGTGAGCGCATCACTGCGCCCAATGCCTCTCGGATCGAAACCCACCAGGTCATAGCGGGCGCGCACTTCGTCAGTGTAGAGCGATGCCCCTGCATTCAACAGGAAATTGACTCCTGAACTCCCGGGGCCACCCGGATTAAAGAACAGCGTTCCAATACGGCGTTCAGGATCGGTAGCAGGCAACCTTATCATGGCGATAGACACCCCGGAACTCTCTTCGCCGGAAGCTGCATTGTGAACAAGCGGCACATCAACCCTGGCGCACTCAAACGGCCCGTTCTCCTGATAACAGGGTTGCCACTCTACCGTTGAAGAAACAGGCACTGCCTGGCCCGGTACAGCATAGAACCCGGATACCAACAGAATGAAAGAGTATAAAAACGGGAAAACTCCTGAAATATTCAAATCGAACCTCCTTTTCGACATTAGCGGCGTTCAGCAGCCAATGATTTGATTAATTTTCGCTATTGTTGCGTAGTTCCCTCGCAAACGGGGCACAATCCGGGGGTTTTGGGTAATGTCATGACTGCATCCAGGTGCCCGATTGACGCGGGACAGACTGTTCACCACTAACCCACAACATCCCGGTTGATGCATCGGGAATAGATATTCAGCCTGTTTCGTCAAAACAGATAACGGACACCTGCTGCTTGTGGCAGGAACTTCAAAAAGCATAGAAGCCTTTCTCTTGATAATCAACTCCGGCGATGAAATTGTCACTAACTTTTCTGCCGTTACCCCATTTGAAATAACTGAAAACAACCACACATAATTCAAATTTCGGGGTTCAAAATGAGCGTTTCCGAATAAAATCACTCACGACTTGAACTCCATTTTCAACGTAAAAATATCAAGCTGGAGTGCCTGAACAAAGAACCCATCAATACGAACATCAATTGCCTCCATGACTGTCTCTACCATTTTCCCGAGTTTTTCTTTTAGGTCATCTACTGAAACCGCAAGGTAAGGCGCAGTTCGCAGAGAATGGCTCGCCCTTTTCAAGAACTGCAATGCGGCATTGCGGTTGCAGATGGGCTCAAAAAACTGCATTTCCAAGTGGTTTGGGTATATAGGTCGTGGACTTTCTCGGGTTGTACAGGTGACTCACGGAGAACGATGCCAGCATTGCTGTACTCCGTTTGACCAAAGAACTCGCAGGCCCGCTCACACAACTTCTTGAGCACCGGGCTGCAAGGGGGTGTCATGACGCTTGTCCATGTCGGCCAGGAGACGGATATTGTGAGCCGTGTACTTTCGCTTGACGCCGGACACCGTGCGCTGGCGGCGCTGGAGTCGGCCTGTCTTGCGGTACCGGGCAATCAGCCGAGTATAGCTGTTGACGGGAATAGCCGTTGCCCTTCCTCCGGTAGCGGATTACCACCCCTTTTCCCTGGCGAGACAGCGCCAGGTAGCGGAACTTGACCAGTTCTCCCTGGAACCAGCGGTAGCAGGTGTCTTTGTCGCTGATGACCGAAAAGGCCACCGCCCGGGTGCCGGACAGGAAATCTTCAAGTTGTTCAATCGTCGCCAAGTCTTCGGGTTTCATGAGGGTTTTCATCCTTCCCATCATGAACGGTTTCAGACTCATTTCATATTGGACAAGGCTCAGCCTTGCCATTACATCCACTATCAGGATAGAATTAAAGGGCATCTCCTGCCGTGTTCGCCAGAATCCGGGTACACCCTTGAGCCTTAAATTGACTACCCGGGGCACTAATATCGCGATGCGGTGTGCAGATCCGCCGTATGCAGCGGAAAGCCTGATGTATCGCTGCAGTTCCCCCCTTGAGCCGAATGGTTCGAGGACGATGGATTCAGCGGCATGTGCGGGAGATGCTCTACTCAAACAAGCCCATGAACTCCCGAAGCAGAATTCGTCAGCAACTGCGCCAGCAAAGGCGAACATTGAGTCGTGCAGAGCGCCATCAAGCTAGCGATAAACTTTGCAAGCTGTTGACAAACTCTCCGTTATTTCTCCGCAGCCAACATATCGCCTGTTATTTTGCCCGTGATGGAGAACTGGATCTGCAACCGGTGATAAATCGCATGAAACAGATGAATAAACATTGCTATCTACCTGTAATCAATCATATTGATCGCAACCGCCTTGGCTTTGTCCGTTATCTGAAGAATGAAGCAGTGGTAACTAACTGCTACGACATACCAGAACCAAAAAATCGGCATCAGCAAACACCACCATGGGCGCTGAATCTTCTTCTGCTACCGCTGGTGGCGTTTGACATTAATGGAAACCGGCTGGGAATGGGTGGAGGATATTATGACCGAACGCTGGCCTATCTACGGCAGCGCAAGCGGTGGCATAGACCTGTTCTGATGGGAATTGCCCACGATTTTCAAGAGGTTGAAGGGCTTATCTCCAGATCATGGGACATTCCGCTAGATGGCGTGGCAACTGAGTCAAGAATCCTGTTTTTCAGCCGCTAACAGATAGCTACTTACTAGTACTTCTTCAATAATATAAATTAGGATGTTAAGCTAGCTCTTCAATAGACTTGTATAACCTGTTGAGGAGCTTGAAAATGAAAAAGCGCTATGTAGTTCGTTTAACGCGGGAAGAACGTGACCGGCTTGAAGGACTGGTGAAGCGGGGGCGGGAAGCGGCCTACCGACGCCGAC
>JAJRUV010000175.1 GCA_024277595.1 Gammaproteobacteria bacterium
ATAGCCCTTGCTCTCGCCACCATGCTTCTCCGCCATAACTTTGGTCAGCGCCGCTGTCAGCGTGGTCTTGCCGTGGTCAACGTGACCGATGGTGCCGACGTTTACGTGCGGCTTGGTACGTTCAAATTTTTCCTTAGACACGGTTTTCTACCTCTGTTAACTCGTCAAAACTATTAATCAAGATGCCTTTTTGATTACTTCATCAGCCACACTGGAGGGAGCTTCGGCATATTTCTCAAACTCCATCGAATAGGTCGCACGCCCTTGGGACATCGAGCGCAGGGAGGTCGCATAACCAAACATTTCCGCCAAGGGAACTTCGGCATCGATCAGCTTCCCGGCAGGCGAATCCTCCATCCCCTGAACAAGCCCGCGGCGACGATTGAGATCACCGATAACATCACCCATGTAGTCTTCCGGCGTAGTTACCTCTACCTTCATGATAGGCTCAAGGAGAACCGGGCCGGCTTTCAAGAAACCACTCTTAAATGCCATGGAAGCCGCAATTTTAAACGCGTTCTCATTGGAGTCCACATCATGATAGGAGCCATCAAACAACGTCACCTTGACATCCACGATCGGATAGCCAGCCAGTACGCCGTTGCCCATTGCTTCCTGTACACCCTTGTTTACAGCGGGGATATAATCTTTCGGCACCACACCACCGACAATTGCGTTTTCAAACACGAACTCGCTGCCGGGCTCCTGCGGCTCCAGCTTGAGCCAAACATGTCCATACTGACCACGCCCACCCGATTGGCGCACAAACTTTCCTTCCACCTCAACCAGCTTGCGCAGGGTTTCACGGTAAGCCACCTGCGGAGCACCAACGTTTGCATCCACGCTGAACTCGCGGCTCATGCGGTCAACGATAATCTCCAGATGCAGCTCGCCCATGCCGGAGATAATGGTCTGTCCGGACTCCTCATCCGTATGCACCCGAAATGAGGGATCCTCCTGCGCCAGTTTGCCAAGCGCAATACCCATCTTTTCCTGATCCGGCTTGGTCTTCGGCTCGATGGCCACAGAAATAACCGGCTCTGGAAATTCCATCCGCTCCAGCGTAATAACGTTATTCAGGTCACAAAGGGTCTCGCCGGTAGTGACATCCTTGAGGCCAACTGCGGCGGCAATGTCACCGGCGCACACCTCCTTGATCTCTTCACGGCTATTGGCGTGCATCTGAACGATACGACCGATACGCTCCTTCTTCCCCTTAACTGGATTATAGACGGTATCACCAGATCTGAGCACCCCCGAATAAACCCGGAAAAAAGTCAGCGTGCCGACAAAGGGATCGGTAGCAATCTTGAAGGCCAGCGCAGCAAACGGCTCGTCATCGGAGCTTTTGCGCTCTGCCTCGGTTTCTGCCGCATCATCCAATATACCCCTGATAGGGGGAACATCAGCAGGTGATGGCATAAACTCGATGATTGCATCCAGCATTGCCTGCACACCTTTGTTTTTGAATGCGGTACCACACAAAGCGGGGACAATCTCGTTGCTCAGGGTGCGAATACGCAGACCCTGTTTGATTTCGTCATTGGAGAGTTCCCCCGCTTCCAGGTACTTCTCCGTCAACTCATCACTGGCCTCAGCTGCCGCCTCAATCATCCGCTCGCGGTATTCTTCAGCTTGAGCCAGCATGTCGGCGGGAATATCTTTCGCCTCGTACGCGGCACCCATATCCTCTTCATTCCAAAAAATAGCCTTCATGCGCAGCAGATCCACTACGCCCTGGAAGTTTTCCTCGGCGCCAATACCGAGCACGACGGGAACCGGATTGGCGCCGAGACGCTCCTTTATCTGCTCAACGACGCGCAGAAAATCAGCACCCTGGCGATCCATCTTGTTAACGAACACCATCCGCGGAACAGAGTATTTATTGGCCTGCCGCCACACTGTCTCCGATTGCGGCTGCACTCCACCCACAGCACAGAAAACCGCGCAGGCACCATCCAGCACACGCAAAGAACGCTCTACCTCAATGGTAAAATCAACATGTCCCGGGGTATCGATTATATTGATGCGGTGTTCCGGGAACTGCTTATCCATGCCGCTCCAGAAACAGGTGGTAGCCGCAGAGGTAATGGTAATGCCACGCTCCTGCTCCTGCTCCATCCAGTCCATGGTGGCGGCACCATCATGCACCTCACCTATCTTGTGAGAAATGCCTGTGTAGTACAGGATACGCTCGGTAGTCGTTGTTTTACCGGCGTCAATGTGCGCCATAATGCCGATGTTACGATAGCGCTCGATGGGGGTTTTACGTGCCACTGAATCTAACCTCGTTCCAAATTCTGTAAAGCCATTACCAGCGGTAATGAGCAAATGCCTTGTTCGCCTCAGCCATGCGGTGGGTATCTTCGCGTTTTTTAACCGCTGTACCACGACTTTCACAGGCATCAAGAATTTCACCGGCGAGACGCAGGCCCATGCTTTTCTCGCCGCGCTTGCGCGCTGCATCGATTAACCAGCGCATAGCCAGAGTGGAGCTGCGCTGCGGGCGTACCTGGATCGGCACCTGATAGTTGGCACCACCCACCCGGCGCGATTTCACTTCCACCATTGGGCGGATGTTATCCAGCGCCTTGCCGAACAGATCCAGACCGTCGCCCTTGCTTTTTTCGGTTACCCGATCCAGAGCACCATAGACGATCTTCTCGGCGATGGATTTCTTTCCATCCAGCATCAGCATATTGATAAACCGCGCCAGCGTCAGATCGCCAAATTTGGGATCCGGCAAAATTTCACGTTTGGCAGCAACTCTTCTTCTAGCCATATCTGTATCCGTTTAACTTTATATAAATCTAGGATTTTGGACGCTTGGCGCCGTACTTGGAACGACCCTGCCGACGCTCGCTTACACCCGCCGTATCCAGCGAACCACGTACTGTATGATAGCGCACACCCGGCAGATCCTTGACACGACCACCACGGATCAGGACAACCGAGTGTTCCTGTAGATTGTGACCCTCACCGCCGATGTAGGTGGTCACCTCGAAACCGTTGGTAAGACGCACACGCGCGACCTTGCGCAGGGCCGAGTTCGGTTTTTTCGGTGTCGTCGTGTAAACACGGGTACAAACACCGCGCTTTTGCGGACATGCCTCCAGCGCAGGTACGGTACTTTTTTCCGGTTTGCGGGTGCGCGGCTTACGCACCAGCTGATTCGTTGTCGCCATGAAGCCTAACTCCAGACCAAAAATAAACAAAAGGCCGGAGGTCCGGCCTGCAAAGAAGGCGAATTGTGAGCGATCCCCGATTGACTGTCAAGAGCAGTCTGGCTATCAATTACCAATTTTCCCGGCATATATATACTCTAGGAGTCTGTCGGATTTGGGGATAATCTACTGCGCTGATGGGGGAGCGGCCAAAATGTCCCCGATTTTTCGTTAAATAGCCCCACTATTCGCCTCAAAACCGGAAATATTTTGACTCGTTCTCCCACCCGCTCGCTACGATTACCCAAACCCGACAGACTCCTAGACTCAGGTGCCGCCGGCTCGCCGTGGGAGTTGGCCCAATATCTGCGGCAAATAACCCATTTAGATATTGGTCAGCGATGTAGTAACATGACCCCTCCATTGTGGTTGGAGTTCAGACGTGGAGTATTCCCTCCTTGCAGCATTCGGTATCGGCCTGTTTAGCTCAGCGCACTGTATTGGCATGTGTGGTGGCATCGTTGGCGCACTGAGTTTTGGCCTGCCCTCCCAAATCAGGAATAACCGCTGGCGGCTGTTGCCCTACATTCTGCTTTACAATCTGGGGCGTATCATCAGTTACGCACTCGCCGGAGCGCTGCTGGCCGGAGTCGGCAGTGAATTGCTGCATAGTGTCAGCCCCCAATATGGTCATCTGGTGCTGCAATGGTTTGCTGCCCTGGTGATGATCGCAATAGGACTCTATCTGGCTGGCTGGTTTCCGCGACTGGCAGTTATCGAGTCGATAGGGCGCCCTCTTTGGCGCCGCCTTGAACCCATCGGACAGCGGCTGCTGCCGGTACGTACCCCCCTGCAGGCTCTTCTGTTTGGTATGGTTTGGGGCTGGCTCCCCTGCGGGCTTGTTTATGGCGCACTCATCTTTAGTCTGTCAGCCGGAAGTGTGGTAGAGGGCGCACTGTTTATGGCGCTGTTTGGACTGGGAACGCTGCCCGCTGTCGCCACAGCAGGCATTCTGACCAGCCGCATTGCCCACGTTGCCCGGATGCCGATGGCCCGGCGTATTGCCGGTATTTCTATTATCGCACTGGGGCTGCTCGGGCCGGCAATGAGCATGACAGGAGGAGAAACTGATCATGAGCAGCATCTTCACCACAACCCCAACTCCTGACTCATGGACAAGACCCGGCTGATTGGTGAATCCCCGCTGTTCCTTTCTGTGCTGCGCACCGCCAGGCTGGTGGCCGCCGCTGATGTCACGCTGTTCATTCAGGGAGAGAGTGGTACCGGCAAAGAGGTGCTAACCCGGCATATCCATGAACAAAGCCCGCGGGAAAAACAAATCCTGGTCAGCGTCAACTGTGCCGCACTACCGGAAAATCTGGTGGAATCGGAGCTGTTTGGACACCGCAAGGGCTCCTTCACCGGAGCAGATCAGGACTATCCCGGCAAGTTTCGAGCCGCTGCCGGGGGTACCCTGTTCCTGGATGAGATAAGTGAACTGCCACTGCCGATGCAGGCAAAATTGCTGCGTTTCCTGGAGGCGGGAGAGTGTCAGGGGCTGGGGGAGACGGCGCCCGCCCTGGTCAATGTCCGGGTGATTGCGGCCACCAACCGCAATCTGTACGAAATGGTTCAGCGCGGCGAGTTCCGTGCCGACCTTTATTATCGGCTCAATGTGGTTCCACTATTGCTACCGCCACTGCGGGAGCGCATCGGGGATCTCCCGCTGCTGCTGCGCCATTTCACCTCCTGCCTCTCCCGTCAGCACAGCGCCACCCCGCCACGCTACAACAAACCCGTCATCAAAATTTTGCAACAATACCGATGGCCCGGCAATGTACGCGAACTACGCAATTTTTGTGAGCGAATGGTGGTGCTATTCAGCGATCATGATCTGACCAGTGAAAATATTCCCCCTGAAATCCTCCATTCCGAGCAAACGGCCGATTCAGATAGTAAAAGTTTTATCCTTCCTGAAGGCGGCATTAAACTGGAGACTCTGGAGCGGGAGTTGATTGTTCAGGCGCTATCCCGCACCAGAGGAAATCGCAGCCGTGCTGCCCGCCTGCTGGGGCTGACCCGCGACACGTTCCTTTACCGGATGCGCAAGCACGGCATCGAATAGCGCAAAAAGAACAATTTAATTATCAGGAAACTGACTTTTCCGGCAGCTCATCCGTTGCCACATCGTCATCGCTATGCCGGGGCCATGCCCGCATCACGGCACTGACCAGGGTCGCCAGCGGGATAGCAAAAAACACGCCCCAAAAACCCCATATTCCACCAAAAAACAGCACTGCTACAATAATCGCTACCGGATGCAGGTTCACCACTTCGGAAAACAGCAACGGCACCAATACATTGCCATCCAGCGCCTGCAACACTGCGTAAGCAGCCATTAACCAAGCAAACTGCGAATCCAGTCCCCATTGGAAATAAGCTACCACGGCAATCGGGATGGTCACCACCGCCGCACCGATATAAGGCACCAAAACGGAAAATCCAACCAGCACTGCCAGCAACATGGCGTATTTGAGTGCCATAAAAGCGAACAGCGCGTAGCTGGCTACCGCCACAATCAGAATTTCCCAGAATTTGCCCCGCACATAATTGCCAAGCTGCTGATCCAACTCATCCCACACCTCGATCAACAACGCACGCTGGTGCGGAAGATAGCTCTTCACCCAATCAATTATGCGCTCCTTGTCCTTGAGCAGAAAAAACACCAGTACCGGCACCAGCACCAGATAAATCAGCAGGGTAATACCACCTGCAAGGGAAGAGAGCGACAGCGACAAAATGTGCTGGCCAAGTCCACTCAGCTCGGTGCGCATCATAATCATGACTTCATGCACCTGAGCCTGTGAAACAAAAGGATAATGGGCAGGAAGCTCCATCAACGCCACCTGCCCCCGGGTAACATAGGCAGGTAACTCCTGGAGCAGATCAGCCATCTGCTGCCACATGGTTGGCAGCAAAGCAAAGAACAGCACCACCAGAAAGGCCATGAATAGCACCAGCACCAGCACCACCACCAGCAGGCGGGGCGCACCCAGTCGTTCCAGCTTGTAGACAGGGCCTTCAAGCAGATAAGCAATAACAATACTGGCCAGCAGCGGAGCCAACATCTCCCCCGCAAACACCACAATGGTGAATCCCGCCACCAGCAATATTGCCAGAATTACAGCTTGTGGATCAGAGAAACGTCTCCGCAACCAACTACCAATGACCTCTTTCATGACCCGTTTTTTAGCATATACATAATCGTATTTTAGTCGTTACTTCTAAGCATTAGCGGCAAAATTGTAGTATGGTACCAATGGTTAGCGCTAGCCAACCCAATGAATAACAATCAATCAGGTTCGGGAGGACAACCTGCCATGAAGCCAAATCAATCCATCTGCCTATCCATTGTAACCTTTGCATCACTATCACTGTTAACCGGCACTGTCTTCGCCGCAGGTTTTGCCCTCATCGAACAGAGCACCAGCAATATGGGAAGCGCCTATGCAGGAGGTTCTGCCAGCGCTGAAGACGCCAGTACTATCTATTTCAACCCGGCTGGCATGACGGAGCTGGACTCAACCGAAGCAGTTTTTGGTCTGCATATCGTGCAACCCTCTACCCGATTTTCTGACACAGCCTCGAGTGGCCCTGCTGGCGTTTCGCTTGGTAGTGATGCAGGAGGAGATGCCGGCGCTACCGGCTTTATTCCCAATTTCTACTATACCAGAGAAGTCGCTCCACAATTCAAATTTGGCCTCGGGATTAACGCTCCCTTTGGCCTGAGTACTGAATATGACAAAACCTGGATCGGCCGCTATCACGCTATCGAATCACATATGCAGAGTTTGAATATCAACCCATCACTGGCCTACCGGGCATCTAATCAGCTATCACTGGGTGCAGGGATCAGTCTCCAGTATCTGTCAGTGGAGCTGACTAACGCAATCGATCAGGCCGCTCTCTGTTCAGGAGCCGGCATTGCTCCATGCGCAGGGGTTCCGACCACCAATGACGGCTATGCCAAAGTAACCGGAACCAGTTGGGGCTGGGGGGCAAATCTGGGACTGCTGTATAAATTCAGCGATGCCACCCGCATCGGTGCTGCCTGGCGCTCCAGCATTAAACATGAGCTGGAAGGAGATGCAAAATTCGATAACATTGATCCAGTATTGAAAGGAGCCGGTTTTTTTGCAAACACCGATGCCAGTGCAAAAACGGATCTGCCCGCAACCCTTTCAGTCAGCGGCTACCATCAGATTGATTCTCGTTGGACGTTGATGGGCGATATCACCTGGACCCAATGGAGTAACTTTGAGGAGTTGAGAATCAAATATGACGCTGGCACACAGGGAGACTCCGTACAACCCGAAGAGTGGGAAGACAGCCTGCGCTATGCACTGGGCGCACACTACCGCCACAGCAATCAAACCCTGCTGCGCATTGGTGTGGCTTATGATGAAACTCCGATCCCCAACGCAGAACTCCGCACACCGCGAATTCCAAGCAATAACCGTACCTGGTTGGCTCTGGGACTCAATTACCGGGTTTCGCCACAGTTAAGCTTTCACCTGGGATACGCCCATCTGTTCGTTGATGACACGAAGATCAGCGATACGAACAAACTAAAAGCAAAACTCGATGGCGAGTTTGAATCCAAGGTTAATATCGTCAGCGGCCAGATAAACTGGACTTACTGATCAAACTCTCCCGCCCTCGAGCAGAGACACCTATACCCAAACTACTTGGAACGGAGTACTGGCATGACGGCTGCGGCTAATGAATGGCGAATTCAATTGCCGAACGGCGTAACGGTGGCATTTTCTGGCACCGTGGAGTGCGGCGCATTAACGCTGGTCTTGCGCGCCGCATCGACCGCGGGATGGTGCGGCCCGGGAACGATCTGCCGGCTGTTTACCTGTGTCGTGACAGTATTGATTTTCGAAAAGGGATTAATGGATTGGTGGTGCTGGTGGAAGAGGTGTTGCAACAGGACCCGTTCTCCGAACAGCTGTTTGTATTCTGCAATCGAAAACGCGACAAGCTCAAGGCGTTGTACTGGAAACGAAACGGTTTTTGTCTGTGGTAAAAACGTCTGGAAAAGCGCGTTTCAAGTGGCCTCGAAAGCGTGTCGGTGAGGTCGTCACCCTGACTGGACAGCAACTGAACTGGTTGCTCGATGGTTACGACATCATGCGCATGAAAGACTGCATTATTCCAGTGTTTTACAGGGCATTGTGTCCATGTGTCTGGTATAATCTGATGCCTGCTTGTTGCACTGAATCCACTTCCCGATGACGTTGATGCGCTGAAGATTTTAGTCACTGACCAGGCGGCCCTCAACGAACAGCTTCAATCCAAAATCATCCTTCTGCAAGAACAATTAAACCTTGCGCGGGCCAAACGGTATGTCGCCAGTAGTGAGAAAATATCCCTTGATCAGGTCTGTCTGTTCAACGAGGCCGAAGTGGCTGTTGATGCGGTGCCGAAAACAGAAGATGCTTCCATTATCGTGCCTGCACACACGCGCAAAAAACGCGGCCGCAAGCCACTGCCGAATAATCTACCGCACATTGATGTTATCCATGAGATTTCCGAGGCTGAACGTCACTGCGATCACGATGGTCAGTTGCTGAACGAGATCGGCGAAGTGGTTTCCGAGCCGTTGGATATTATCCCGGCGACGATCCAGGTGATCCGGCACATTCGCAAAAAGCACACCTGTTCCTGTGGCCAATGTATCAAAACTGCGTCTTTGCCGGCGCAACCGTTCCCCAAAAGCATGGCCTCTCCGGGGTTGCTGGCTCATATCGCGGTCTCGAAGTACCAGGATGCCCTGCCTCGATACCGGCAGGAGACGATACTGAAACGCATTGGTGTCGATCTCCCGCATGCGACGCTGGCGAACTGGATGATCCAGACCGGCACACTGATTCAGCCGTTGATTAACCTGTTACGCGACCACCTGTTAGCCTGCGACATTATCCAGATGGATGAAACCACCGTTCAGGTGCTTGAAGAGAACGGCAAGTCGGCGCAATCAAAGTCGTATCTCTGGCTTCAGCGCGGTGAACCACCCGTTCAACCGGTTATCTTGTATGACTATGATCCGGAAATTGTACCGTGTCGAGAAGCAGGCTCGACTGTTCAAACCGGAAGACCGGTGCAAACATCCTCAGACGCATGCCCGGCCAATTCTTGATGAGTTGCGGAGCTGGCCGGGTGAAGCCTTGCCACAGGTGCCGCCGACAAGTGCCACGGGCAAGGCATTAAACTACCTGCGGAACGAATGGGACAAGCTGATCGTCTATCTTGAGGATGGTCGTTTGGGAATCGACAACAACGGGACGGAGAACGCGATCCGTCCGTTTGTGGTCGGTCGGAAAAACTGGCGGTTCAGTGCATCGGTCAAGGGTGTGAAAGCCAGTGCTAATCTGTACTCACTGATTGAGACCAC
>JAJRUV010000176.1 GCA_024277595.1 Gammaproteobacteria bacterium
ATAACATGGTATTTACACTCCCACTTGGAGTGCCTTAAGCTCTTGTACTCGTCCATCGGGATTCTCCTCTGTCGTTTGCTTGCCGGCTCACGACCAAGAGTTTCTCCGATGGACTCCCGGATATGTCAAACTTTTACTGTCTCCCCGGCAAAGCCGGGGGATTTCCTTTTTTGGTTAATCGTTGCATAAGTATTCGCAGTCTATATATTGTATTTTCAACGTGAAAAGACGTTATTCTAGCGCGAGAACTTATGCAACGATTAATACCCTCATTGTTTATCTGACAGTTGCCGAAAGCTTAGAATATGGAAACTCAGGTTTCGGGCGACAACCACGATGCGGCTCGTTCCCGGCAGATGGTCGATTTGTGGACTTCCAGCACTTTTACGCTTTCCGCTTGGTTCTGCCCTGCTTTCAACAATGGCTCAATCGAGTATCATTGCTTTTGGGTAAGCTGCGTGTAACCGCTCATGTGTGCTCCTTTTACTTTGGTCGGCAAGAAAAGCCATCATGCCACCACAGCTTACTCACTTACCGGCAGTTCATATTGCACTTGCGAATTAAATCTGCGAATGACAGAAATCCCTCAAGTACATCATCCCGGCGGCCGTTATTGGCTAGTGACTGGCCACCTGTTAGTTTTTCAGCCGAATAGGATGTCTGGCCAGTTGGTGGCTGATGTATGGTTTGTAACTGGACAAACAGGGTAGCAAGTAATGTCAAATTTTCTAAAATCAGTAGATGACCGAACGGGTCTGGCGGGAGCTAACCGGCTGGAAATTCTGCTATTCAGTCTCGGTGTAAACGAGGATAGCGGGCGTGAGGAGATGTTTGGAATTAATGTATTCAAGGTCAGAGAGGTACTGCGCGTTCCGGAGATTGTGCGTGCGCCTGATATGCCTCCTGGCGTAGAGGGAATGGTGAGTCTGCGCGGGGTGATGATTCCGGTTATTCACATGTCACACTTCTGTGATGTCAAGGTAAACAGCAAGCCGGATGCACTGATTGTTACCGAGTACAACTATAATATGCAGGGCTTTCTGGTTGATTCGGTGGATCAGATTGTGCGTATGGAGTGGAGCTCCATAAAGGAACCTCCTCCGATGATGGCGCACCGTCATGGCGGTCTGGTGACTGCTGTAGCCGATCTGAAAGATGATCGTATCGTGATGATACTGGATGTGGAGAAGATACTGGATGAGACCACCGGCCGAACTGCCGATCCTCATCTGTTTGATGGGATAGGAAAAGCTGAGGTACCAGCAAACATGTTCTTTGCTGACGACTCTACAGTCGCCCGTACCCAGATTGAGATGACCATGGATCGGATGGGAATAAATCACACCAGTGCCAAAAATGGCAAACAGGCGTGGGAAAAGCTGAGAAAAATTGCAGCTGACGCCGAGGCTGAAGGCGTATCCGTAGCAGACAAACTCGACTTTATTCTGACTGATGTCGAGATGCCTGAAATGGATGGTTATGTGCTGACCAAGAAGATCAAGAGTGACAAACGCTTCAATGGAATCCCGGTCATCATGCATTCTTCGCTGTCTGCCGCTGCAAACAGTAGTATTGGAAAAAGCGTGGGTGCTGATGCCTACGTCGGCAAGTTCAAGCCAAAAGAACTGGCAGAAGTGTTGCTTCCCTTACTGAAAGGAAAAACAGTTACCTCCTGAACTATTGTTGTTATTCCTGACCAGCCTTTCCAGGGATTGTGGGCAACCGCTGCCCTGCGGTAAACTTTCCGTTGTTAAAAATCCGCAGAGAGGTAGCTGTTTCATGAAGCGCAGGCTTTATATCAAGACGTTTGGCTGTCAGATGAACGAGTACGATTCCGCCAGGATGGCGGATGTGCTCAATGCATCGCACAACTTTGAGCTGGTGAATGAACCGGAGCAGGCGGATCTACTGCTGCTCAACACCTGCTCCATCCGCGAGAAAGCGCAGGAGAAGGTGTTCTCCCAGCTGGGGAGGTGGCGCGAGATGAAGGAGCAGCGTCCAGATCTGGTGATCGGCGTAGGCGGCTGTGTGGCCAGTCAAGAGGGTGAGATGCTGCGCAAGCGGGCACCCTGCGTGGATCTGGTGTTTGGCCCGCAGACCCTGCACCGGCTTCCGCAGATGCTGGACGATGTGCAGCGTAGCGGGGGCGGAGTGATCGACGTCTCTTTCCCTGAAATTGAAAAATTTGACCGGCTTCCCGAACCCCGCGCCGAAGGGCCATCAGCCCATGTGTCCATCATGGAAGGGTGCAGCAAGTACTGCACTTACTGTGTGGTTCCCTACACCCGCGGTGAGGAGATCAGCCGCCCTTTCGATAATGTGATAGCGGAGGTGGCGCAACTGGCGCAACAGGGGGTTCGTGAAGTGAACCTGCTGGGGCAGAATGTCAACGCCTACCGTGGTGTCATGGACGATAGCGAACCTGCCGATCTGGCGCTGCTGCTCTCTTACGTAGCTGCGGTGGACGGTATCGAACAGATTCGCTATACCACCTCCCATCCGGTAGAAATGAGCGGCAGCCTGATCCAGGCCTATGCGGAAATTCCACAGTTAGTCAGCCATCTGCACCTGCCGGTACAGAGCGGCTCAGATCGCATCCTGGCAATGATGAAAAGAGGCCACGGCGTGCTGGAGTACAAGCGAATCATCCGCCGTCTGCGCGATGTGCGGCCGAACATCTCCATCTCTTCCGACTTCATCATCGGCTTCCCTGGTGAGACCGAGGCAGATTTTGAGGCAACCATGAACCTGATCGCCGAGGTGGGTTTCGATCATTCATTCAGCTTTATCTACAGCGCCCGGCCCGGTACGCCTGCCGCCGCTTTTCCGGACGATGTTGCTCCCGAGGTAAAAAAACAGCGCCTGGCCATTCTGCAGCAGCGTATCGGCCAGCAGGCGGCGGAGATCAGCCATGCCATGGTGGGGACGGGGCAGCGCGTTCTGGTCGAAGGGGTCTCCCGCAAGGATGACCGGCAGATGGCCGGGCGCACTGAAAATAACCGGGTGGTCAATTTCGATGCCGGTAACCGTTCGCTGATCGGGCAGTTTGCCAACGTAATGATTACCGAGGCATTGCCAAACTCCCTGCGCGGTGAGTTAGTCGCACAGTCTGCACCGCAGAGTGCCTGTGCATGAATGAACCTTTGCAAACTCTCGATTTCGTTCTCGAACCCGCCGATAACCAGCGCCTGGCCAATCTCTGCGGTCAGCTCGACGAGCATCTGCGGCAGGTGGAGCGCCGGCTGGGAGTGGAGATCAACAACCGCGGCAACACCTTCCGTGTCATCGGCAGCAGCGATGCAATCTGGCTGACCAGCAAGGTGGTGCAGGAACTATACCAGGAGACGGCTGAAAAACCCCTGACCCCGGCCGGGGTACATCTATTCTTGCAACAGTCCGGTGTCGATAGCCTGCTGGAACAGAGTACGAGCGAACTGCCGGAGATTGTCATTCAGACCCCGCGCGGCCTGATCCGGGGACGGGGAGTCAACCAGCAGCAGTATCTTCAACAGATTCAGCGGGAGGACGCCATCTTCGGCATCGGTCCTGCTGGCACCGGCAAGACCTATCTGGCGGTGGCCTGCGCGGTGCAGGCACTGGAGCAGGATAAAGTCAGACGCATTGTGCTGACCCGTCCTGCGGTGGAAGCAGGGGAACGGCTCGGATTTCTGCCGGGGGATCTGGCCCAGAAAATCGATCCCTACCTGCGTCCGCTCTATGATGCCCTCTATGAGATGCTCGGCTTCGAACGCGTTGCCAAACTGATTGAACGCAACGTGATCGAGGTAGCGCCACTGGCCTACATGCGCGGCCGTACTCTTAACGAGTCGTTCATTATTCTTGATGAAGCACAGAACACCACCCCGGAGCAGATGAAAATGTTTCTGACCCGGGTCGGCTTTGGCTCCCGGACGGTAATCACCGGCGACGTGACTCAGATCGATCTGCCACAGGGCAACCGTTCCGGACTACGTCATGTGGTGGAGGTGCTGAAAGATATCAAAGGAGTCGGCTTTACCTTTTTCCAGGCCAAGGACGTGGTACGCCATCAACTGGTGCAGCGGATCGTAACCGCCTACGAGCGATTCGAAGAGTAACTGAACTGAAATTGAAGGAAGTCCATCATAACAGCAGATGACGTGACGTGGTCTAATGGATTAGGACACCTCAGTTAAGGATAATACCCCTAACTGAGGAGATATAAAATGACGCGCAAGAAGTATTCAAAAGAATTCAAGCTGGATGCCATCAGCTTAGTGCCAGGAGTCTGTCGGGTTTGGG
>JAJRUV010000177.1 GCA_024277595.1 Gammaproteobacteria bacterium
AAAGGGCTTGTGTATCTTTTTCGTCATGTTGCCGCAAGACAGTGCTGGAACCACAAATGCAAAAAATTCGAACCGCCTGATTGGGAAGAAAACGGAAGATTAGCGTATGAGCAGCGTAAAGCGGCTTAATACAATACTTAACAACAAAGCAACCAACCTCTTCGGGCTGATAAAATCAATCCGAACCGGGCAGGTTCGCTCTAAACTCTAGATGGATAACCAGCGTGCATTATATTTGCTATACTTCCGGCAGGAGAGCAGGTTATGAATTACACAGAGCAACGAGATCAACAGGATCGCCGCCACCGGTTCCATCCCTTTAACATGCATGCCATAAATGGCAGGCGCTGCAAACAACGCCGCGGGAATGATGTTCTTCTCGAAGAACATGGAATAGACAGATATCCGGACGAACTGCTTTTCATTACCCTCGCCATTCTCTTTCTTTGCGCCCTGGATGCACACAATACGTTGGTAATTCTCAGCCTTGGCGGCACCGAAATAAATCCATTGATGGATTATTTAATCCAGACAGATCTTCACCTGTTCGTCGCCAGCAAGTTTGCCCTGACCAGCCTGGGAGTTTTACTATTTGTTGGCTATCACCATATACTTCTATGGAAGCTGATCAAGGTTCGCTATATCCTCTACTCATTGCTGGCATTGTATCTACTGTTAATCGGATATCAATGGATCTTGCTGGCAAGGTAACAAACACTCTGCTGTTTTAATCGGCAAAAATTCACCCATCGACGATGAGTAACAATATCGTCAGAACAGTGAGTTAACCATATGCAAGGAACCTCCCGTAATCTCTATCGCGCAGAACAGGTGCGGGAACTGGAACATATTGCGATTGAACAGTACGGTATCCCCGGATTTAAACTGATGAATCGTGCTGGCTGTGCGGCCTTCGAGCTGCTGCGTTCAGGCTGGCCGAACAGTCATCGGATCGTAGTGTTTTGCGGCACGGGAAACAATGGCGGCGATGGTTTTGTATTGGCCCGCAGCGCCCGTGAAGCAGGCATGAATGTTACAGTATACCAGGTAGGCGATACCAGCAGGCTGTCGGCAGATGCATTGCATGCAAAACTGCTTGCTGAACAGCTCGGAGTTGTTCCGGAGACCTGGCGACATCAAGCGCTGGACTCGCTTGATGTGGTAGTGGATGCGCTACTGGGGACCGGTCTGAACGGCGCGGTTAACAACCACTGGGCAGCAGTGATTGAGGCAATCAACCACAGCGGAGCACCTGTTCTGGCCCTGGATATCCCTTCAGGACTGGCGGCGGATACCGGCTCGCCGCTGGGCGTGGCGGTACGGGCGCAGATAACGGTCACATTTATCGGACTCAAGCAGGGACTGTATACCGGCGAAGGCCCTGAACTTTGTGGTGAAGTACTGTTAGAGCAACTGGATGTCCCCGAGCAGATTTATCAAACCATTCACCCTGCCGCCATACTACTGACTGGCAGCCCAAAATTTCAGCCACGCCGCCGTACCGCGCATAAAGGCGATTTCGGCCATGTGCTGATAGTGGGCGGAGATTACGGCATGAGCGGGGCAGCACGGCTGGCAGGAGAGGCTGCATTGCGCACAGGCACCGGACTGGTGAGTATCGCCACGCGGCGCTCCCATTCCGCCTTGCTCAATTTGTCACGGGCAGAATTGATGTGCCATGGTGTAGAGCAAGCGGATGAACTCTACCCCCTGTTGAAACAAGCCACGGTTGCTGTCATCGGCCCGGGTCTGGGCCAACGCCGCTGGGGACAGTCAATGCTCAAAGCAGTGCTTGGCAGCGGGCTGCCGCTGGTGGTGGATGCCGATGCCCTTAACCTTCTGGCCAGAACACCTCATATGCGCAACAACTGGATCCTCACCCCTCATCCTGGTGAAGCAGCACGCCTGTTGCAGATAACTCCCGCGGAAGTTCAGACGGATCGTTTCAAGGCGGTTCAGGCACTGCAGAACCAGTTTGGCGGCATCTGTGTGCTGAAAGGAGCCGGAACACTGATACGTACACCAGATGGCTACCCGGAAGTATGCACTGCCGGAAATCCCGGTATGGCCAGTGGCGGCATGGGTGATGTTTTGAGTGGTGTGATTGGCTCCCTGATGGCTCAGCACCAAACCCTGCCGGATGCGGCACGGCAGGGTGTGCTGACTCACTCATTGGCAGCAGACCAGGCCGCTGTTGCGGGCGAAAGAGGGTTGCTGGCAAGTGATTTAATGCCTCATCTGCGCACATTGGTTAATTGATGATCGCAGAGATCCACATTGAAGACAAAGCAACCATGCAGACCTTTGGCGGGAAGTTGACCACTGTGCTTCAACCTGGCAGCACAGTCTTCCTGCATGGAGATCTGGGAGCAGGAAAAACAACGCTGGTTCGTGGTTTTTTACAAGCATTGGGACATAGGGGTGCAGTAAAAAGTCCGACCTATACGCTGGTAGAACCGTATTTATTGAGTGAACAGAAGATTTATCATTTTGATCTATACCGGCTTGGCGATCCGGGTGAGCTTGAATATATGGGAATACGTGACTACTTCGATAACGGCGCCATCTGTTTTGTGGAATGGCCGGAACACGGCGCCGATCTACTACCCGCTCCAAGTCTGGAGATCAGTATCCTCTATCAAGGCAGTACTCGTATATTACACATACTGACAGCTGAAGCAGGGTTGATGAATCAAATAAGCCAACAGTGACTTTTTCTTCACCCAAGGAAACGCATGAAATGTCGATTTATCCTGTTGAAAAATATCGATATTTTATACGTTTCCCCTAGAAACACCCCCTAATGATATTCGGTAATGCATTGATGAAGTGTTTTTTCGCGCAAAAAAATTACCGCGAGTTGGTCGCCAAGAGCAGGCCGACAAACGGGCTGTTTTTTATCGGAATGTACACCAAGCAGCATATACCCAAACTACCTGGAAATGCAGTTTGGGTATATATCTCAGCCACGCCAACACAGACTGATGAAAATCAGCAGTGGCACTCACTACACAACCGCTGGTAGCTTTTGACTCAGCCGCCAATTCTACAGGACATATGGCGTATTATCGCTGTATTCCTTGTGATGAATTTCTGAGGCAGTGTTATCCAAGTCTTCAATACCATCCGGTTCAGATACAAATTTTCGTGCTGCACTGCAGAATATAAATGTCATGAATATGGATGCTGCCAGCCATATCAACAATAGCATCTCGAGCATGGGGACACTCCTAGTCGCTCTGTGAATCTGTTTCCACAGATGAATGATAATCGACCTGTGAAAAAAAAACTTTAACTGGTTCTCAATTTTTGGTATTTAGTTGGTCAGAATGGGAAGATTTATAATCTCCCCGGCCACCCACCTCCACCACCAAGAGAATATTAGCATGAAAGAATATGTAGTACTAGCTTTATTGTTTCTGATAACTGCGTGCAGCAGCCAGACTGTACTGGCTGAAGTGGTGACTCCGGTAGCTGCAGCAAACTTGGTGGAAAGTGAAACTGGGCAGGTGGGGGAAACTATTATTGGCTGGCTGAGCAATCCGCTGTTTACCCTGAACGGAGCAGCAGTTACTGCTTCCGGGCTGTTTCGTGCGCTGCTGATCTTTCTGTTTGCTGTTGTTGTTTCCCGGTTATTGCAACGCCTGCTGACGACATTCTCGCAAAATCAGAAGAGTATCAATGAGGCGGCTGTCTACATAATAGGGCGCGTGTCTCACTATTTTATTCTTACTATCGGATTTTTTCTGGCTGCCTCCTCCTTGGGAATTAATCTCAGTAATTTGGCGATCATAGCCGGTGCGCTTGGCGTTGGCGTTGGCATGGGCCTGCAAAATGTGGTCAATAATTTTGTATCCGGCCTTATCCTCCTGTTTGAGCGTAGCCTGAAGGTTGGAGATTTTATTGAACTCTCTTCCGGTGTGATGGGTACGGTACGGGAAATCAGCATTCGCAGTACATTGATTACCACCAACGACAACGTTGATATCGTAATCCCGAATTCGGAATTTATCTCATCGAGAGTAACCAACTGGACCATGAATGATGCCAGTTGCCGGTTGCGGATTCCATTCGGGGTTGCTTACGGCACTGACAAGAAGCGGGTGAGAAAAGCGGTGCTGGAGGCTGCGGGCAGGGTGAAATTGCATGATACAACAGTTTCGCAACGGCGCCCGCAGGTATGGCTGGTAAATTTTGGTGAATCCAGTCTCGATTTTGAGCTGGTAATCTGGCTTACCCCTGGAAGTGTACGCCATCCAGAAAAAGTGAATGCTGTCTACCTGTGGGAGATTGAAAGCTCCCTGACTCAATATGAAATTGAAATTCCCTTCCCGCAGCGGGATCTGCATGTTCGCAGCTGGCAGGTGGAAAGTCCAATAATGGTTTCAGAAACGTCGACTGAGTTGCAGACCAAAAATTGAGATATCTTTCTGAAGGCGCTTGATGCTCTCTTCGTCACCGGTTACGCTGTCGTTGAATGATTCAGACAGGTTGTCAATCTGATAAAATTCGGAGTAGATGGAGATGGCATACTTCATCCAGAAGCGTTTGGACAGCCGTACGAAAATGGTATTTGATCCGCCCAAAGGGAGTGATGCTTCCGCCTTGCCTTCTCCCTTGTCCTGCATGGCCGAAACAAAAAGAGGAAACTTGAAGCCGGCGCTGATTTCAAAGGGCAGCGGAAAACCCAGGTCGGTATAATAATCGTATTCACGTATGGTCCCTCCCAGCTTCCCGTAGACAATCAGGTGTTTTTCTTCAACTCCTTCAAAAAGCTTGTCATCATCAGATATCATCCTGTCATGGATACTGCGCTGCCAGGCATCTGCCCCGAGAACCGCAAAAACATTAGTGCGGTTGCCACCATACCCAAACAAGCCCTCCAAACGCATGCCGTAGTAGTCTGATGTAGTTTCAACGGCCCGCGAATACTCTTCCATATCGGCTTTTCCTGCATAGATTTTTCCTTCCAGACCAAAGACAACGCCTCGTTCATAACGCTGAAAGTTATCCGCAGAAAGCGTCAGTGTCAGGCGGGGACCCGCCTCCGATGCGGCTGGTTCCTTTGATTCCCAACTGAACCATTCTGTGCCGATACCTATTTTGGTGTAAGAGTGGGGAATGATGCTGCTGACAGCCGGAGCCATGCCGGGAAACAGCACTAAAAAGGCAAAAGCGACCATCACTCTTTCGCAGCGACCGTATTGAGAGTATCTGCAGAAATGCTTGATCGGCATATTTTTTCAGTAAAAGTCTATGAACCATTCCACATTTCGCGAATTATAACATATCTGCCGCAGTAGTAGAGAAGCCAGCAGACTGGATGCTACACTAGTACTCCGTCAAGGTGATAAATCAGGATACAGTTGGCCTGTCAGCGTTCAGGGCAAGGCGCGCCTCGCAGCGAATGGCCATCGCCCTTTGCAAGAGGCGCAACGCCGCCATGGGCGCTGACAGGCCAACCCTTCGGG
>JAJRUV010000178.1 GCA_024277595.1 Gammaproteobacteria bacterium
CTGAACCAACACAGAGACCACCAAGGCCAATGGACTGGAACCGTATGCTTATCTGCGTTATCTGTTCACTGAATTACCAAAAGCGGAAACGGTTGAGGCCATCGAAGCATTGTTGCCAGGCAATATCAACCAGGATCGGCTCAAGAGCTGTTGAACAACCCTGTGCTTCGTTGAGCGCTTACTTTTTTGAGTCCGTCTGAAACCGCAATGCTGCGTTGCAGTTATTGAAGAGGGCGAGCAATTCTCTGCGAACTGCGCCTTGCCTTGCGGTTTCAGTCAGACTCAACAATCCCGCATTTCCAGGTGGTTTGGGTATAGTCGTGCCCCTTGGCTCTGACCACTTCATCGACACCGGTGTATTTCAGACCCGTCAGACGGCCTGGATGCTCATATGGCGGCACAGGCCACTGACCAGACGGCAAAAGCGGTGAGTGAACCGGCTGCCTTTATCGATGGATTCACAGTGCTCGATACGCCGTTCATTTTTGCTGACCCATACCTGCGCCAATTCAATTTCGATCATGCAAGGATGGCCGCAAAAGGGAACATCTCTCACTTGACGCTTGATGTATTGGTTGATTCTTCCCCGCTGGCCGGTGAGCGGGTCGATGACTTTTCTTCGCCGATCTCGTTTGCACTGAACGATGACCTGCTGTGCGTCATCTTGCCATTGAATGTGGTTGACCCGCTGCCCCTTGAGATCCGGAATCCTGGTTGGGATGCCGGTACTCATAAACTTGCCTGGATGTGAAGTGGTTAGAGACTCCACATATCAACAACTTACTGAGTGTTTGGCATCTCTTTTTCACTCAATAAAGCGGAGAAGATCCCTTTATTTTTCATTACCGGAAAGCTCTTTCCAGTATTTTTCAATATCGAGGATAGTCGGTGTTTTGACTCCCCGGTAACGAATAACGCCATCGGCACCGACAAGTATCTGAGTGGGCGTTCCCACAATAGTATAACTGGAGCTGATGGTGTTGCCGTCATCAAATACTACAGGGTACTGCATGTTGTGTTTTTTCTGATATTCATGGGCGGCATCGACAGAGTCATTTATCCCAACATTGATGGCCAGAATGGCCAGGCGATCACCAAACCTGGCTTGCAGTGCATTGATCTCCGGAATCTCTTTCAGGCAATTTGGACACCAGGTTGCCCAGAAGACCAGATGGACAGGCTTCTTGCCCAGATAGTCGCTCAGTGCAACTGTTTTATCATCAAGTGTAGTTGCGGAGAAACCGGGAGCTTTGTCTCCAACCTTGTTGGCCGCAAAGACCGGAAAAGTGCCCAGAAACACCGCTATTACGATCAATAAAACCAGGTTCCAGACTCCTGCTCGTTTCATTGCCATTCTCCAATTAGTAACTATTTCGAACTATCTCACTCCGCAAAAAACACAAAAAATTTGCGAGCTTCGTAGCTAAGCTGGAACCGGGAACAGGATTCTCCCGGTTCCTGTCACGAATCTGCTTTAGTGCTTATGGTCATGTTTGCCCATCGGAGCCGGGGGCTGGCCTACCTTGCGTTCAGTCAGCTGTTTGGCTACCTTTTGATCCTCGTCCCAAGCGGCTTTTGCTATCTGCTCCGAAGATACGCCATCAACGGAAATGGATTCGATTTCAATCATGTGGGCATTGGGATAGATCCAGCCGGTCACCTTGGCCGTCTTGCCTATAACCGCACCATGAGCACGAATAACGTCATGGCCAGTAGCGTTATTGACAAAACTCCAGAAGGTGCCGTCGGCAAGCTTGAATCCAACATCATGGCCGCCAAACAGGTTGCACTGCGCATTGGCTCCAGACAGCTTTTTCAGACTGCAGCCGAGGCAGATAAGTTCACCTTTGAGGGTAATGGTGTCCTGGCTCTTCTCTTTGTCCCACCCGCCAGCGAAAGCAGGTGCTACCAGCAGAATGGCCAGTATTGCAATCCAGACAGATTTTCTTATAACAATTGATTTCATAACAGGTTTATCTCCTAAAGTTAACAAAACTACAACGGGTACAACACAGGATCCAGACCCGCTAAAAGCTGGTCCGGTTCTGTCGGTGACGATGGTATTACCACCATCGTCATCCCATTAGCGTAGCGGGCTGCTACATGGGAATCATCTACGGGCAGGTTGCCCGGTAACAGGATCAAGGTTGCTATCTCTTTTCCCTTGCGATAAACAATATGCAAGCCGGCGGCGCCCCGGATCCTGCAAGGATCGGCGTAGGTAGCGTACCAACCTTTCGCCACCTCCAATTTTGCCCCCATCACGGCCAGTAGCCTGTCAGGCTCAATTCGCTCCATACTGGCAAAAGCTTCTGGCTCATCCGCCATGTGATGGAGAATATCCGAGGTAACCGCCAACGCCTCATGCTGCATGGAGTCCGGCTTCATTACCAGTACTATTGCTAATATCAGTGTGGTGGCGATAGCACCTGCTGCCACCCAATGGCGGCGTAACCTGGCCGGGGTGGACGGGATATCGGGAAACGTGATTTCTCCAACCGGCCGTTGTATTGAACGGCGTAACTCCGTTTCAAAGGCATCAACCTGGGCATAGTAATCCTGACACTCCTTGCATTCATTCAGATGGTGCCACAGCTCTGCTGAACGGTGGAGTGGATCAGCCAGCAACTGTTCCCGATAATAGTCACAATTCATGATATCTTTTGCTCGTTACTATAGACCGTCCAGGTGGTATGGGGATGAGCGGCAATGAGGCGTTTTCTGGCTCTGGCAATCCGAGACAATGCGGTTCCACGCGGAATATCCAGAATTTCTGCAATTTCGTTGATGGAAAGGCCGCCCGCAATCTGCATGACCAGCGGAGCACGAAAAATTTCCGGCAGCTCCCGAATCGCCCGCTCCAGATCGATCTGCAACCCGGGGCTGTCCTGCTTGTGATCCGGTAACTCCTGCGTCATATCCAGTGATTCACCGATAAACGGGCGGCGGCGTATTTTCAGAAACTCACGGTGCAGTATGGTAAACAGCCATGCTCGTGCCTTGTCAGCTTTCTTCAGAGTATGCAAACTCTCCCACGCACGCAGCCAGGTCTGCTGCAACACCTCTTCAGCCTCATAGCGGGAACTGCCCAGAAACCAGGCAAACCGCCACAAATCATCGCTGTGAGCATGAAAAATCTGTTCAAACCTGCCGTGTGACCGATAAGGCAGCACTTGTTATTACTTCCATTTATTAATAACGCATTGTTACCCATATAGAACCAGACTGACACTGTTTGATTCCCTATATGGATAATTTATTTGGCGAGTTTCCGTACTCCCGGAATTGTGAAAACAGCAATTGGCTATGAATATCATTCAACTACAAAATGCAGTGGTAATGCCCCTATAGTGCTGTAAATTCGGATTGGCCATCGTGGCCACCTTTCGCAGGATTGGTGTTGCAATCATCAACCTTTGAGAGGAGAAGCCACGATGGCCGAGTATGAGATTAAGGTGAGAGAGGCCCTGCTGTCC
>JAJRUV010000179.1 GCA_024277595.1 Gammaproteobacteria bacterium
ACTATGAGAATGTCGATGCGACGATTTACGAGACTGACTAATGCCTTTAGTAAGAAGGTAAGCAACCACATGCACGCCATATCGCTCCACTTCATGTATTACAATTTTGGCCGCATTCACCAGACCATCAAGGTCACGCCCGCAATGGAGGCAGGGGTTACGGATCGTGTATGGAGCCTTGAAGATATAGCGCGACTGACCGATTGAAGCGTGAAACGTCCTTATTCCCCACTTTCCGGCCTAATGGGGGAATGGATTCTATGATTCCTCCCACTTTCTGATGCCCGCAATATCCGAAATATAACAACCTGAATTCATAGCATTATTTCAAATTGAGCCAGTACCCATATTTATTCTGAAAGTGGGTTTTATTCAGTAATCATTGTTCTCGCCTAATACCCGTTGGAAACAGCGCTCAGCCAGACTACTATGGCTCGTCCTGAACTGCCCGGAGAGTCCATGAAAAGAAGAGATGTACTGACAGCAGCGGGTGCTCTTGCACTAACCGGCTGCGCCAGCAAAGTATCTGAATGTCAGTCATCTGAGGCTGGAGAACAGTTCAATTGGAAAATGGTGACCTCATGGCCACCTAACCTGCCCGGCTTGGGAACCGGTGCAACTAAACTCGCTGAACACATTGAAGCTGCTTCGGGTGGCCGCATCCGTATCAAGGTTTTTGCAGCGGGAGAATTGGTACCGGCCTTTGAAGTATTCGGCACGGTATCCGAAGGTACCGCTGAAATTGGTCACAGCGCGGCGTATTACTGGCGCGGCAAGACAGAGGCCGCACAGTTTTTCACCGCCATTCCGTTTGGCATGAATGTCATGGAAATGAATGCATGGCTTTACTATGGTGGCGGGCTTGAGCTTTACCGGGAGCTATACGAACCCTTCAACCTGATACCGTTTCCCGCCGGGAATACCGGTATCCAGATGGGTGGCTGGTTTAACCGCGAGATCAACACCCTGGCAGATCTCAAGGGTCTGAAAATGCGGATACCCGGCCTTGGCGGCGAAGTGCTTCGACGCGCCGGCGGAACACCCGTGGCATTGGCAGGGTCAGAAATTTTTACAGCGCTACAGACAGGCAGTATAGATGCTGCTGAATGGAATGGCCCCTACAATGACCTGACCTTCGGTCTGCACAAAGCGGCTCGCTACTACTACTACCCGGGCTGGCATGAGCCAGGTCCGGTACTGGAATGCATTATCAACCGGGATGCCTGGGCAAAATTGCCGGCAGATTTACAAACGATTGTAGAAATTGCCTGCGGTGCGCTGAACGATAAAATGACCGCCGAATATGCGGCCCGGAATGCACAGAATCTGCAGGTCATCAAACAGGATGGCAAAGTAGCCATTCGCAAGTTTCCCGACGAGGTGCTGAGTGAACTGCGGCGGATTACCGTTGAAGTTTATGATGAGCTTGCAGCAGAGGATCAAAAGGTTGCGAAAATTCTTGAGTCTTTTTCGACCTTCAAAAAAACGATTGGCGAGTGGACTGAAATTTCCCAGCAAGCCTATCTGAATACACGGAATCTGTAATGCGATCCATATTAGTGGTCATCATGGCTGTTGCCATCGGAGCTTGTGGTGGTGAGGGGCAACAGGCTACGCAGGCGGCGGCCTCAACCACCGGGTTAAAAGTCTATCGTCATGCGATGGATCAGGCGCCCAGCACCCTTGATCCGGTACAAGCGTCGAATGTCTATGCCAACCATGTTGTTGTCAATGCCTACGACACACTGTTTTCCTACAAGTATCTTGCCCGACCCTATGCCTTGAAGCCGAATCTGGCGGTTGAAATGCCGGAGATTTCGGACGATGAGCTGACCTATACAATTCGTATCAAGCAGGGAGTGCGGTTTATTGATGACCCCGCATTTCCCGATGGCAAGGGGAGAGAGTTGATTGCCGAAGACTTTATTTACTCCATCAAGCGACAGTTCGACCCCTCACAGCTGCCAGTGGGGACATGGTTCTGGATCGAGAGGATCGTTGGGCTTGACGCCTGGAAGGAAGCAGGGTCGGACTATTCGATTGAAGTTGAGGGTTTTCGTGCGCTTGATGACTATACGATCCGAATACAACTCAAACGACCCTACCCGCAGTTACTGGATACTTTGACTACAGGTTACTCGGCAATTGTTCCGCGGGAAGCAGTTGAGTACTACGGCAAGGAGTTCGCTTCACACCCGGTCGGCTCGGGGCCATTCAAGGTCATTGAATACGATACCGCCAAAATTCTGTTCGAGCGCAATGAGCACTACCGACAGGAACCGGTTGATATCTGGTATGAGGGCTATGACCCGGAAACACAGGCCTATACCGGTGTCGAGGTGATTCATGGACGTTCACCACCGTTTATTGATCGTCTGGAGATAGACTTTATCGGCGAAGATGCAGCGCGATGGAGTTCATTTACCAAAGGGAATGAAGTGCAGTACACGGTATTGCCGAATGAGCAGGTAGACCAGGTGCTCGCCTCGAAGAACCCGGTGACGTTCAAGCCGGAATATGCGGAAAAGTACCACGGATACGATGTTGTCGAGTTCGGGTTTGTTTTCAATGCTTTCAATATGGACCATGCGGAGTTCGGGTACCGAGAAGATCCTGTAGAAAACCACCGCAACAAGCTGCTGCGATGCGCGTTGATAAAAGCCTGGGACTGGCCTGCAAGGAGTGAGAGTTTCTATTTCGGACTGGCAAAAATCTATCCGGGGATTATTCCTCCTGCCGTACCCGAATTCGACCCTGATATGTCCAGAGACAGCGTTACCCGGGATGTAGTAGAAGCACGACGGTTGCTGAAAGAGGGTGGCTGGACGGCGGAAAATCTTCCGGTGTTTATTTTTGGTGGAGCCGCCGGTATCAAGAACAGACTGTTTTTCGAACAGGCTCGCTCCTGGTTCAAAGAGGTTGGCTACCCGATGGAGAAAATGAAGCTCAAGCAGTTTGCAACGTTTGGTGATCTGAGCAAGGCCTGGCGCAATAGTGAACTGATGTATGTTTCCAAAGGCTGGGGGCTCGATTACCCGGATGCCGAGAATACCCTGCAGCTTTTTTACGGCCCCAACAAGACACCGGGCTCAAACGATGCCAATTATCTGAATCCTGAATATGATGCCTTGTATGAGAAAAGCTCGGTGATGCGGTCCTCGCCGGAGCGCACCCGCATCTACAGGGAAATGAACCAGATGATTGTTGATGATTGTGTTGCTCATACGGGCCTGTCACGCACCCGCATCTTTATGTGGCACAAGGACGTGATTGCCTTGCCTGACCGGCAGATTGTCGGCGGATTTTTCCTGAAGTATGTTGATCTGAAAACAGAAGATACCATTGTGGAGCAGATCAACTGAAGGCATGGAAACACTGCAGTACATCATCCGAAAACTGATCACCGGCATTCCACTGTTGCTGGGTGTCACCTTTATCAGTTTTATGCTGATGGTCTATTTCGGGCCGGACAAGACCTATGAATTACTGGGCAAGAATGCCACCCAGGAACAGATTGACGAGATTCGTCATCAGCTTGGCTACGATCAACCCTTTTTCATTCGCTACGCGGATTACCTCAAGGAGCTGGTGACACTGGATTTTGGCCACTCGGATTCGACCGGGGAACCGGTTAGCGGATTGTTGGGTCGAACGATGCCGATTTCACTGGCGCTGATCATACCGGGCTTTGTACTCGGTAATCTGATCGCGATCATCCTTGCTCTGACGGCGGCCTATCACCGCGGCTCCTGGGTGGATCGGCTGATCATGGGCTTTTCTGTCGTGGGCATGAGCATCAGCTTTCTGATCGTCATCATCGCCTTCCAGATTCTGTTGTCCTCAAGTTATGGTCTGAACCTGTTTCCGGTTCGTGGCTGGAACATGAGCACCTTCGGGAATTACCTGAGCTATGTGACCGTACCGACACTGGCTACGGTATTTGTTTCACTCGGATACAACACCCGGTTCTATCGTGCCGTCATCGTTGAAGAGATGACCAGGGACCATGTACGGACGGCCAGGGCATTCGGGGTCCCGCCAGCCCGGCTTTTTTACAAGAACATTCTGAAAAACTGCATGATTCCGATTATTACCCGCGTGATTTTCTCGATACCGCTGGTGGTCATTAGCGGCAGTCTGTTGATCGAGAGCTATTTCGGCATTCCCGGCGTGGGCAAGGTAACCTTTGATGCGATTACTACGGGAGACCAGCCGGTACTCAAGGCGGTAGTGGGCATGACCGCTGTGCTGTTTGTCATGGCGCAGCTGGTGACGGACATCCTTTATCGTGCAGTGGACCCGCGGGTGACACTGAAATGAGCGGGCAGTCAACAGCAGCAATTCGCCGTGAAGGGTTGTGGAGCAAGGCGGTCTACAAATTCAGCCGTGATCGCGCGGGGCTTGTCTCACTGGCAATCGTATCGATTTATACCATCGTGGCACTGGGCGCCTGGGGCGGACTGTGGGCCACAGAATGGGCCGATGTGACCGGCGGTAAATGGATGCCGGTATCTTCGGAACATTGGTTCGGCACGAATATCATCGGCCAGGATATTTTTCAGCGGGCATTGTTCAGCACCCGCACGACCTTTGAGGTTGGTTTCGTGGTTGCGTTGCTCGCAACAGCAGTGGGCGCATTACTCGGGGCGGTTGCCGGTTTTTTCAGCGGCAGCTGGATTGATGAAATCGCCCTGTGGATGATGGGCGTGCTTGACTCGATTCCGTTTTACCTGTTTGTTGCAGCGATTGCCTTTGCGCTCCAGGATAATCCTTATGCAATGCATGTCGCGATGATTGCAACATTCTGGACCACGGTTGCCAGGCTGGTACGCGGTGAGGTCATCAAGCTGAAAAGCCTGGAGTATGTGGAAGCCGCTCATGCAATTGGTGTTCCGGAAATCGTCATCATATTCAGGCATATCCTGCCCAATACCTTTCATATTCTGCTGGTGCAGGGAACCATCACGTTTGTTGCAGCGATCAAATCAGAAGTGATTCTGAGCTTCCTCGGCCTGGGTGTTAAAGAAGGCATGAGCTGGGGTCTGATGATTTCGGAAAGCACCATGGAAGTGATGGCAGGGTTCTTTAACAATTTCCTGGCCGCATCGGCGTTTTTATTCGTTCTTGTCATGGCATTCAATATGTTTTCCGATGCCCTGCAGGATGCCCTCGATCCGAAGAAGGTGTGATAGTGAGCTCTGATCAACAACCATTGTTGCGCGTCCGGGACCTGGTCGTAGAGTTCAATACCGAAGCCGGCGTAGCGCGCGCCATTGATGGCGTGAGTTTCGATATCTATCCCAACGAGACGGTCGGGCTGGTTGGTGAGTCAGGGTGCGGCAAGACGGTGACGGGATTATCGATTCTCGGCCTGATACCAAGCCCGCCCGGAAAAATTGTCCAGGGCAGTATCGAGTTTATGGGGCGGGATCTGGTCTCATTGCCCGAAGAAGAGCTCCGTAATATACGTGGCAGCGAAATATCGATGATTTTCCAGGAGCCCATGACCGCGCTGAATCCGGTATTTACGATTGAGAACCAGATGACAGATGTGCTGACTCGCCACCAGGGGCTGACGCGCAGACAGGCAGGCAAGGCTGCGATAGAAATGCTCGACAAGGTGGGCATACCGATTCCGGAGCAGCGAATCAAGGAGTATCCGCATCAGCTTTCCGGCGGGATGCGCCAACGGGTCATGATCGCAATGGCGCTATCCTGCGGCCCGAAACTGCTGGTGGCTGATGAGCCGACGACGGCACTTGATGTCACAACCCAGGCACAGGTGCTGGAACAGATCAGCCTGCTACAGGATGAATTTCACATGGCGGTCATCCTGGTGACTCATGATCTTGGCGTCGTGGCGGAAACCTGTGATCGGGGCATCGTTATGTATTGCGGCAATATTATCGAATCCGCTGATATCAATTCGCTGTTCAACCATCCCCGTCACCCCTATACGGAAGGATTACTTAATTCGATTCCGCGGCTGCGTGAAAAGAAAGTTGATCAATTGCCGATTATTCCCGGCCGGGTGCCGGACCTGTTTCACCTGCCTGAAGGTTGCCGGTATGGTGACCGCTGTAATCGGGTAACCGATCAATGCCGGCAGACAGCGCCGCTGTTGCAGTCTGTCACCGAGCATACTGCGGTGTCCTGTTTTCATCCAGTCACCCAGACTTCCGGTTGATCGCATCATGAGCACACCACTACTGGAAGTCAGAGACCTGAAAAAACACTTTCCTGTGAAATCAGGCCTGTTTCATCGCACGACAGCTCATTTGCGCGCAGTCGATGGCGTCAGTTTCACCATTGAGAAAGGCCGGACACTTGGTCTTGTGGGTGAATCAGGCTGCGGCAAATCCACGCTGGGCAGGGCAATTCTTCGATTGCTTGAACCAAGCTCCGGTGATGTTCTGCTTAACGGAACCAGCATTATCGATACGCCTCGTAGCGGGATGCTGAGCCTGCGGCGCAAGATGCAGATGATTTTTCAGGATCCGTATTCCTCCCTGAGTCCACGCCGCACCGTGGCGCAGACAATCAGGGAGCCGCTGGATGTCCACAGTATAGGCACGCCTGCGGAACGGCGGCAGCGTGTCGATGAGCTGCTCGATGTCGTCAGCATGGGGCTCCAGGTCAGAGACCGTTACCCGCATGAGTTCTCCGGTGGCCAGCGGCAGCGCATCGGAATTGCGCGAGCGTTGGCATTAAACCCTGAGTTTATTGTTGCGGACGAACCGGTTTCGGCTCTGGATGTTTCGGTTCAGTCACAGGTGCTGAATCTGATTGCTGATCTCAAGCGTGATCTTGGCATCGCCTTTTTGTTTATTTCCCATGACCTGGCGGTGATACAGCATGTCAGTGATGATGTGGGGGTGATGTATCTTGGCAAGCTGGTGGAATTTGCCTCGGCGGAAGACCTTTACAGAAACCCGAAGCATCCCTATACACGTGCATTGATAGCTGCGATACCAGTCCCGGAGCCTGGCAGGAAACGAGCCAGGCTAATTGTCAAAGGTGAAGTGCCTTCTCCGATTAATCCGCCGAGTGGCTGTCCGTTTCATACCCGATGCGCAGAGGTCAAGGCGATTTGCAGGAGTGAATTGCCTGCAGCTGTTGATGTCGGTGAAGGAGGCCGCTCTCACCTTGTCAATTGTCATCTGTACGGAAAAGCGTCTGACTGACTACGACAGTCAAAATATCTCAGCACGATTCTTGTGGAGTTACTCAAAAGTCTTTCTTTGATATTTAATTGCCGTAGATCCGATCAGGCAGCCAGGTTGCCAGTTGCGGCCAGGCGGCAATCAGTCCCAGCGTGAGGATTTGAATCATGACAAACGGGATCGCTCCTTTATAAATTGTCATTGTCGATATTTCGGGCGGGGCAACCCCGCGCAGGTAAAATAATGCGAAACCAAATGGTGGAGTAAGAAAAGATGTCTGCAGGTTAATCGCGATCATGATGCCCAGCCATACCGGGTCGACTCCCATGACAAACAGTATCGGGCCAACAATCGGCACAACCACAAAGGTGATCTCGATAAAGTCCAGCACAAATCCCAGCAGGAACATCGCCAGCATGACCACGATGATAGCTCCGGCAGTACCGCCGGGCAGCCCGGTCAGGAACTCTCTGACAATATCGTCGCCTTCGTAGCCGCGAAAAACCAGTGAAAAAATTGATGCACCAATGAGTATCATAAACACCATTGAGCTGATTTTTGTAGTGTTGCGCATGATTTCCCGAAGGGTATTCAGGTTTATTGCGCGTTTGCCTGTCGCGAGCATCAGGGCACCGGTGGCACCGACAGCTGCTGCCTCGGTAGGCGTTGCAAGACCTGCCAGGATCGAGCCCAGTACCGAAATGATAAGAACCAGCGGCGGCAGCAACACCCTGATGACCTGAACAAGAAGCTTGGTGCCGGTCATTTCACCGGAGAGTACTTCCTTCTGAACCGGCATCGAACTCGGGCGTAGCCATGCTACTGAAAGAATATAGATGATATAGAGCACAACCAGCATCAGCCCGGGAATGACTGCACCGAGAAACAAATCGCCAACCGATACGGTTTCAGGAGAGAAAATCCCCTGGCTGACCTGCGCCTGCTGGAAAGACGACGAAAGCACGTCACCTAACAGAACCAGGATAATCGAGGGGGGGATAATTTGCCCGAGGGTACCCGATGCGCTGATTGTGCCGGTTGCAATGGCCGGATCGTAGCCTTGTTTCAGCATGGTGGGCAACGAAAGCAGGCCCATTGTCACCACAGTTGCACCCACGATACCGGTGCTGGCCGCCAACAGCATGCCCACCAGCGCTACGGAAACACCCAGCCCGCCTCGTAACTTTCCAAACAGCATCCCGAGTGTGCTGAGCAGGTCCTCGGCGATCCGGGTACGTTCGAGGGTAACGCCCATAAATACAAACAATGGCACCGCCATCAGCGTCTCATTGCCCATGATGCCGAAAATGCGATTTGGAATGGTGGCGAGAAAAGTTGCGTCAAATATGCCGGTAATAATTCCAATCAGGGCAAATACCAGCGCCGTGCCGGCAAGAGAAAACGCAACCGGGAAACCGGCCAGCAGGACAACGATCACACTCAGAAATAACAATAGTGCCATCAGGTGGTTTCTAAACCTTTGCCCGAAGTGTAGTAACGGCCCGGATCAACATGGCTATTCCCTGTAGCAGCAGCAGCAGCCCCATCAGCGGGATGAAGCTTTTCATCAGGGGAACCATCGGAAATACCAGGCCGCCGGCATCAGGTGATGTTTCGTGGATACGCCAGGAAACGGCAGCGAAACCCCAGCTTTTGGCGATCAGGAACAGTGTAAAAGGAATCAGGAATAACAGCGTGCCCGCCAGATCAACGAACGCTTTTTTTCGTAATGGAAGATCACGATAAAAAATATCTACCCTGACCTGTTCGTCTTCGGCCAGTGTATATGCAGCTGCCAGCATGAATACGGCAGCGTGCATCCAGATCACCGATTCCTGCAGCCAGATCCATCCAAGATCGAACGCATAGCGCAACACAACAATCACAAATGTCAGCAAAACCATGAACAGCGTGAGCCATGAACAGGCATGGCCAACACGCCGGTTTATGCTTTCCAGAATCTGCGAAAACCGGTTCAATTTCGCCAGAAAGTGCCGGTAAACAGCACCAGCAGGGTAAATATTTCCAGCCGCCCTAACAGCATTGCGGCGATACAGACCCACTTGGTGATATTACCCATGGTATGGAACCCCTGGCTGACTTCTCCCAATCCCGGGCCCAGGTTATTCAGACTTGCTGCAATGGCGGAAAAAGCAGTCACTTGATCCAGGCCGGTAGCAAGAAGCACCACCATCATGGCAGCAAACAGTACAACGTATACGGCGAAGAACCCCCAGACAGCATCGACAACCCGTTGTGGTACCGGTACCGAGCCCAGTTTCACGGGCATCTCGGCGTTGGGATGCACCAGGCGTTTTACTTCCCGGCGTCCCTGCTTGTACAGGAGCAGGCATCGCATGACTTTCATGCCGCCTGCTGTCGATCCGGCGCAACCGCCGATAAAGCTTGAAAACAGCAGCAGTACCGGCAGGGACCCGGGCCATGTATAAAATTCAGTTGTTGTGAAACCAGTCGTGGTCGCAATTGAGACTACCTGAAACAGACCTTTGACTGCTGTCTCGAAAACAGTGTCATATTCGTTGGCAGCATACAGGTAGAGCAAAACAACAATCACCAGCGTACCGAGAATATTTATATACGCCCTGAATTCCGGGTCTTTCGCGTAATGGCTGAGTGTGTTGCTGCGCCAGCCCAGAAAATGAAGTGAGAAATTGATTCCCGCCAGCGTCATAAACAGTACGGCGATCATGTCGATCATCGAGCTGTCGAAAAACCCGATACTGGCATCATGGGAGGAAAAACCGCCGATTGCGATCGTAGAGAAAGCATGGCAAATCGCATCGAACAGGCTCATGCCGGCCGTCCAGTAGGCAAGCCCGCAGGCTGCCGTGAGTAAAAAATAGATATACCACAGTGCTTTGGCTGTCTCGGCAATTCTCGGTGTCAACTTGCCATCTTTGACCGGGCCTGAGGTTTCAGCGCGGTAAAGTTGCATGCCGCCCACGCCAAGCATTGGCAGCACGGCGACAGCCAATACGATGATTCCCATTCCACCAAGCCACTGCAGCTGATGGCGATAGTAAAGAATTGACTTGGGCAGATCATCCAGGCCAGTCAGTACGGTTGCCCCTGTCGTCGTAAGCCCGGATATCGCTTCGAATACAGCGTCAGTAAACGTCATCGACGGGTATTCCGAGAAAATCATGGGTGCAGCACCAAAACTTCCGAGCACCACCCAGAAAGCCGCGACAATCAGGAACCCGTCTCGCAGTCGGAGATCGCGTTTTTGATTACGCACGGGAAACCAGATAATAAAACCTGCAATCAGCGTGATTCCAAAGCCGGATATAAAAGCCTGTGCTGATCCGTCATGGAAAACATACGACACAAACACTGGAGGCAGCATTGTGAAGCTGAACAGCATCAGCAGCATTCCAAGAATCCGTTGAACTACTGAAATATGCATGATCCGTGTATTCGAGACCGACTAGAAGGTAACGTCAGTCTGGAACAAGCGCTCTACTTCATCGATATGACGCCGGTCTGTCATAAAGAGGATAACGTGATCATTCGCTTCGACCACCGTATCGTGATGCGCCTGGCGCACCTGCTCACCTCGGATAATGATATTGATGCTGGTTCCCGGTGGCAGAGGAATTTCATCAATACGTTTCCCGACAACCCTGGAGCTGTTTTCATCGCCATGTGCTACTGCCTCAATGGCCTCTGCCCGGCCACGACGAAGCGAGTGTACCTTGACGACATCGCCTTTCCGGACATGCGCAAGCAGGGAACCGATGGTGATTTGCTGTGGTGATATGGCGACATCAATCGTGCCGCTTTCAACAAGTTCTACATAGGATGGCCTGGTGACCAGCGCCATGACTTTATTGCAGCCCATGCGCTTGGCTACCATGGCTGAAAGGATGTTGGCCTCTTCGGAGTTGGTTACGGCAATGAAAATATCGGTCCGATCAATATTTTCTTCCAGCAGAAGTTCTTCATCTGCCGCATCACCATGGAGGACAATGGTTTTATCGAGTCGTTCAGAGATCATTTTGGCGCGTTGCTTGGAGTGCTCGATGATTTTCACCTGATTTGTGTCTTCAAGCGCTTTGGCGAGTCGCATACCGATGTTCCCGCCCCCGGCAATGACTACATGACGCACCGGGTCTTCCAGCTTGCGCATCTCACTCATGACCAGGCGAATGTCTTTTCTTGCGGCGATGAAAAAAACCTGGTCGCCTTCCTGTACCAGAGTGTCCCCGCTGGGACGGATGCTCTTGTCACCACGATAAATAGCCGCAATTCTGGTTTCGGTACCAGGGATATGCTCCTTGAGCGCCTTGATTTTCTGCCCCACGAGCAGGCCTGCGCTGTGTGCAGTTGCACCGACCAGTTGCACCGTGCCTTCGGCAAAATCCAGCACCTGAAATGCACCAGGATAGTGGATCAGTCGTTCAATATATTCGGTGACCAGTTGCTCCGGATTGATGCATACGTCAACCGGTATGCCTTCCTGAACAAATAGTGATTCATCACAGTTATATTCGGAGGCGCGTACTCTGGCAATTTTCAAAGGGGTGTGAAAAACGCTGTAAGCAACCTGGCAAGCAATCATGTTGATTTCATCGCTGTCAGTGAGCGCAATGATCATATCGGCTGTTTTTGCCCCGGCTCGCTCCAGGGTGCCAGGGTGGGAGGCATGTCCCACTACCGTACGTACATCGAGACGATCCTGAAGATCGCGCAGCGAGCTCGGATCGCAGTCGACAATGGTGACTTCGTTCGCTTCTTCACGGGCAAGGCTGTATGCAGCTGTTGAACCAACCTGCCCGGCGCCCAGAATAAGTATTCTCATTCAAGTATACCTACATAAGACTCAGGTTCGCGTAGGACATTACCAGCCATTTTGTGCCTTCTTTTTCAAAGTTCACCTGTACTCGCTCATGCGCCCCGGAACCCTCGCAATTAAGAACCACGCCTTCACCGAATTTCTTGTGACGTACCCGCTGACCCAGTCTCACACTACTGTCAGAGTGTGCAACCTCCGGCGCAGCTTGTCGATAGACCGGGCGAGATACCTTGATCTGCGGACGAATCTCTTCGACAAGATCCTCGGGAATTTCCCTGATAAAGCGGGATGGCTGAGCAAAGCTGTCTACTCCGTGCATTCGCCTTTGCTCGGCGTACGTCAGGTATAGCTCGCTCATTGCTCGTGTGATCCCCACATAGCAAAGCCGCCGCTCTTCCTCAAGTCCATCAGCATCGTTCAAAGAACGGCGATGGGGAAACAGCCCGTCCTCCATGCCGGTCATCATAACGATGGGAAACTCCAGACCTTTAGCTGTATGCAAAGTCATCAGTTGTACACAATCTTCCCATTCATCCGCCTGGGCATCGCCTGACTCCAGCACGGCATGGGACAGAAAGGCCTCCAGTGGCGGCAGATTGTCTTCTTCATCCGGGTCATAGCCCCGCGCAGCACTGACCAGTTCCTCAAGGTTCTCGATACGCGCTTCGGCTTTGTCCCTGACTTGCTTGCGGTAGTGTGGAATCAGCCCGCTGTTCTGGATAGTGTGGTCAACCTGCTCATGCAGCGCCATATCGTCGGTGTCTCGATCGAGCATTTCGATCAGCTGGAGAAATGCGCCAACGGCATTTGCGGCCCGCCCGGAAAGCTGATCTCCAGCGGAAGTCAGCGCTGCCTGCCACATGGAAATGGCGTTGGCACGTGCATACTGGCGAATTATATCGACAGTGCGCGCACCGATACCACGGGTGGGAAGATTGACGACACGCTCGAACGAGGCGTCATCATCCCGGCTGGCGATCAACCGCAGGTAGGCGAGCGAGTCCTTGATTTCTGCCCGCTCGAAGAAGCGCTGCCCGCCAAAAACACGATAAGGAATGTTTTTTCGCATTAGGACTTCTTCAAAAACACGTGATTGAGCATTGGCCCGGTACAGTATGGCGATATCCTTGCGTGCTGTTCCCCGGCCTGCCTCATCCTGAATTTTTCCGATAATGAAGTCTGCTTCATCGCGCTCGTTGTAGGCGCTGTAAATACGAATGAGCTCTCCATCGCCCCCCGCCGTCCATAGCTTTTTTTCCATCCTCGAATGGTTATTCGCGATGATCGCATTGGCCGCTTTTAGAATGATCGCGGTTGACCGGTAGTTCTGCTCCAGTTTTACTGTATGGCTGCCTGGAAAATCTTTCCGGAATCTTTGCAGGTTTTCTACCTTTGCCCCCCGCCACCGGTAAATAGACTGATCATCATCTCCTACTGCAAAGGGAATGCCGTGCTCGCCGGCCAGCAGTTTCAGCCATTGGTACTGAACAGCATTGGTGTCCTGGAATTCATCGACCAGCAAATGGCTGAAGCGCCGCTGGTATCTCTCCAGCACTGCCGGGCAATTCATCCATAGTTCGAGCGCTCTGAGCAACAGTTCTGCAAAATCAACCAGTCCCGAGTTTTCACAGATTTCCTGGTAGCTTCGGTAGAAATGAATCAGTTCGCGGCGATTCTGGTCTCCCTGGTCCTTGATATCATCCGGGCGCCGGCCATCATCTTTTTGATTGTTGATAAACCATTGAATTTCTCTGGGCACCCAGACCGAATCATCAACTTCCATATTTTTTAACATGCGCCGGATCAGGCGTTGTTGATCATCCGAGTCAATAATCTGAAAGGACTGCGGCAGATTGGCTTCGCGCCAGTGGGTTCGCAACAGACGATGCGCCAGCCCGTGAAAGGTCCCGATCCATAAGTTACCAACCGGCAGGCCGAGCAATCCTTCGATACGGCTGCGCATCTCTGCAGCAGCTTTATTGGTGAAAGTGACCGCGAGAATACCCAGTGGTGAGATATTCTCGACCTGTATCAGCCATGCAACCCTGTGAACAAGGACACGGGTCTTCCCGCTGCCGGCGCCGGCCACGACCAGCATTGGTTCGCCAGGCGCCGACACAGCTTCGCGCTGTGCGTCATTCAGAGGGTCAAGAATTGATGTGACGTCCACGACGCTTTATATCCGCAATGATTGTCTGGTTATAGTGCGTCACATATCCACAGTTGACGCGCCTCTCCCCGGGAGTTCGCCACCGGGAAGACAACACATTCCTCAGCATCGACCAGCGGTTCAATTGGTGCCCCGGAGTCCTTGCAGGGCAGTTGATCATACAGGTCGGCAGGCCTCATAAATACAGGTGGCGGTTGGAGTGACACAGGATCCCGGCCAACGGCCCGCCGTGATAATCCGACTTTTATCATGATATCAACAGACTGCTCGCAGGCCCGGTCGAGCAGCAGAGAGTCGCTCGCCTCAATCCAGCCAAGTACATCGGGTCTCGCTACTGATGCACCGCCATCACGAATTGCGGCCAACACCCAGGCCATTGCTTCGAGTTTGAGGTCGCCGCTGACCGAGTACTGCTGCAGGCGCTGCAATTGCCCGCCATAGCCACGATCCTGAAGAGATTTTGCTTGTGCCACTTCCCCAAATGCGTCCATCAACCAGGCGATCTGCAACATCGCATTGGTAGATCCCCGGATAGCCGCCCTGCGATACAGATCGACAGTAACCAGAGGATCGGTGTTAATATTTCTTGCCGCAAGTTCCTGCAATGCTCCAATATCTTCAGTTGTCACGGCATCGGCAAGCACATCATCGTCCAGTGTTTCAAAATAACGGGCAGGGGCATCGTCGTAACCGATTCCCAACCGGACATCGATGCCGAGAAAGCCACGCATATGCCGCCAGTTTCTATATTGCTCGATAGCGTTGGCGGCATCGAGCCCCTTTTCTGAAAGAAGCCCGGAAAAATGCTGATACTCGGGTGAGGGGGGTTCATGGCCGGCAGCAGAGCTTTCGCCGGTATCAGCGGACTCACGCAGTGGCGATCTTCCAGTAGGAACCGGAACCTCTGCAACCAGACCCAGTACTACGTAAAGCAATACACCCAGCAAGCCGGTCGCTGCCAGCACCATGAGGTTTGTTTTTGACATGCCGCAAGCCGGATTCAGGCAGCCTGCTCCAGAGAAACCTGATGGTTCAGATTAACCATGGATAACAGCAGCAATGCGGCAACACCATTGTGCGCAGAAGCAAGAGCTAGCGGGAGCCCGAACCAGACCACACTGAGTCCCAGTATGAACTGCAGGGTCAGCATCGAGAAAACGATCACGCTGGCCTGACGACTTGCACCGGTTGTTCCTCTTCGCCAATAGAACATACTGATATAGGCCAGAAACAACAGGGTCACAATTGCTCCGATTCGATGTGTGAAATGAATCGCGACTCTGGACGGGGCATCGAGTACGCCAAATTCATAGTCAACGCCCAGCCCTCTCCACAACACGAAACCTTCCGAGAAATTGGCGTCATCCGGCCACCACTGGCCATGGCAGGTCGGCAAATCGGGGCAGGCAAGCGCAGCGTAGTTTGAGCTGGTCCATCCTCCCAGTGCAATCTGGAAAACCAGTACGATCACACCGGCCACAGCGAGTGCCGGGGCTCGACGCGAGCCCGAGCTGATTCGATCAGATGTGTGTCGTCTGGCTTCGAGTACCAGCCAGAAACATAGTGCCAGCGTGCCCATACCACCCAGAAGATGCGCTACCACGATCACCGGCTTGACCAGTAGTGTCACTGTCCACATTCCCAGCAGACCCTGAAAAATAACCAGGCCGAGGAGGAATAGTGGTGCTGCAACCGGCTGATCCGGCTTGCGACGGTTGAGCCACGCGAAAAGTGCTATGAAAATAACAATAAAACCCAGGGTAGATGCAGCATATCGATGAATCATTTCCTTCCAGGCTTTGCCCGTTTCCAGAGGGCGCTCCAGAAGAGCCTGGTGCTCTTCAGCGACGTGGGCTTCTGTCTCGGGTACGATGAGTGAGCCGTAACAACCCGGCCAGTCCGGGCATCCGAGCCCGGCATCCGAAAGGCGAACCCATGCACCCATGACAACAACGATTAAAGCCAGAATTGTTGCTGTATACAATAGACGTGCGTACCAGTTAGCCATAGTCAGATCTACCTCGTTATAAATTGCCTTACCCAATCTGAGACAGTTTCAGGAGTCGCTTCATATCCGCGTGTATGCCCTTCATTCCGGTACCCGCAGAGTAGCGCATCATCAGGTTGCCGATAGGATCCACGAGAAAAATATCTCCTGCACTGATCTCACCAACCACCTCCAGTAATTCCTGCCCTCCTGGTTGCCGGGTACTGAATATGATCATATCCGGGTGAGCATTACTCAAAGCAGCTTCATCAGATATTTCCCGGGTAACAAAAAATACCCGCTGGACCCGACTCATCTCTTTTCCGAGTGCCCGTCGGACCTGTCGTGTCTCGATAAGAGATTGCTGGCATATACTTTTACATTCTCCGCTATCAAAATAGAGCATTGACCATTTGTCACGTAGCAGTATCAGGCCGTCTGGTTCTGAATCGGTAGAAAGTGTCAGCTCAGGCAATATGCGTGGGGGAGTAATCAGAGTGCCGTGTTCAGTGGTATTGGACGGAATCAGGCTGCTGCCGGAATTATAGAGGTATACGGCAAGCACAAAAGGTCCAATAAATGCTGCCGTTACCAGCAAGAATGTCTTACGGCCTTTAGGAGTGGTATTAGTCAAAGGAGGGTCTCTAGCGGGGTTGTCTCAGGTTCAAAATCAGGTAAATCACGAAGATTGCCAAGGTAAACGAAAACCATTGGATAGCATAGCCTACATTCTTTTCGGGGCCAGGTATTTCCGGCCTCCAATCTTTGATGAAACCCTGTTCCGTATTATCTGTTAGTAGAATCTGGTATTTATATACGGGATAGCCGAGATGCTGCTGAATCTCCCCCGCGGTGGGATACAGCAATCGCCTTGGCCAGGGACTGCTGTCATCCACTGGATCTGTGGGTAATACCAGTCCCGGTTTGGGCAGCAAGGCCAGGCGCCCGTTGATCTGTCGGGGTTCCCGACTCACCGAGATATCGGGGAGACTCATTCTGTCCGCTGCCTGCGGAAACCAGCCGCGATTAACCAATACAGCTGTTTTTTCGATCAACAAAGGGGTCAGCAAATGGAACCCGGCTCTGCCTTGATACATCATGCTGTCGAGCAGGATCTGGTGTTCGGGATCGTATTGGCCATAGATGCTGAATCGCCGAAATTGATACTCCCCTGCTTGGGAATTATCTATGAGCACATCAAGAGGCGGCTCGCGCATCGTCTGATCAAATGCCTGAAACAAGGTTCTCTTCTGCTCGGCCCGATCCAGTTGCCAAAAGCCGGCGGTGATAAACAGAGCTCCGAAAACCAATAGCAAAATTGTTGACCAAAGTGGTGGGCTGAATCTTGCTCTTGCCTTGTTCACGATGTATTTTTAGAGCTTATGATTGTCAAGATGCTTATTGTCGCTGTACTAGTCGCGATTATTATCAGCCTGGGATCCGGCCTGTACTTTCTGGTCAAGGACGGGCAAGGATCCCGGCGTACGGTCAGAGCACTGACTGTGCGTATCAGTTTGTCCGTAGCCCTGTTTATTTTGCTTATAGTGGCCTATTTTTCCGGAATGATTACACCGCATGGTGTGCTGCCGCAATAGCAGGCAGGCACACCGATCTTTTTGCAGCTGCCGCTACATCCAGTAGACGAAAATAAACAATCCCAGCCAGACGACATCAACGAAATGCCAATACCAGGCAACGCCTTCAAAAGCGAAATGTCTGGCGGGGGTAAAATGTCCTTTCAGGCATCTGAGCCAGATTACCACCAGCATAATAGCGCCCAGCGTGACGTGAAGTCCGTGAAAGCCGGTCAGCATGAAAAAAGTCGACCCGTATATACCGCTTGAGAGGGTCAGATTCAGGTCGTTGAAAGCATGAGCATATTCGTATGCCTGAAGGCCGATAAACGCGAATCCCAGGGCGAAGGTCAGGAACAAAAACCATGAAAGAACTGCCCGGTTGGCGGCCTTGAGCGCGTGATTAGCGATTGTGAGCGTGACACCGCTGGTGAGCAGAATCGCTGTATTAATCGCCGGTAAACCCCAGGCAGGCATAGTCTGGTAGTCACCGCCGATCTCACCGGGACCATTTGATGGCCATGTGTTTTCGAATCCTTCCCACAGCAAAAGGTTGGTGAAAAAGTTATTACCTTCGCCGCCCAGCCAAGGTAGTGACAGGGTTCTCGCATAGAACAACACGCCGAAAAAGCAGGCAAAGAACATGACTTCGGAAAAAATAAACCACATCATGCCCATGCGGAAAGACTTGTCGACCTGATCATTGTAGGTACTGGCTTCGCTTTCTGCTATGACCGTACCAAACCAGCCGTAGGTCATGAATATGACAACGGCAGCCCCGGCCAAGAGCATCCACATTCCAATATCACCGCCATTCAACTGTACAGAAGCACCTACGAATAATATGAACAGGCCTATCGATCCAATGATCGGCCAGTGAGTGCCGTGCGGGACGTAGTATTTAGCCTGTGCTTGATCCATATTGGTGATGCCTCTAACCCTCGGCCCTGCTGTCTTCGAGCGCGACCTGCTGTTTAATGAAAAATGTATAAGAAAGTGTCAGTCGATCTATATAGTCGGGGATATCCGGGTCAACCATAAACTGTAACGTCATATCCCGTGATGAGTTTGGTTCGAATTCCTGGGAAGTAAAGCAAAAACACTCTGTTTTTCGAAAATGCCGGGCAGCCTGACTGGGTGTAACACTAGGAACGGCCTGGCCTGTCAGATGTCTGTCGGTCAGGTTTTTTGCGAAATAACTGGTGCGGTATAGTTTTCCCGGATGAACCTTCATTGATACTACGGCGGGTCTGAATTCCCAGGGAGCATACTCATTGAGCGCAGCCATGAATTCAATGGTGATCAAGCGATCTTCATCGACAGATTCGGAATTTATGATCGCAGCGGTATTGTCAGGCCTGCCATCTATGCCGAGGATGTCACAGAAAATGTCATATATCGGTACCAGCAAAAAACCGAAGCCGAACATGGCAACGGTGAGCACCACCAGCTTGATTACCAGCGGTTTGTTCGCCGAAGTTTTCTGTCCGGATTGATTCATACAGCTGCTCAGCTACGCATACCGGTAACGACGATATAGACTACATAGAAAGCCACAGCAATAACACCGAGTATCAGGGCATTTCTGATGGCTTTCCGGCGCTGCTGGGCTTCATTGCTCATTTAATATCCGGTGCGGTCTCAAAGCTATGGTACTCAGGAGGTGACGATACAGTCCACTCCAGCCCCTGTGCCTCTTCCCAGACTTCACCAGTGGCCTTCTCACCGCCCTTGATAGTCTTGATCACTATATAAACCAGCAGCAGTTGACTCAGCCCGAAGCCAAAAGCACCGATGCTCGACATGGCATTGAAGTCAGTGAACTGCGTTGCATAGTCCGGAATTCTGCGCGGCATTCCGGCAAGACCCAGAAAATGCTGCGGGAAAAATGTCACGTTGATGAAGAACGTCGAAATCCAGAAATAGATTTTACTGAGCTTATCGTTATACATGTGCCCGGTCATTTTAGGCAGCCAGTAGAAGACACCGGCGAAGGCGCCATACAGTGCTCCGTTGACCAGAACATAGTGGAAGTGAGCAACAACGAAATATGAATCGTGGTATTGAAAATCAGCCGGGGCAATAGCGAGCATCAGGCCAGTGAAGCCACCAAAGGTGAACTGGACGATAAATGCCAGCGCAAACAGCATTGGTGTCTCAAAGGTGATCGCGCCCTTCCACATCGTGGCAATCCAGTTGAACACTTTTACACCCGTAGGAACGGCAATCAGCATCGTTGCCATCATAAAAAAGAGTTGTCCGGCCAGCGGCATGCCCACGGTAAACATATGATGCGCCCAGACGATAAATGAAAGAAACGCGATACTGCCTGTAGCAAAGACCATGGAGTCATGACCAAACAAAGGCTTGCGGGAAAAAGTAGGTATGACGTGAGAAATGATGCCGAATGCCGGCAGAATAATAATGTATACCTCAGGGTGCCCGAAGAACCAGAAAATATGCTGGAACAGTACCGGGTCACCACCACCTGCGGCCTGGAAGAAGCTGGTGCCGAAAAACTGATCGGTCAACAACATGGTTACGCCGCCGGCCAGCACGGGCATTACGGCAATCAAAAGATAAGCTGTGATCAGCCAGGACCAGACGAACAGTGGCATTTTCAGCAACGACATGCCCGGGGCACGCATATTCAGAATGGTAACGATGATGTTGATCGCTGCCATAATAGAAGAGATACCCAGCAGGTGTATCGAGAAGACCATGAACGGAAAGGCATCACCGGTCTGCAGAACCAGAGGCGGGTACAGAGTCCAGCCTGCAGCAGGCGCACCGCCGGGGAGAAACAGGGTCATGGCAAGCATGATGATGGCGAACGGGAGCAGCCAGAATGACCAGTTGTTCAGTCTGGGTAGTGCCATATCGGGAGCGCCGATCATCAACGGGATCATCCAGTTTGCAAAACCGGCAAATGCCGGCATGATCATGCCAAACACCATGACCAGTGCATGCAGTGTCGTCATCTGGTTAAAGAAATCCGGATTGACGAATTGCAGCCCAGGCTGAAAAAGCTCTGCTCGAATCACCAGGCTCATGGCGCCGCCGACAAATAGCATGATCAAGGCAAACAACAGGTAAAGCGTGCCTATGTCTTTGTGGTTGGTCGTAAATATCCAGCGCTTGAGGCCTTTTTCCGGCCCATGGTGGTCGTGGTGTTGAACTGCGTCTTGCGTGGTTGCGCTCATGCGTCGTGCTCCAAAAAAATTCTGTACTGACTAGTCTGCGGCAGCTACCAGGGCTGGCTCCGGTGTTGGCGTGGTGCTGGCTGCTACCTTTTCAGCCATCCAGTTTTCGAATGCCTGTTTTTCCAGTACCTCAACGACAACCGGCATGAAGCCATGATCTTTGCCGCACAGCTCGGCACACTGGCCACGGAAGGTACCGGTAATATTCGCATTGAACCATGCTTCATTAACGAAACCCGGAATCGCATCTTTTTTGACAGCGAAATCAGGCACCCACCATGAGTGCAAGACGTCATTGGAAGTGAGTAGCAGGCGTACTTTCGTGCCAACAGGCACCACCAGCGGGTTATCAACCTCAAGCAGGTAGTTATCAACACTTTCAGGGTTGATGCCTGATCCAAGCTGGCGGGCCGTGTTGCTTGTTTCAGCCAGGCTGCTGTAAAAACTGACACCGCTTTCCAGGTACTCATACTGCCATTTCCACTGGTAGCCGGTGACTTTGATCGACAATTCTGTTTCTCTTGTATCTTCCATCTTTACCAGCGTCTGGGCAGCCGGAATTGCCATCCCGATAAGGATGATAACGGGAAGACCCGTCCAGACTATTTCGGCGGTGGTGCTGTGAGAAAACTGGGCAGCAGTGACACCGCGAGACTTGCGGAAGTAGATCAATGCATAGAGGAAAGCGCCGAATACGATGATGCCAATAGCGACGCAAACCCAGATGACCATCATGTGAAGGTCATAGACCTCTTTGCTGATGTCGGTAACACCAACCCTGAGGTTGATCTCCCGCTCAGCGTAGGCAGCTGGCAGCATCAGCAATGTGCTGACTGCAATCAAAAAACGCACTTTTATCGAGTGACCTCGTGGCATTGGATTCCCCCAAACGCTTGCTAATACGGGCTGGAGGCCTGAACCCCTGTTTTCAGGCCGGGTTTATTCTGTGTAAACCTGTGATCTGCGGAACAGAACATAATTAGCGCACAGCACAGCCTCACAGGTGCGCGCATGGTACTTTAACGCTGTATCGCTTGCAATCCGGCCAACTTCTTCAGGCAGTGATTTGCGGGGAAAAACAGAAGCTTAAGAGTTGTCCATAGGGGTTTTCCGAAGCAGATCGACGGCGATTTCGAATTCAGTCGCCGGTTTTTTCGCGGTAGGGCCAGTCGGCTGGTTCCATGCGTGGCCGTAAACAACATTGACCGAGGCGGTTAACAGATCATCTTCGTTGCGCTGTTGATCGTAGGCAACCTGCATTCGCCGCCATCGGCGGCGCGAGGTCAGACCCCGGCAGCGCCCCGCCGTGTAGTTGCTTGCCCCGGTATTTTTCAGATCCTCCGCCAGGCTGCGCACGGAGTCATAAGTTACGGTAATTATCTCCGAATCGAGAACCGGCTCGACCATACCTGCCTGAATCATTTTATCACCGAGTTGGCGCATGGGGAGGAAATCCATGACATGCGTGAACTGGTCCGCTTCGGCCCAGGCTTGATGCAACTCGCTCAGGGTGCCTTCCCCCAGAGTGGTGAACATGAACAACCCGTCAGGTTTCAAAATCCGTTTCACTTGCGACAATAGCTGATCAATATTCGGTGTCCAGTGCAGCATCATGCTTGAGAATACCAGCCCCACAGAGCTATCGGCGATGGGTAACTGCTCTGCAGCACCGCACAGGGCCAGGTCTGGCGGATTGACCATGAGCATCTCAGGCACCAGATCCAGAGCCAGGATATCGGCATGGGGGAAACGGTCGGCCAGAGCCCGGGAGCTTTCTCCCGTACCTGCCCCGAGGTCAAGAATGCACCCGGGATCGACCCGTACAAAATCAAAGCGTTCCAGAGCCCTGCTGCGAATTTCCCGATGGAGAAAATCCGATGCTTCGAATTTCTCTGCTGCCCTGGCTACCGCACGCTGCAGAGATTGCTGATCAAGCGCGCTGGTCAATGGCTCCCAGCCTGCAGCGGCTCCGGTTTCATGCCCAGTTTTTTCAGCAGCAGCTGGTCGCTGTCCATATCGGGATTCTCCATAGTGAGCAGCCGCTCTCCATAAAATATGGAATTCGCGCCGGCAAAAAAACAAAGCGCCTGCATTTCATCACTCATTTCGGTACGACCGGCAGACAGGCGGATATACGAGGCAGGCATCAGCAGGCGTGCGACCGCGATTACGGTGACGAAATCAATCGGCACCACCTCGGCAGCATTTTCCAATGGTGTGCCGGCGACCTGGATCAGCTGATTAATAGGGACACTGCCCGGATGTTCCGGCAGAGTTGCCATGGTGTGTAACATATCAACCCGGTCCTGCCTCGATTCACCCATACCAAGAATTCCGCCACAGCATACCTTAAGACCTGCCTCACGCACGGCCTTCAGTGTATCCAACCTGTCCTGATAAGTTCGGGTCGTAATGATCTCGGAATAGTAGGCTTCCGAGGTGTCGAGATTGTGGTTGTAATAGTCCAGTCCGGCTTCCTTTAGCTGGCGAGCCTGCTGGTGATCCAGCATACCCAGTGTGGCACAGGTTTCCATGCCCAGATCGTGAACAGCCTTCACCATTGCAACGATGCGTTCCAGCTGCTTTGAGTTCGGGCTGCGGTACGCAGCGCCCATACAAAACCGGGTAGCACCGTTATTACGCGCTTCACTCGCTTTGCTGATGACCGCTGGTAACGCCATCAGACCCTCATTATCCAGGTCAGTCTGGTAATGAACACTTTGTGGACAGTAGGCGCAGTCTTCCGGGCAGGCTCCGGTCTTGATGCTGAGCAGTGAGCTGATCTGGACCTGGTTTGGGTCGAAGAACTGACGATGGACAGTTTGTGCCTGAAATAACAGGTCGTTAAATGGCAGATCAAATAACGCTGCAACCTCCTGATGGGTCCAGTCGGTTCGAATTGATTGAGCAGCCAGGGAGACAGATTCGGTTAATAGACTCATTTCGCGGCAATCCCGATAGTTATGATGCTGGAAGCGTCTTGATGCCTGAGATAGAAAACACAGTATCGAAAGACACACGAACCCTGTCAACCTGTGAAAGAATTTTTAGTTGACAGCATGTTGAGCGCATGGATACCGAGGCGATGCATGTTGTGCAGATCTCTCAGCGATGATACCCGGCTATGCCGAGCCTGCGTTGGTGATATGCCATGGTGGGAGCACGGCTGTGCCTGGTGTGGTTGCGAACTGCCGGACGGATACTCTGGCCGATACTGTGGTGGTTGTGCCCCGCGCGATGACAGGTCTGTACAGGTTTTTTCCGCGCTCTGTTATGAATACCCGGTAGATCAACTGATCATCGGTGCAAAGTTTCGGCGCCTTCCGGTTTATGCCAGTGTTGCCGGAGATCTGCTGGGGTTATCACTCAGGCGCTGCGATCAGGCGGGTTTGCTGGTCAGGCCGGATATCGTTGTGCCGGTGCCGTTACACAGAACACGACTGGCCTGGCGAGGATTCAACCAGAGCAGCGAGATATCACGAGTGCTGGCGCAGCATTCGGGTTTCCTGGTTGATGAAAAATGTTGTCGCAGAACCAAAGCAACACATGAGCAGAGCGGGCTATCCGGAGCAGAACGTCGCCGCAATGTTCGTGATGCATTTGTTGCTTCCGGCTCGGTTGCCGGAAAAAGCATCGCCATCGTGGATGATGTGCTGACCACCGGACATACAGTAGCCGCGCTGATTCATGCATTGCGCCGGTCAGGCGCAGGCAAGGTTCAGGTATGGACAGTGGCGCGTGCCAGGTATGCCGGCACCGCGATGGCTCAAGTCGTACGGAAGGTGAAATCCAGCAGGATTCCGGCGAAAATGGTCGCGCCGAAATAATGGTTGTTCAAAAATGCCTGAAAGCACCGCGCAGGATCCCGGGCACGGATCAGCAGGTGCTGATATAAAAGAAAAGCGCCGCCGGCGGCCAAAGAACCCATATACCAGTTGCCCATACCAGCATCCACGCCGACCAGCACCAGCGAGAAAAGCAGCACAATCTGCAACATCGAGACGATGAATACATCGGCATTACCGAACAGTATCGCCGTCGATTTAACGCCGGCCAGCAGATCTTCATCCCTGTCAGCCATCGCGTACATGGTGTCATACATGACCGCCCAGACAACGACAGTCAGCCACATCAACCAGGCAATTCTCGGGATCAGGCCGGTCTGGGCAGCGAAGGTCATCGGGATACTCCAACCGAATGCGGCCCCGAGAATGAGCTGGGGTGTTGCAATAACCCGTTTGGCAAATGGGTAAATGACGGTTAACAATGCGCCGCCAATCGCCAGCATTTTCGTCAGCATATTCAATGTGAGCACCAGTGCGACAGCAAGCAGGCTCAGCGCAATAAACAGTATCAGCGCTTCGGCCGGAGTAACCTCACGGGTTACCAGCGGCCGGTTCCTGGTTCGTGACACTTTGCCGTCGATATCCCGGTCGGCAAAATCATTCAGAACGCACCCGGCGGAACGCATGATGATGACACCCAGCACGAATACCAGGAAAATATCAGGGGCAGGCCGCCCTTCTCCTGCAATCCACAATCCCCAGAGAGTCGGCCACAATAGCAACCAGATTCCGATGGGGCGGTCGAGCCGCATCAAACGCCCGTACACGCCGACTTGACTGAGTATTCCTGCAGTGAATGAGGAATCGGCTTGTGGACTATTACCGGGCATGCAATCTATATCCTGGGATCAGAGGTTCCCTAGTCTATCAAACGCTGCCATAACGGCTATTGTGACCGAGCCAGCGTGCAATCAGCAGCGGTACATTTTCCGGGTGCTGGTCGATGAGTTTTCCAGCTGCGTTTTGTATCATGGGGGCGAGGTCGGCATCTCTGACCAGGTCGGCAACCCTCAATTGCATCAAGCCCGTCTGGCGTGTGCCCAGCACCTCGCCTGGCCCCCTGAGTTTGAGGTCTTCCCGGGCTACCCTGAATCCATCGCCCGTATCCCGCAATACCGCCAACCTCTGTTTGGCCAGTTTTGATAGCGGGCTGCGGTATAGCAATACACAGGTACTTTTTTCATCCCCTCGCCCGACCCGGCCCCGCAACTGATGCAGCTGTGACAGTCCCAGTCGTTCTGAGTTTTCTATGATCATCAAACTGGCCTCCGGGACATCTACTCCGACTTCAATCACAGTCGTTGCAACCAGAACCTGACTCCGCCCGGTTGCGAAGGCTTTCATGATTTTGTCTTTTTCGTCTGGCTTCATTCTGCCGTGGATCAGGCCGACTTTTACATCGGGCAATGCACTGCGAAGCATTTCAAATGTAGCTTCCGCGGACCGGGCTTCGAGCAAATCCGACTCCTCAATCAAAGGGCAGACCCAGTAGGCGCGACGTTTTTCTGCGCAAGCCTGCCGGACACGATCCACAACATCACCCCGACGCTGATCGGAAAGCGCGACAGTCTGAACCGGCTGCCTGCCGGGCGGCAGTTCCCTGATAACGGACACATCCAGGTCTGCATACATGATCATGGCGAGGGTACGAGGGATCGGTGTAGCGGTCATCACCAGTTGGTGCGGCTGGATTCTATCCCGGTTTTTTTCAGTCGATCCCTTCTCCCAGAGGCTCAGCCTTTGACTGACGCCAAAACGGTGCTGCTCATCGACAATCACGAATGCCAGCCGGTGATATTCAAGTTCCTGCTGGAATAACGCATGGGTGCCGATGATCACCTGCGCTTCTCCGTTGGCAATTGCAGCATAGGCCAGATCCCGTGCGCTCTTTTTAAGACTGCCGGATAGCCAGGCAATATTGATTCCCAGTGGTTTGAACCATTTGCCAAAACTGTTTCGCTGTTGCTCCGCCAGCAGTTCAGTCGGTGCCATGATTGCGACCTGGTATCCACCGGCAACAGCGCCAAGCACGGCAGCTGCTGCGACCACGGTTTTACCGCAGCCGACATCTCCTTGTAACAGTCGCATCATCGGATGTTCCTGTGCCAGATCCTGTTCAATGGTTTTCAGAGCTGCTTCCTGGTCACTGGTGAACGAGAATGCCAGTTGTTGCAGAAAATCGGCCCGCAGTTTTTTTGCAACAGGGATGACAAAAGCCTGTTCAGTGCGAGCCCGATCCCTGGTACGGCGCAGGCTGAGGTGCTGTGCCAGCATTTCCTCTGCCGCGAGACGTCGTTGGCAGGGGTGAAAGCCGGTTGCCAGACTGGCAAGATCAGCATCAGCCGGAGGTTCATGGACGAACCTGAGTGCTGCATGAAGTTCTGGTGCTGCGAGTTCATCCACCAGCTCGCCAGGCAGCAGGTCCGGGATTATCGTCAGATAGCTGTCCAGTGCCTGGCGAATCAGCGCGCGCAGTCGGGATTGTTGCAACCCCTCAGTAGAGGGATACACAGGTGTGAGCCGTTGCTCCAGCGGGGGCGAGTCTGGAGTGGTCACAAGCCGATATTCAGGATGGACTATTTCCATTCCATCGGGGCCGGCTCGTACCGTACCGAAACACCGTATTTTCTGTCCGCGGCATAATGATTCCTGCTGCTTGCGGGAAAAATAGAAAAATCGCAGCGTGACCATGCCGGTGCCGTCACTGATTCGGCACAATAGAGTTCGCCGTCGCCGGAATACCACCTGGGTTAAAGCGATTTCACCCTCGACAACCACCCGTTGACCATGAGCCAGTCCGCCTAACAGGGATAACCTGGTTCGGTCTTCATAGCGCAACGGGAGCAGGAACAACAGATCCAGGGGCGTATGGACATTCAGGTTTTCCAGCCGCTTCGCGAGCGCCGGGCCGACGCCCTTTAATGTCGTAAGGGAATCCGGCAGCCCAGTTGGCGTGGATGTCGCCACAGCCATCACAAGGCCAGTATTGCGTCCGCCTCCACTGCGGCACCGCGTGGCAGAGCAGCGACACCCACAGCAGCGCGAGCCGGATAGGGCTCGGAAAAATAGGACTCCATGATTTCATTGACCGCCGCGAAATGACTCAGGTCTGTCAGATAAACAGTGATCTTGACGGCGTCGTTCAATTGCCCGCCGGCTGCAGTTGCTATTGCAGTCAGGTTGTCAAACACTTGCCTGATCTGATCGCTGATATCACCGCCTGTCAATTCCCCGGTAGCAGGATCGAGAGGGATTTGCCCCGAAATGTACACGGTGTTATTCGCGGCGACCGCCTGCGAGTAGGTGCCGATTGCAGCAGGTGCTGCAGAAGTCTGGATAGGTTTTTTGCTCATGATATTGATCAGGCGCAGGTGCGAGTCACACGACTGACACCTGACATTCTGCGGATTCCTCTGATTACATTGGAAAGATGAGTCCGGTCCCGGACCAGTGTGGTAAAAATAAGATCGATACTTTCTCCGTGCTGTTCGTCCAGCGATACCTGTTCGATATTAGAACCGGCATCACCGATCATCGCAGCGACTTCAGCAAGTGCTCCCGGTTTGTTAATGGCTTCGACATTGATTTCAACAGAGAAATCCTGCTCGATATTCTGCTCCCAGTTTACGGCGATCCACTTGCTGGGCTGTTTTCTGAATTCGCTGAGATTGCCGCAAATATCACGATGAATCACAATGCCCCGTCCGGCACTAAGATAACCCATGATCGAGTCACCGGGAATCGGGTGACAGCAGCGGCCATAGCTCACCACCACTCCTTCGGTCCCGGCGATCGTGATCGGTTCCATGCTGTCGGAGCCGGCCAGATCATCTCGCGGTGCTTTTACAAGAACCCGGGCAACGATGGGTGCGAGTCGCTCACCCAGGCCGAGTTGTTCATAGAGTTCTGTTACGTTGCTAAGGTCGAGGTCATCCAGCAGTACTTTCAGGCGATTGCGGCTGATTTTTCGTAACGAGGATCCGAGTTCTCTCATCGCCTGATCCAGCAATTTCTTGCCGAGGTTGGTTGCCTCACCGCTGCGCAGGTTTTTCAAATGCTGGCGAATGCTGTAACGCGCTTTCGCTGTTACGACGAAACTGAGCCAGCTCGGCTTTGGATGCGCGCCCTTGCCGGTGACGATCTCGATTGTCTGGCCATTTTTGAGCGGAGTACGTAATGGCATGCGGCGCCGCTCGATTTTTGCCGCAACACATTTGTTTCCGACATCAGTATGTACTGCATAGGCGAAATCGACACAGGTAGCACCACGAGGCAGTCTCAGAATATCGCCCTTCGGAGTGAATACATACACCTTGTCAGGAAACAGATCGACCTTGACATGCTCCATGAATTCTTCTGAATTCGCGGCGGATTCCATCTCGTTGATACTGGCGAGCCATTCGCGGGCACGATCCTGCGGCGGCTGTTTTTCAGTGTCCTGATCCTTGTATTGCCAGTGCGATGCAATCCCCTTCTCAGCCACCCGGTCCATATCGTGGGTACGAATCTGTACCTCGATCGGGATACCGTTCGGCCCCACCAGCGTGGTATGCAGCGACTGATATCCGTTGACGCGCGGAATGGCGATATAGTCCTTGAAGCGGCCTGGCATGGGTTTGTACAGTTGATGTACCGTGCCGAGTGCTCGATAGCACTGATCTACATTATCCACAATCAGACGGAACCCGAATACATCCGCAACTTCGCTCAACGGCCTGGTTTTGACGCGCATTTTCCTGTAGATGCTATACAGATGTTTCTTGCGCCCCATAACGCTTCCCGTAATCTTGTCAGCACGAAGTGCCCGCCGTAAACGATCTGAAATACGTTTGACGATTTGTCGCTGATTGCCCTGCGCACGGCGAAGTGCTTTGTCGAGCACCCGGTATCGAAACGGGTAGGCGTACAGGAACCCGTAATCCTCAAGCTCGGTTTTCAGTGTATTCATGCCAAGCCGGTTGGCAATCGGCGCATAGATCTCCAGGGTTTCGATAGCAATACGGCGTCTTTTGTCTGGCGACAGTGATTCCAGGGTTTGCATGTTGTGTATTCGGTCGGCCAGCTTTACGAGAATGACCCGAATGTCCTCAACCATGGCCAGCATCATTTTCCGGAAACTGGCAACCTGCACTTCGGCACGACTGGTGAAATTCAGCTGATCCAGCTTGCTGACGCCATCTACCAGTTCAGCGATTTCATTGCCAAACTGCTGAGCTATCTGTTCCTTGTCCACGGGGGTATCTTCGATGACATCGTGCAGAATCGCTGCAGCAATAGTCTGGTGATCGAGATGTAGCTCGGCGAGGATGCTGGCCACCGCAATCGGATGGGTAATATAAGGCTCGCCGGAGTGTCGACGCTGTCCTTCGTGGGCAACAAGACCCAGCTCGTATGCATCCACGATGATCTGCTGTTGCTCTTCAGACAGGTAGCTCAGCTTGTGAATCAGCCGCCTGAACCCTGATCCGCGGCGCGGAATGGGTAATCGGTCAAAAATACTGGATGCACGTTCCATGCAGTAGATTCTACCGCACTGAAAGCGCTACAGAATGGTTGTTGGAGATCTGTCCTGATTTATGTGATCAGGCCCGGGAAATCAGGCCCGGGAAACCAGGCCCGGGAAATCAGACCAGAGGATCAGCCGGTCCGGTTGCCGGGCAGCCCGCTGAGCAAAGGCATGGGCGGAGCTTCAGCAAGCATTTGCTCTGCTGCTTCGCTGTTGAGCAACTCTTCGATGGCCTCATCAGGATCTTCCAGGATTTCGCTGGTGATCAAACCCTCTGCGATTTCCCGCAGCGCGACAACAGTAGGCTTGTCATTTTCCCACTCCACCAGGGGCTCGGCGCCGTTGGCGATCCGACGGGCGCGCTTGGCGGCAACCAGCACCAGATCGAACAGGTTTTCGACGTGTGGCAGGCAATCATCAACAGTAACTCTGGCCATCGGGGATCTCAACAGATGTAATACGGGTCGCACAGGCTACCGGCAAAGGCATTGAACTTCAAGGTTTTTGGGTGTTTCAGAGCCCGGACCTATTTCCAGGTCAGCCCTTTCAGCTGATCCGGTATCCGGCTGTCTGTAGTGAGGTTTTCGGTATTGTTGCCCGCGATAATGGATCGAATCTGGTCAAAAGCCTCATCAAGCTTGTCATTGATGACGACATAGTCGAATTCTTTCCAATGAGCAATATCTTCTCTCGCTTTGCCGAGTCGGTATTCGATGACCTCATTCGAGTCAGTGCTGCGATCTCTCAGGCGTCTTTCCAGTTCCTCAATTGATGGTGGCAAAATAAATATACTGCAGCATTCAGGCATGCTTTTGCGTACCTGCTGTGCGCCCTGCCAGTCAATTTCCAGCAACACATTTTTTCCGGCGTTGATCAGCTTTTCTGTATTCTCTCTCGATGTGCCGTACCAGTTCCTGAACACACAGGCACTTTCGAGAAAAGCACCTGCAGAGCGCATTTCCGAGAATTGCTGTTCATCAACGAAAAAGTAATCCTCGCCATGCTGTTCGTTACCACGCTTTGGCCGGGTCGTGTATGACACGGAGAAACACAATGAGGAATCACGCTCCATCAGTGCTCTGACCAGCGTGGTTTTTCCAGCACCAGAGGGTGCCGAAAGGACAATTAATTTTCCGGCCTGCATGGTTATTCCACGTTTTGTATCTGCTCGCGCATCTGCTCAATCAGAACCTTGAGCTCAATCGCCTGTTTCGTGGTCTCCGTATCAGCAGACTTGGATGCCAGCGTGTTGGCTTCCCGGTTAAATTCCTGCATCAGGAAATCCAGCCGGCGACCAACCGGAGCATCACTGTTAATAGCCTCCATGACCTCAGCCACATGCGCAACCAGCCGATCAAGCTCCTCGCTGACATCGAGCTTTTTTGCCATCATGACCAGCTCTTGCTCCAGACGATCCTGATCCGGGTTATCCACCAGGGACTGAACCCGCTCGGTCAGGCGCTTCTGAATCGAGTCGAGCACCTCGGGAATTCGCTGCTGCACAGCGGCAACAATCCGTGTGACCTGTTCACAGCGGGTTTTCAGCATTTCCTCGATGTGAGCTCCCTCGCGCACCCTGTTCGCAGCAAGTTCATCCATGGCTGCCAGGAAGCCAGCCAGAATATCCGGGAATAATGTCTCGGCCTGAGCTTCATCTTCCAGAACAACACCGGGCCAGCGCAAGATGGCAACCGGATCAACGCTGCCGGGTTTGGATAGTTGCTGGTTCAGTGTCTCGGCATGACGAACCAGTTCCTGTGCAAACTGGAGATTAACTGTGATTTGTGGCTTGCGGCTGGATTGATAGGAAAAACTGAGCGTACTATCAAGCTTTCCCCGGCTGAAGCGTTTGCTGGCAATTGCCTTTAGCTCCGGTTCCATAGCACGAAACCCCTCGGGGAGACGGAACTGCTGGTCAAGATAGCGATGATTAACGGATCTTACCTCCCAGACCAGTTGGCCATCCGGAATATTGACCTCGCTGCGTGCGAAGCCGGTCATGCTTTTGATCATTGGATTATTTTCCGCTTATCGTAAAATGTGAGTGCGCTGGCTCGCTCAGGGGCTTACACTGCCCCCCGCCGGCGACATTGATAAAAATATGCCGGTATATTAACTCTATATTGATAACAATATTCTGGCTTGGCAAAGGAGATCAGGTTTGCAGGTTGAGTACGCAGAGCTGAGCTTGCTCGGTGACCGGGAAGAGAATCAGGATCGTGTTGCGATCATCCAGGGCGATGAATCCGTTCTGTTAATTGTCATTGATGGTATGGGTGGCCATGCAGATGGAGCGCTGGCCGCTGAGGTATCTGTTGCTACCCTGACAAAGGAATTCGGGAAGGTGAAGCAGCCTGTTTTTGATCCACAGGGGTTTCTTCACCAGGCGATTGCTACAGCCCATCAGGCGCTTGTCGATCTTGGGGATGATCAATCTGTGGAGTCCCGGCCAAGGGCGACTTGTACACTGTGCCTGGTGCAGGACAATTCGGCCTATTGGGCCCATGTCGGAGATAGTCGCATCTACCATCTCCGCGACCAGCAGATACTGGAGCGCACCAGAGACCACAGCCATGTTGAGCTATTGTTGCAGGAAGGGCTGATTGCCGAAGACGAGATAATGGATCACCCGATGCGTAACTTCGTCGAGTGTTGTCTCGGTGGTGATTTTACTTTGCCTGGCATGACAGTGACCCGGCAAAAACCATTACTGCCCATGGATATTTTGCTGTGCTGTTCCGACGGATTCTGGTCTGGATTGACTGATGATGATTTTTCCACACCGGGGCAAAACGGAGAGTCTTTGAGTAAAGGCCTGCAGCGACTTGGCGAGCAGGCGGTGCGACAAAACAATCCTCACAGCGACAATACCTCTGCCGTTGCGCTGCAATTTCTGGGAAGGGGTTAACAATGAATAGTCGTGACCAGTCCGTTTGCAATCGGATCAGCGGTCGAGCCGCAGGAGAAGCCAGGGAAGTGAGTTTTATCACTGACTATACCTGTCATGCAGAGGGATCCGTGCTCGCGGTTTTTGGTAATACGCGGGTGCTTTGCACCGCAAGTGTTACAGATGGTGTGCCAGGATTCTTGCGTGGGCAACGTCAGGGTTGGGTAACCGCTGAGTACGGGATGTTGCCTCGGGCAACACATACTCGCTCAGGCCGTGAAGCACGCCGGGGTCAGCAATCGGGCAGAACACTGGAAATTCAGCGCCTGATAGGACGTTCGTTGCGGGCTGTCGTTGATCTGCAGGCACTGGGGGAGCGCAGTATTACACTGGATTGCGATGTATTGCAGGCAGATGGTGGTACCCGTACTGCATCCATTTCCGGTGGTTATATCGCGCTGGTCATGGCGGTCGAGAAGCTGATCACACAGCGTGTCATCAGGAAAAACCCCCTGCACGGTCAAATTGGCGCCATCTCTGTGGGAATTTGTGAAGGCATGCCGATGCTTGATCTGGATTATACCGAGGACTCATCTGCTGAAACTGATATGAATGTGGTTATGAACGAAGCAGGTGCTTTTATTGAGATTCAGGGGACTGCGGAAGGGCATGCTTTTCGCCGTGATGAACTGGATGAGTTACTGACTCTTGCCGAACATGGAATCAGAACAGTCATGACAGCACAGTCCAGTGCGCTGGATGCCTGGCGGGGCTAATCGTGCTCATTGATCTTGCGACGATACATCCTGGTCCTGGAAGATGAGTCCCGAGAAGCTGGTAGTAGCAACTGACAACCCGGGCAAGCTGGCAGAACTGCAGCGGATGCTTGGTGATACCTTCGACCTGATTCCGCAATCGTGCTTCGGTATCGAAGCCGTAGAAGAGACTGGCGAAACTTTTCTGGAAAATGCACTGCTCAAAGCTCGCCATGCGGCCAGAATCTCCGGTCTTCGGGCGATTGCTGATGATTCAGGGCTGGAAGTTGATGCACTCGGTGGCGCTCCGGGTGTCCGGTCTTCCCGGTATGCTGGTGAGCAGGCCAGTGATATCGAAAATCTGGAGAAATTGCTGGTCGAGATGGCCGGTATACCGGATTCAGGCCGAGGTGCAAGGTTTCGCTGCGTGCTGGTTGTTGTGAGCCCTGACGAAGCACATCACTGTGCGGAAGGGGTCTGGGAAGGGCTGATCAGTACATCTCCACAGGGTACGGGAGGCTTTGGTTACGACCCGGTATTTGTAGACAGAGTCTCGGGCCGAGCGGCAGCAGAACTCACTGCAGCAGAAAAAAATCAACGCAGTCATCGCGGTATGGCGGTGCGGGCGTTGGTGGAGGAAATCAGTTCAGCTGGATCGACTTCGGAGGAAGCAGCGTCCTGATGTTATGCACAGCTGGTGCTGTTTCCACAGATTTCATACACATAGCCACTTGCTGCTGAGAGCTGTTGTTCCGATTGTTCGGTAACACTCTGTTTTTACAGCTAATAATGATATTGGTTAAATCTTGATCAAAAAGCCGGTTTTGCTGGCCTGACAGCCTGTTACGGTCGAAGTGCACCTATTAATCCACAGAGTTATCCACAGATTTTGTGGATAAAAAGCCGCAATCACCTCATCCGGAGCCAGGAGTGTCCTCTGCCCCTTGCCAGACCCCTGCTGAGTGGCTATGCTTCGCGCCCCATTCAATAATGTGATGTTCCGCCAACAGGAACCCAGAGCTATGAAACCCGAAATTCATCCGCAGTATCAGGAAATAAAAGTAGTGTGTAGTTGTGGAAATGAGTTCGCGACCAAGTCAACACTTCAAGAAGAGTTGCACATTGATATTTGTTCATCGTGTCATCCATTTTACACAGGTAAGCAAAAAATCATGGATACGGCTGGCCGGGTTGATAAATTCCGTCGTAAATACGGAATGTGAGGTTCGTTCTTTCGAGTAAGTAGTTTCCCGGACCAGATCTCTCGTTTTGAGTCCCCCTTTTCTCCTCAGCGTAATCTATAATAGTCGGCTCGCCTGCTGGTATATCTGGCAGCGCGAATCCTGACCGTTTCTATTACACAGTGATTTGGGCCTATGAGCGACAAAAAATTCGTATTACATGCGCCAGACTCCGACCATCAGGTTGAGTTAGCCGTCCATACACCCAGTATTGGGCCGGATGTTGTTGATATTTCCAACCTGTACGCAGAACGAGGTGTATTTACCTACGATCCTGGTTACGGGATGACAGCGAGCTGCGAAAGTCAGATTACCTATATTGATGGTGGCAAGGGAATTCTGCTTTATCGGGGCTATCCGGTAGAACAGCTGGCTACGAAAAGTTCGTTTCTCGAAGTCTGTTATCTGCTGTTATACGGTGAATTGCCGACGCAGGACAAGCTCGATGCATTTTCGCATTCCATTCGTACCCATACGATGATCAACGAAACCATGTTGCGGCTGTTTGACGGGTTTCATCACGATGCTCATCCAATGGCCATGGTGGCCGGGGTTGTCGGCTCAATGTCGGCTTTTTATCACGATACGACTGACATCCATGATCCCCGCCACCGCGACATTTTCGCCCATCGGATTATCGCCAAGCTGCCTACCATCGCCGCCGCTGCTTACAAGCACACAGCCGGGCAGCCATTCATGTATCCAAGAAATAATCTTGATTACACATCGAATCTGCTGCGAATGTTATTTGCTGTGCCGGCCGAAAAGTATCAGATTGATCCGATTGCTGCTAAAGCACTGGATCTGTTATTCATTCTCCATGCTGACCATGAACAGAATTGCAGTACCTCAACAGTCAGACTGGCAGGCAGCTCCGGCGCGAATCCCTACTCGGCAATTGCCGCAGGCATTGCGGCTTTGTGGGGCCCCGCACATGGTGGCGCTAATGAAGCGGTGCTTAATCAACTGGAAGAGATCGGGTCGGTAGACAGGATCCCGGAATACATCGCGAAGGCAAAAGACAAGGATGATCCGTTCCGGCTAATGGGGTTTGGTCACCGGGTATACAAGAACTTTGACCCGCGAGCCACCTTGATCAGGGATGCATGTCATGACGTGCTGGCATCTTTGGGCAGAGTTGATACACCTCTGTTTGATCTGGCCCTGCGTCTGGAGGAAATAGCGTTGAAGGACAGCTATTTCGTCGAGAAAAAGCTGTATCCCAATGTTGACTTTTATTCCGGAATTATCTACCGGGCGCTGGGGCTGCCTACCTCGATGTTCACGGTGATGTTCGCCATAGCAAGAACCGTCGGCTGGGTATCGCACTGGCGTGAAATGATCACTGATCCGAACGGTCGCATCGGTCGTCCCCGACAGTTATATACCGGTCCAACCGCCCGGGACTACACTTCGGTAGAAGAACGCCAATAGAGGGTTCCCAATAGAGGGATCTTAGAATATATCGTCACCTTCCTGTTCGGAATCCGGTAACTGCCCGTTAACAGGGTCGATGCGGCTCTCCGCAATTTCGGTGGGCACATGGTCTTCACGAAACAGCTCGAATATTGCGTCCGGGTAGCCGGCGGGAGCCAGCTGCCCGGTCTGCGCTGAAATACGTACGGTAACCAGACCAGGGGGTCTCGGGATAGTGGCATCCCGCGTACCAGCCAATGCCTCGGTCATGAAATATTTCCAGACAGGCAAAGCAGTTCGACTGCCTTCCTCTGTAGCGCCGAGTGAGCGCTCCTGATCAAATCCTACCCAGGCGGTTGCCACGATATCTCCGTTGAAACCACTGAACCAGGTATCCCGTCTTTCGTTGGATGTGCCGGTCTTGCCGGCCAGATCCTTACGGCCCAGTTCCCGGATGCGGCGGCCGGTACCACGGCGAATCACATCTCGCATCATGTCGTATATGAGATAGGCATTTTGCTGCGAAATGATACGCGGAGCGGCTTCGGAATCGTCGAAAAACTTCGGGGTTTCCTCAGCGTCAGGTCGCCAGTCAGTGGCATTGGCAATCATCTGGGTAGCATCGGAATAGAAGGGTACTTCGGTTTCGGGTAATTGCAGCGAGCTTTCGCTGTTCTCGTTTTTCTCATCTGTTGTTGCCCCGGTTGCTTCGAATTGGCCCAGGGCGATTATTGCCGGGTCAACGGGCGCCGGTTCCGGAACTGGTGCGCAAGTAGCGCAAACATAACGAGGGTTGGCTTCGAACACGACATTCCCGGTTGAGTCCTCGATGCGCTCGACCAGGTAGCGTTCTACGTGATAGCCGCCATTGGCAAAAGCGGTATAGCCGCTGGCAATATCCCACGGGGACGCTCCGCCGCTTCCCAGTGCCAGCGACGGGTCTCGTGGCAGGGCGCTGGGAGGAAAACCAAATGGGCGAATATGTTTCAGTGTTGCCCTGATGCCCATCCCGAGCAGCAGACGGACTGAAACGAGGTTGATGGATTTGACCAGCCCTTCCCGCATTCGTGTGGGGCCATGAAACCGGCGGGAATAGTTTTCGGGGCGCCAGGTATCCTCCAGAGTTTCATCAGCGAATACTACGGGGGCATCATTGACCACAGACGCCACAGTGAAACCATTTTCCAGTGCTGCCGAGTAGACGAAGGGCTTGAAGTTGGAGCCGGGTTGCCGTTTCGCCTGAACTGCCCGGTTGAACTTGCTGGCAAAAAAATCAAAGCCGCCGGTGAGTGCCGCGGTTGCACCGTCGAGAGGGTCCATCGCGACAAAAGCTCCCTGGACTTCCGGCATTTGAGCAAGTTGCCAGCCGCCATCAACGGTGCGCAGCAGGTAGACAAGATCCCCGACAGCCAGAATTTCGTCCACAGACTGCTGTGCATTGCCAACCGTGTTGTCATTTTCCCAGAATCGCCACTTTATTCTGTCCCATGGCAGGGTTTGTCGGCCTGAGTTACGAACGAAAAATTGTGCAGAATTGTCCTCGGCAAGGTTCAGCACTACTGCCAGATGCATATCGCGGTATACCGGATACCCGGCGAGCAGCTCTTGCAGCTGCATGTCCTGATCTGCTGGTTCCGGTGTCGCAGCTCCCTTAGCAGTATTTTCGGATGGTTGAGTTTTTAGTGGCTGCAGCACATTTCGAGCTACCGGACCACGGTATACGTGCCGGCGATCATATTCGAGCAAAGCTTTGCGCAGGCTAAGCTGCGCTGCTGACTGCAGGTGGCTGTCTATGGTGGTGAATACTTTATAGCCATCAGAATATGCACTTAATCCGAATTTCCCTACCATCTCGGCACGAACCATCTCGGTGACGTATGGGGCTCGAAGCTCAATAATTGGCCCGTGCAAATGAGACTCCATCGGAGTGTCCATGGCTCGCCGGTATTCTTCCGGGTTGATAAATTGCAATTCAAGCATCCGTCGAAGTACATAGCTGCGCCGTGCCGTTGCGAGTCTCGGGTTCGATACGGGGTTCAGCGTAGAGGGCGCTTTGGGCAGCCCGGCAATCGTTGCCACTTCCGCAAGGCTAAGCTCCACCAGCGGCTTGCCGAAATAGACCTCCGCTGCCGCACCAATGCCATAGGCGCGTTGGCCAAAAAATATCTTGTTCAGGTATAGCGAGAGGATTTCTTCTTTTGAGAATTCACTTTCAATGCGCAGAGCCAGGAATAGTTCTTTCGCTTTTCGCTCGAAGGTGCGTTCTCGGGTAAAAAAGTACACCGTAGCCAGTTGCTGTGTAATCGTGCTGCCACCTTGACTCCGGACACCAGTGCGCAGCAGGCTGAATCCAGCGCGCAGTATTCCCTGGTAGTCGAATCCCGGGTGCTCGAAAAAGCGATCATCTTCCGCGGCAAGAAATGCCCTGATGACGATATCAGGAATATCTGCGTATTCAGTGGGTGTGCGCCGCTTTTCACCGATTTGCGCCATTAATCGGCCATCTCTTGAATAAATCCGCAGAGGTGTCTGAAGCTTCACTTCGCGCAGCGTTTCCGCTGATGGAAGGCCCGGCTTGAGATAGAAATAGGCGCCGAGGATGACCGTCAGGCCGGCGATAATTGCTGCCAAACCAAGCCCCAGAAGGGCGGGCAGGACTCGCTTGAGTATATTCATATGAAAAGCGGATGCATTCCCTTGCGTTGTTGAGGGTGATTATGCATATTAGCGGCGGTTTTTGGGCAAACCTGCTGAAAAGCGGGGACGCAAAGCTACCGGTCTACGGGAATATATTGGGCGGTGACGGTCGTGGTGAGACGTCATGGAGGAGCCAATCCTATGATAGCGGGGCTGCCGGATCACCTGATTGAACTATTTCAACAGGGTGATGTGTGCTGTCTTGATATTATTCGGGCTTCTTGTCATTTCACTCTGATCAGGCAGTATTTTCAATATTGCCGCTATCAATATCCGTATCTGGAAGCCAGGCAACAAGTTGGGTTCTGACTTTATTGTGAACGGGGTCATATTTAGTTTATATCTTTGCTGATATATAGTTAAATAGGCTTCCTAAGGCATTAGGCCAGAATCTTGTCGCAAACTTCGGACTTAGAAGGAAAAAGGTGTGGTATTCGGGTCTCGAACCAAGTCCTTGATCGGACTTGACATAACTACCTCATCGATCAAGCTCATCGAGCTGGTTCAAAGTGGCAGAGGATTCCGTGTGGAAGGCTATGCGGCGGAGGCTACACCTCCGAATTCGATCAATGAGAAGAGTATTGTTGATGCCGAGGCTGTGGGTGAGGCGATTCGCCGTGCTGTCAAGCGTTCCGGCACCAAAACCAGGGAAGTTGCGCTGGCGATCAATGGCGATGCGGCAATTACCAAAGTCATTCAGATGCCTCGCAGCCTGGGCGAAAATGAAATGGAAGGCCAGGTAGAGCTGCAGGCTGATCAATATATTCCCTTTCCCATGGAAGAAGTCAGCTTTGACTTTGAGATCATGGGCGAGTCCGCAAATGACCCGGATATGTGGGATGTATTACTGGTTGCAACACGAACCGAGAATGTAGACCACCGACGCGCTGCAGTCGAAGCAGCCGGCCTGATACCAAAAGTCGTAGATGTTGAGGCCTTTGCACTTGAGAATGCCTGTATGTTACTGGCTCATCAAATGCCGGAAGGTGGCATTAATCAACAGATTGCGGTGGTAGACTTCGGCGCCAGCAATACGACGTTCAGTGTTCTCAAGGACATGCGGGTCATTTATACAAGAGATTTTTCTTTCGGCGGGCAGCAGTTGACCGAGGAGATCATGCGTACCTACGGATTGAGCCTTGAAGACGCTGGTCGCGCCAAGAAGGAAGGTGGTTTGCCCAGCAACTACCAGCCCGAGGTGTTGGATCCGTTCATAGATGATATGACGCAGCAGGTGAGTCGCTCATTACAGTTCTTTCTGGCTTCAGGCGGCGGTCGCGATCAGCCTGATCAAATTCTGGTTTGTGGTGGTTGTGCCAATATTCCCGGCGTTGCAGATTTGATATCGAGCAAGGTGGGCATTCCCGCAGCAGTGGGAGATCCCCTGGGCGAGATGAAATTGTCATCAAGAGCCAAGGCGCACGGTGTTCGCAAGGATGCGACAGCATTGTTGACAGCCTGCGGGCTGGCTCTCAGGAGTTTTGACTGACATGCCTCGTATTAATTTATTGCCATGGCGCGATGAGCAGCGACAAAAACGTCGTCTGGAGTTTTTTGTTGCGATGGGCATTGCATTGGCCGTAGGCGGGCTCATTGTGCTGCTCGGGCATCTGGCAATGAACGACATTGTTGATCAGCAAAAGGCTCGCAACGACCTTCTCAAGACAGAGATTTCTGCGCTGAATAAACGAATCGAGGAAATCCTTGAACTTGAGGACAAGAAAGACCGTCTGCTGGCAAGAATGGAAATTATTGAGGAGCTGCAGCGCAGCCGGCCAGAGATTGTTCATGTCTTTGAAGAGCTGGTGAATACCCTGCCTGATGGCACCCATCTTACCGAGGTCAGGCAATCCGGACGGCGTATTGAGATCAGGGGTACCGCCGAATCCAATACCCGGGTATCTGCGCTGATGAGAAATATCAATGCATCGGACTGGTTGACAGAACCTGATCTTGATGTTGTGCAGGTTCGCGAGGGTCGCAACAGCGATGGCACCCGGGCGAGCGAGTTCACGGTTTTTGCCAGGCAGGTTTCGACTGAAGCAGCGGAGGAAGCAGAATGAACTTTCTCGATCAACTGCAAAGCCTGGATACCAGCGATATTGGGCGCTGGCCGCTTGTTTTTCGGGCATTATTTGTTGGTTTGTTTTTTTTCGTCATTGTAATCGCGGGTTCCTACTTTCTCGTATATGAGAAACAAATGCCCCGTCTTGAGCGGGCACAGACGGAAGAACAGGAATTACGATCTTCTTTTGAGTCCAAACAAAGAAAGGCCGCTAATTTTAGTGCTTATCGTGACCAGCTCGCCGAGATCGAGCGTTCCTTCGGCACAATGCTCAGGCAGTTGCCGGGTAAAACCGAAATCCCCAACCTGCTGGTCGATATATCACAGACGGGGCTGGCGGCCGGGCTGCAGGAAGATCTTTTCCAGCCGATGGACGAGAACTTCAAAGAGTTTTATGCCGAAAAGCCCATCAAGATTCGGCTGAGAGGGAACTATCACGAGTTTGGGCAGTTTGTCAGCGATGTCGCTGCATTACCGCGTATTGTGACTTTGCACGATGTGGAAATTTCGGGACAGGGCGGGGATGCTGATTTTGATGACCTCGTGTTGAACGTAACGGCGAAAACCTACCGTTATCTGGACGAAGACGAAGCGGTTGACGAGGGATGATGAAGAAGAATCCTGCAGCAAGATTTTCCGCGGTCGCTTCACTGCTGTTGACAGTTGTGCTGGTGTCCGGGTGTTCGAACGATATGTCTGATCTGCAAAGCTATATTGATGACACCAAGGCGCGTCCTGGCGGACGTATCGAAGCATTACCGCAAATCAAGCCCTATGAAACCTATACTTATCAGGCTTCAGGCAGGCGCTCACCATTTGCCCCGGTTCAGCAAACAGCGTCCGGTGGTCAGCCAACGGGCCCGCAACCCATTGAAAACCGGAACAAGGAATACCTGGAGCAGTTCCCGCTGGATTCTCTGGAGATGGTCGGGACGCTGGAAACAGATGGCCAGACCTATGCTTTGGTTCAGACCAGGGATTCGTTGGTGCACCGGGTGCAGCCTGGAAATTATATTGGTCAGAACGATGGGCGCATAGTGGCGGTCACCGAATCGGAAATATCGATAGAGGAACTCGTTGCGGATGGCATCGGGGGATTTTTCAATCGGTCTGCAGCAATCGGGCTGAGTAACTGACGCCCCTTGGGGAGACTGTGGGAGTATTTGAATGATGAGCACAGGTAGGCCAAAAAAGGCTGACACCACCGGACAAAAAGTGGCAGCGATGCTGCAGGTATTGTTCTGTGGAGCGATGCTGGCACTGGCGGGGATTTCTACGGCTGTAGCCGAGGAGTCGGGTATTAGTTTGCAGGACATACAGGTTCATGCATTACCCGGCAACAAGATCGAGTTGCGGCTGATGTTGTCAGGCCCGGCTCCGGAGCCACTGAGTTTTACTATTGATTCGCCTGCACGGATCGCACTGGATCTCCGAGGTACATCGCTGGGGCTGAAATCCCGCCGCAAGGACGTGGGTATCGGTGTGCTGGATACAATCCTTGCTGCCGAGGCAAACGGGCGAACCCGGGTGGTGCTCAACCTCGATACAATGGTTTCCTACCAGATGCGGGCTTCGGGCAATGATGTTTATGTGACTCTGGGTGGGGACACATCCGAGCCAGCGGCAGTGACCGCATTTGATTCTGTCAGGTCGGCTCCCGGCTCTTCGGGTACCGCGGCGGGCAGCCAGAGAATCGAGGCTGTTGATTTTCGCCGCTCAAGCAGTGGTGGTGGACGTGTCATCATTTCAATGTCAGATGCCGGCATTCCGGTGGATGTACGACAGGAAGCCGGTAATATTATTGTCAATTTTATTGGTGCGGAACTCCCGGACGCGTTGTTGAAGCGTCTGGACGTCATGGATTTTGCCACGCCTGTCAACACAGTTGACATAGTGCGTGTTGGCAACGATACGCGGCTCATTATTGCAGCGACTACGCCATTCGAGGAGCTGGCTTATCAGTCTGACACGGTATTTACTGTAGAAGTACAACCCGTAATTGAGGAAGAACAGGAAATACAGGTTTCACTGTACAGCGCTGAACGTGACTATTCGGGTGAGCGGCTGACACTGAATTTTCAGGATATTGAGACCCGCGCGGTGTTGCAATTACTGGCAGATGTCAGCGGCAGGAATATTATCGTCGCTGATACGGTCCAGGGCAATGTCACGCTGCGCCTGCAGAGTGTTCCCTGGGACCAGGCTCTGGATATTGTTCTGGCCACCAAAGGTCTGGATATGCGGGAAAACGGCAATGTTATTATTGTCGCACCCCGGGAAGAAATCGCAGCGCGGGAGAAGGCAGACCTTGAATCGCGCAAGGAAATCAGCAAACTTGAGCCGCTGACCTCGGAATTCCTGCAGGTTAATTACGCCAAGGCTGCAGATCTTGCCAGCCTGATCCAGCAAGCAGGTGTTAATTTCATGCTTTCCGAGCGTGGCTCGATTGGCATTGATGAGCGCACCAATACACTGTTGTTGCAGGATACCGCCGAGCGGATTGCAGCCATTCGCCGACTGGTGACAACACTGGATATTCCGGTGCGCCAGGTGCTCATCCAGGCAAGGATTGTCATAGTCAGCGACACATTCAGCAGGGATCTGGGTACCCGTTGGGGTGTGACGGCCGTGGATGACCGGTCTGGAAATGGTCTGGTATCGGTTACCGGTTCCGCCGAAGGGAATGACGACATCGTTCAATCGGGCATCGCCAATATTAATGCCAACGGTTCACCATTTCCCGTAACCTTACCAACACTGAATGACCGGTTTGGCGTGAATTTGCCGATCGCCAGCCCCGCAGGTCAACTGGCGGTGGCGATACTGGATGATGATTTTCTGGTTGATCTTGAGCTTTCTGCCATGCAGGCGGAAGGCAACGGCGAGGTGATTTCATCACCACGCATTATTACTGCCAACCAGAAGCAAGCCATTATCAAGTCGGGCGTGGAGATTCCATACCAGCAATCGGCATCAAGTGGTGCAACGACAGTACAGTTCAAAGAAGCTGTGCTGAGTCTTACAGTAACACCGCAAATCACCCCGGATGACCGCATCATCATGGACTTGCTGGTCACCAAGGACAGCATCGGCAGAGTGGTCAGCGATTCACTCGGTGGTTCGATTCCCAGCATCGATACACGTTCGATTGAGACGCAGGTATTGGTGAACAACGGACAGACAGTTGTTCTGGGTGGCATTTACGAGACTGAACTGACAGAAGATGAAACGAAAGTACCTTATCTTGGCGATATTCCGTTCCTGGGGGCTTTGTTCAAGTCAACTCGCGTCAGATCGAAGAGGACGGAACTACTGATATTTGTGACCCCGAAAATAATAAAAGAAGGCTCAATCATCAACTAGGGAATTAACCCCGATGGGGGGTATGTAGAGGATTACAGTACATGAAGAAGCTGCTTTCTTTTTTGTTTTGCCTGCTGGTGGTTTCTATTTCCGCCTGCAGTGGTGGTGGCGATACCATACTCGGGCCCGGCGGCGCGGGTGGCGGCGCCCCAAGTGGCGGTGCCGGCACAGGTTTGGGCGTAGTCCAGCTTGGTAGTGGTACCGGTGCTTCCTTTCAACAAGGAACGATAGAATTGGCATCCGCCAATCTGGCTGCGGGCGGCAGTACCACATTAACGGTTACTTTCGATATTGACGGGTTGCTTTATGCAGAAGCTGTCAGTGTCACATTTTCATCAGTGTGTGCTGCACAGGGATTGGCTACGCTTGAAAGCCCTGTCGACAACGTCACCGGTATCGTTACTTCAACTTATGTTGCGACCGGCTGCAGTGGTGATGATGTTGTCACGGCCAGCGCAACGATCAGCGGAGTGGTGTTGACTGCAACAGGTACGGTGACGGTTGCGGGTGCGCAGGTGGGTTCGATTGAATTCGTTTCAGTAACGCCTCAGCTGATTGGTTTGCAGGGCACAGGTGGTCTTGGATTGCCGGAGACCTCCACTGTCATTTTCAGGGTTGTGGATTCGACCGGGGGCCCGGTAGCCGGAACAGATGTGACGTTTTCTCTGGATACCGGAGTCGGTGGGACTTCCCTGACACCCGGTACAGCAACCAGTGGCAGTAATGGTGAGG
>JAJRUV010000180.1 GCA_024277595.1 Gammaproteobacteria bacterium
GGCCGTAGACACAGAAGCCGGAGGCGATCTGTTCGGTGCCGTTCTGATGGAAGTCGTCGAGGCTGGGGGTGTCGGTTCCGTGCGGCGCCTTGACGATGGAGAAGATGGTGCCGACAGAGATATTGACGTCAATGTTGGAAGAGCCATCCAGGGGGTCGAAATAGATGAGGTACTGCCCCCGTGGATACTGATCCGGGATCATCATCGGCTCATCCACCTCTTCAGAGCCCATACCCGCCAGCAGGCCAGTGGTACTGAGGTGTTCGTACATCACGTCGTTGGTGATGATGTCCAGTTTCTTCTGCTCCTCTCCCTGCACGTTTTCGGAACCGGCGACACCGAGCGCACCCTCCAGCGATGCACGGTCGATTTTGGCGGTGATCTCCTTGCAGGTCACTGCTGTTTCACAAATCAGATCGATGAGGTCGGTGGCGATATCCGTGCCGCTGTGCTGCTGATTTACCAGATACTGCTTTAAAGACATACCGTTTTGCATAGTGCTACCTTTCGCTGTGTTGGTGGATAGAATAATTTGTTTGCACAGGACTATTATACTCTGTAAATTGGTGCCGGGAGGCTCAGGGGGTGTTCTCAATCCGGGTCATGGTGGCCTCGATCCATTGTTGTGCAAGTATATTGATTTCGCTGGCAGAGCGTCCCTTGCTCTCGATGGGTGGGCCGATAATGACTTTTACTGTACCGGGTTTTTTCAAAAACGCCCGGCGCGGCCAGAGTTTGCCGGCGTTGTGGGCAACGGGGACGACCGGGTAACCGCTTTTTTCCGCCAGCAGTGCGCCGCCCACGCCGAAACGTTTTGTTTGACCGGGAGGAACCCGGGTTCCTTCCGGAAAAATGACTACCCACAAGCCGTTATGTAGTCGTTGTGTGCCAATCTCGATAATTTTCTTGACGGCTTTACGCCCAGCATTGCGATCGATGGCGATGGGTTTCAGGGTGGCTATGGCCCAGCCGAACAGTGGCAGCCACATCAGCTCCTGTTTCAGCACCCATACCAGGGGAGGAAAGAGCCGCTGCAGAGCCAGTGTCTCCCAGGTGGATTGATGTTTGCAGAACAGGATGGCCGGTTGATCCGGGATATGCTCCCGCCCTTCCACCTGATAATCGATTCCGCAGGTCAGTTTCAGCCACCAGAGTGTGAATCTGCTCCACTGGGTAATAAACCGGTAGCGGATGGTAAAGGGGGCGAACAGAAGATAAAGGACAACTCCTGCCACGGAGACAAATAGCATTGAGACCAGCATGCCGATACTGAACAGAAAGGAACGGAGATAGCTCATGCGGTTATTGCAGTCGTGACAGCTCGGCTACCTGCAGGAACAGGTTGTGCAGCCGTTCCAGCAGTGCCAGTCGATTGTTGCGCAGGGCATTGTCCTCCGCCATTACCAGCACCTGATCGAAGAAATCATCCACCGGGGCGCGCAGTGCGGCCAGTTGTGTCAGCGCCTGTTCGTAATCCTGCTGCCGGAACAGCGGCAGCACGCTTTCCTCCATCTCCGCCACGGCTCGGGCGAGCCGTTTCTCTGCCTCATCCTGCAACAGTTTTGTATCGATCTGTTGTGGCAGCTCCCCTTCCGTTTTGCGCAGTATATTGCTGATGCGCTTGTTGGCCGCAGCCAGGCTCTCCGCTTCCGGCAACTTGCGGAATGCGGCCAGTGCCCGCAGTCGCCGGTCGAAGTCGCCGGGCCGGGTCGGGCGCCGGGTCAGCACCGCATCGAACAGATCGGCGGCATACCCCTGATCCTGGTAGTAACCACGCAGCCGCTCCATCATGAAACAGAATACCTGATCGGTGATCTCGTCCGGCACGAAATTGTGAGTGTGGTTTCTGGCTGCCTGGGAGAGTGCTGCATCCAGATCGATATCGAGACTGTACTCGATGATGATGCGCAGTGCACCCAAGGCGGCGCGGCGCAGGGCGAAGGGATCCCTGTCTCCGGTGGGAGCCTGGCCAATGGAGAAGATTCCCACCAGTGAATCGAGCTTGTCGGCGATGGAGAGTAGCTGGCCGGTCGGCGTTCCCGGCAGCCGATCTCCGGCGAAACGGGGCAGGTACTGTTCCTCCAGTGCCTGCGCTACCTTTCTGTCCTCGCCATCATGCAGGGCGTAGTAACGCCCCATTATCCCCTGCAGCTCGGGAAACTCACCCACCATCTCGGTCATCAGATCGCATTTGCACAGCAGGCCGGCGCGCTCCGCCTGCTCCGGATCGGTGCCGCTGCTGCGAGCCAGTGCACTGGTCAGCCGGCTGATGCGCGTTGCTCGGTCGTAAAGGGTACCCAACTGTTTCTGAAACAGAACCTGCTTCAGTGCATCGAGCCGGTCTGCCAGCCTGGTTTTGCGATCCTGATTCCAGAAAAATTCAGCATCGCTGAGGCGTGGCGCTATCACTCGCTCGTTGCCTTTGCGCACCTGTTCCGGCTCCCGGCTGTCGATATTGCTGACAGTTATGAAGTGGGGCAGCAGCCTCTGCTGTTTATCCACCATATGAAAATATTTCTGATGCCCTTTCATGGACGAGACAAGCGCTTCGGCGGGGATATCGAGAAAACGGGGGTCGAAATTTCCCGCGATGGCAACAGGCCACTCCACCAGGGCGGTGACCTCGTCCAGCAAATTGTCGTCGATTACTGCTGATCCGCCAAGTTTGGTGGCCGCTTCCTGTACCTGTGCGTGGATTGCCTGCCTGCGCCGTTCAAAATCAGCAATTACCCGGCCTTTGGTGTGAAGCAGCTCCTCGTAATCTGCCGGGGTAGCGATATAGAGGGATTCCGGCTGGTGGAAGCGGTGGCCCCGGGTCTCCCGACCGCTGGGAAGATCCAGAATGTTGGCATCAATAAGCTGCTCGCCATGCAGCAACACTATCCAATGCGCAGGGCGCACAAATTCGGCGCGGCGGTCACTCCAGCGCATCCGTTTGGGGATCGGCAACTGTTTCAGGGCGGTTTGCACAATTTCCGGAATCAGGCTGGCGGCCGGTTGGCCGGATTCCATGCTGCGAAACACCAGCCAGGCGGCCTTGTCACTCTCCAGCTTTTCAAGCTCCTCAACAGTCACACCGCAGCTGGCGGCAAAGCCGAGTGCTGCCTTGGTGGGACAGCCTTCCTCGTCGAAGGAGACAGTGATGGCCGGGCCACGCCGTTCGATGGCACTGTCCGACTGCTGATCATCAAGTTCGCTGACCAATACGGCCAGCCGCCGTGGGGTGGCAAAAGTCTTGATGTCAGCAAATTGCAGATTTGCCTTTTCCAGCCCGTTACGGATCTGTTCGCCGAATGCTGCAGACAACTGGCGCAACGCCTTGGGCGGTAACTCTTCAGTGCCAATCTCGATGAGAAAATCACGCGCTTCGCCCTTTCCGGTAGGTGGTGGGGTAACTGCTGATGCTGTTTCAGTGCTGTCTGAACTGGTTCGCAGGGGAAAGCCCAGTGCTTGCCGCGTTTCGTAATAGGCCTGGGCAACGGCGCGTGACAACGCCCGCACCCGCAGGATATAACGCTGGCGCTCGGTGACCGAAATAGCATGGCGGGCGTCCAGCAGGTTGAACAGGTGTGACGCCTTGAGCGCCATCTCGTAGGCGGGCAGCGGCAGACCAGTCTCTACCAGCGTCTGGCTCTGCTGCTCGCAAGACTCAAAACCGGCAAACAGGGCGGGAACGTCGGCGTGCTCGAAATTGTAGCGGGACATCTCCATTTCGTTCTGGTGGAATACGTCGCCATAGGTGACCGGGTTGGCCTGTTCTTCACTGCCTTTTGTCCACACCAGATCATAGATGCTGTCCACCCCCTGCAGGTACATGGCGATACGCTCCAGGCCATAGGTGATCTCACCGCTGACGGGGTAGCAGTCCAGCCCCCCCACCTGCTGGAAATAGGTGAACTGCGTCACCTCCATGCCGTTCAGCCA
>JAJRUV010000181.1 GCA_024277595.1 Gammaproteobacteria bacterium
CCGCGCCTTCAAACCTACATCACCCTTGAGAACCTGATATCTATATTTCGTAACAAATACAAAATGATACTGAATCTTGTAAACCGTGTGACTACCGTAGCGATATTCCATACCTTAGCACCTTCAATAATGCTAACGGCCAGTATCGCAGATAAATCTGACCGCCTAAAGGCGGTGGTTTTAACCTTTAATCGAGACGAATAAACAGGCTATGGGAGTGGTGGTGCACTATGAGCGGATCGCCACAGGTATTAGTTGTTGCTATAATTCTGGAAACCGCAGTTGGATGGTGTGAAGTGTGTGCTTGCCCTGCGTCCTCGCAAGCGTACAATTTTCGCTATAGCATGATTCACCCATTAGGTGAACAGGCAGGTCAAAACCAACAGCGTGCGTATCAGTACGCTTAACGTAACTTGGGAGCGGTCAACTGTGGTTTCCAGGTTTATCAGCGTGATCGGCGGTGGACAGCAGTTTGGGTATAGGGCTATGCGTAGGGCCAGACGCCGCCGTTACGGCCATCGTTGGCGGCTAATCTCGGGGCTTGGTAAAATTTACTGCAGGGACCAGTGCCAGTGGGTGTCAATTGGTGGTTCAAAGCCGTGCCTGATTGTTGTACCATGACCGGTCTCACCGGGGCGGGTATGTTCTGTTCCGGTTATGTATCCCGCAGAGGTGTTTTCTGCGATGGATATAACCAACTCACCGCATCAGAACTGGAGAACGAAGATGCCGCTACGTTTGGCAGTGCCAAAAGAGGTTACCCCGGGAGAATGTCGTGTTGCAATGGAGCCGGGTGTTGCTGCCCGCCTGATTAAAATGGGTGTTGAGGTAACCATGCAGAAGGGTGCCGGTCTTTCTGCGCACTTCACCGATGATGATTTCCCCAATGTAAAAATAGTTGCAACGGCTGCCACTCTGTATAAAAACGCTGATCTGGTGTTCAAGGTTCAGCCACCTGCTCTGAAAGAGCTGGATGCGATGAAAGAGGGTGCGGTAGTGATCGGTTTCATGGCGCCAGGCAAGAACCCGGAAATTACCCATAAGATGTGTGAAAAGAACATCACCAGTCTGGCAATGGAGCTGGTGCCACGCATCAGCCGGGCGCAGTCTATGGATGCGCTTTCATCCCAGGCAGCGATTGCCGGCTATAAGGGTGCGCTGATGGGAGCCGATCTTGCCAGCGTGTTTTTCCCCATGCTGACCACGGCAGCGGGTACCATTCGGCCTGCCAAGGTGCTGGTAATCGGTGCAGGTGTCGCTGGCCTGCAGGCGATTGCTACCGCCAAACGTCTGGGCGCGGTTGTCGAGGCGTACGATGTGCGTTCCGCGACCAAGGAGCAATGTGAATCTCTCGGTGCCAAATTCATAGATACCGGTGTCAAGGCCGAGGGGGAGGGTGGCTATGCCCGCGAGCTCACCGCCGAGGAGAAGCAGCAGCAACAGGATGTGCTGGCGGATCATATTGCAATTTCGGATGTGGTGATTACCACAGCAGCCATTCCCGGCAAGCCATCACCACGAATCATCAGCAAGGAGATGGTGGCCAGGATGAAGACCGGGGCTGTGGTCGTCGATCTGGCGGCGGAGGGTGGCGGTAACTGTGAACTTACCGAGCCCGGCAAGACCATCGAGTTTGAAAAACGTGTCATTATTCATGGACCGCTGAATGTGCCCAGCCAGACCCCGGTACATGCCAGTGAGATGTATGCCAAGAATCTGTTTAACCTGATTTCCCCTTTTATCAAGGAGGGCGAGCTGGTGCTCGACTGGGATGACGAAGTTGTTCAGAAAAGCGCCTTGACCCATGGCGGTGAAGTGAAAAGCGAACTTTGCCGCCGGCCACTGGAGGAAAAGAAATGATTGAAGGATTTACCGCTCTCTATATTTTCATGCTGGCGGCCTTCACCGGTTATGAGGTGATCAGCCGGGTGCCGGTGATACTGCATACCCCATTGATGTCAGGTTCCAATTTCATCCACGGCATTGTGCTGGTAGGTGCGATGATTGTCTTGGGGCATGCGGAGACCGGTTTGCAGATGTTGATTGGATTTGTCGGCGTTATTCTGGCTGCCGGTAATGCCGTGGGCGGTTATGTGGCCACCGAGCGGATGCTGGAGATGTTTGACCGCAGCAAGAACAAGGGAGGCGCCTAAGTGAGCAGCTTTATCGAGATCGTCTATTTTGCTGCGGCGGTAATTTTCATCCTCGGCCTGAAAAAGATGAGTTCGCCGGTGACGGCGCGAGCCGGAATTGTCTGGGCCGGCTATGCGATGATTGCCGCAACAGTCGTCACCTTCTTTTCTCCCGCTGTCTATGGCCACGGCTTCTTCAATCTGCTGCTGATCGTGATTGCTATCGGCATCGGCTCCTATATTGCGTTCAAGAGCGCCAAGAGCGTAGAAATGACCAACATGCCGCAGATGATTGCCATCTACAACGGCATGGGTGGCGGAGCAGCGGCCGCCATTGCTGCAGTGGAACTGGTGCGGTTTGCCGATGGTCATGACATTGGCGGTAGTACGATTCAGGTGCTGGCAGTGCTTGGGGCCTTGATCGGTGCAATAGCGTTCTCCGGCTCTGCAGTGGCCTATGCCAAACTGCAGGGGTTGATGAACAAGACTCTGCGCTTGCCTTCCCACCAGGCGATCAATATAGCGCTGTTTGCCGTGACTGTACTGTTTGGAGCTGTTTTGGCGTTCAGTGGCGAGGTCAGTGGCTTTACCGTGTTCCTGTTCTTCCTTTGTGCATTGGTGCTGGGTGTCATGGTTACTCTGCCCATCGGTGGCGCTGATATGCCGGTAGTTATCTCTCTGTTCAATGCCCTTACCGGTCTGGCGGTAGCATTTGAAGGATTTGTGCTGGGTAATGCGGCGATGATCATTGCCGGTACAGTGGTAGGCTCCTCAGGAACCCTGCTTACTCAGTTGATGGCGAAGGCGATGAACCGTCCGATCTCCAATATCCTGTTCAGCAGCTTTGGCAGTGATGGCGGTGCTCCAGCCGAAGAGGATATCGCCGGAACAATGAAAGAGATCGAGGGTAGTGATGCCGCTGTGATGATGGCCTATGCAGAGAAGGTTATTATTATTCCTGGTTATGGTATGGCTGTTGCCCAGGCTCAGCATAAGCTGGCGGAACTGGTTCAGCTGCTGGAAGAGCGGGATGTTACCGTAAAGTTTGCTATCCACCCGGTTGCCGGCCGAATGCCCGGGCATATGAATGTGTTGTTGGCAGAGGCCGGAGTTGATTATGACAAGATCTACGATCTTGACGAGATCAATCCCGAATTCCTCACTGCCGACGTGGCGTTGGTGATTGGCGCCAATGATGTCGTTAATCCGGTGGCTCGCAGCAATCCTGAAAGTCCCATCTATGGAATGCCCATTCTGGACGCGGATAAGGCAAGGAACTGTATTGTCATCAAGCGTGGCAAGGGGTCAGGTTTCTCCGGCATAGAAAACCATCTGTTTTACGCCGACAATACGCGCATGCTCTATGGCGATGCCCAGAAGGCTATCGGGGAACTGATAGCCGGAGTCAAACAGTTATAGTTGTGAGGCAGGGTGTTCTGTTTGGAATGAATGTAAACTGCTTGACCTCAGGTGCCTTTATAAGTAGCGTGTATTGTGTGGTTAAGTAAATACCGCCCGTTCGAGACGGGCGTTTTTATTCGGGAGACGGGTTAAGTGGAATTAAGCGGTGCCGAAATCCTCGTTCAGTTTCTGAAAGATGAGGGTGTCGAGTGTGTGTTTGGCTATCCCGGTGGTAGCGTATTGCACATCTATGATGAACTCTACAAGCAGGAAGATATCAAGCACGTCCTGGTTCGTCATGAACAGGCGGCAGCCCATGCTGCGGACGGGTATGCCCGCACCTCCGGCAAACTCGGCGTGGTGCTGGTTACCTCCGGCCCGGGCGTGACCAACGCGGTAACGGGTATCGCGACTGCCTATATGGACTCCATTCCCATGGTGGTTATCACTGGCCAGGTGCCCACAGCAGTGATCGGCAGCGATGCCTTTCAGGAGGTGGATACGGTTGGCATCACGCGTCCCTGTTCCAAGCATAATTTTCTGGTCAAGGATGCGCGTGATATTGCGATTACGTTGAAAAAAGCGTTTCACCTGGCGACTACCGGCCGCCCTGGCCCGGTGGTTGTGGATATTCCCAAGGATGTGACTGATCCCAATGTCAAGGTGCCCTACAGCTATCTTGAAACCATCTCGATGCGCTCCTACCATCCGAAGGTGAAGGGAAACGCCCGCCAGATCCGCCGGGCGGTGCAGCTTATCCTGTCGGCAAAACGCCCGGTTATCTACTCCGGGGGCGGGGTTATTCTCAGCGGGGCGGCCAACTCCCTGACCGAAATAACCCGTGTGCTCAACATCCCCGTCACCAGCACCCTGATGGGGTTGGGCGGTTATCCGGCGGCGGATCGGCAGTTTCTGGGTATGTTGGGTATGCACGGCACCTATGAAGCCAATATGGCCATGCATGAGTGCGACGTGCTGATTGCTATCGGCGCCCGCTTCGATGATCGGGTAACCGGCAAGATTGAGAAATTTTGCCCGGACGCCAAAATAGTTCATATCGATATCGATCCGGCTTCCATATCCAAAACCGTAAAGGTGGATGTCCCTATTGTTGGAGATGTGGACAGTGTTCTTGCCGAAATGCTGCAGCTGCTGCGCAGTACCGGGTCAGAGCTGAACCCGGTTGAACTGAAGCAGTGGTGGGCGCTAATCGACAAGTGGCGCGCTACGGACTGTCTGGCCTATGATCATGACAGCGATCTGATTAAACCCCAGTTTGTTGTCGAGAAGTTGTGGGAGATAACCGGGGGTGATGCTTTCATCAGCACCGATGTCGGACAGCATCAGATGTGGGCCGCGCAATTCTACAAGTTCGACAAGCCGAGCCGCTTCGTCACCTCCGGAGGATTGGGCACCATGGGGTTCGGTCTGCCCGCCGCCATGGGGATACAGTTCGCCAATCCCGGTGCTGATGTTGCCTGTATTACCGGTGAGGGCAGCATCCAGATGTGTATTCAGGAGCTGTCCACCTGCTTCCAGTATATGTTGCCGCTGAAAATCATCAATCTCAACAACCGTTATCTGGGTATGGTGCGGCAGTGGCAGGAATTCTTCTATGGCAGCCGTTACTCGCACTCCTATATGGATGCTCTGCCGGATTTTGTAAAACTTGCCGAGTCCTACGGCCATGTGGGAATGTATATCGAGAAACCGGCGGATGTCGAGGGAGCGCTGAAAGAGGCATTTGCATTGAAAGACCGGCTGGTGTTTCTCGACTTTATAACCGACCAGACCGAGAATGTGTATCCCATGATTGCCGCAGGAAAAGCACACCATGAGATGGAAATGTCGCCCAAAAGTGTATTGATATAGCCATGCGCCATATTATCTCGATACTGATAGAGAACGAGGCAGGTGCGCTCTCCCGCGTTGCCGGACTTTTTTCAGCCCGTGGCTACAACATTGAATCCCTCAGCGTGGCTCCTACCGAGGACGCCAGCCTGTCACGCATGACCCTGGTGACAAGGGGTTCGGAGGAGATCGTCGAGCAAATCACCAAACAGCTCAATAAACTGGTGGATGTGGTCAAGCTGCTGGATTTGACCGAGGGCGCTCATATCGAACGGGAAATGATGCTTATCAAGGTGCGGGCTACCGATAGCAGCGAGCGAGATGAGATCAAACGGCTGGCGGATATTTATCGCGGCAACATCATTGATGTCAGTAAAACCAGCTATGTTATTGAGTTGACTGGACACAATGGCAAACTTGATTCTTTTATCCAGTCACTGGGGGATATCCCTATCCTGGAAACTGTCCGCTGTGGCTCGATGGGCATTCCGCGCGGCGAAAAATCACTGCATTTGTAACCAGGCATCGGCTTTTTTGTGAACCACAAGCACTTTATGCCTGCCTGGAGTTTCCGCAAAAAATTGCCGTTTGGATTCATGAATTGCTCAAGTTGTTTATATTCAGAAAAGGAAAAACTATAGAATGAATCTCTATTACGACACAGACTGTGACCTGTCGATTATTCAGGGCAAGAAAGTCACCATCATTGGATACGGTTCGCAAGGGCATGCCCATGCCAACAACCTGAAAGAGTCTGGCGTGGATGTTACCGTTGCTCTGCGTGCCGGTTCTGCTTCGGCGGTCAAGGCAAAAAATGCCGGTTTGGCCGTTAAAGAACTGGATGCAGCGGTTGCAGATGCCGATGTAGTCATGATCCTGGCTCCTGATGAGCATCAGGCATGGTTGTACCGGAAACATATCGCACCCAATATCAAGCAGGGTGCTGCGCTTGCCTTTGCCCACGGCTTCAACATCCATTTTGAACAGATCGAGCCGCGCACCGATCTGGATGTGATTATGATTGCTCCCAAAGGTCCGGGCCATCTGGTGCGTTCCACCTATACAAAAGGGGCGGGCGTGCCTTCGCTGATTGCTGTTTTTCAGGATGCCAGCGGCAAGGCCAAAGGTATTGCGCTCTCCTACGCTTCTGCCAATGGAGGTGGGCGTGCCGGCATTATTGAAACCAGCTTTCGGGAAGAGACGGAGACAGATTTGTTCGGCGAGCAGGCGGTTCTGTGTGGCGGCGCTACCGCATTGGTTCAGGCCGGTTTCGAGACGTTGGTGGAAGCCGGTTATGCGCCGGAAATGGCCTATTTCGAGTGTCTGCATGAGCTGAAACTGATCGTCGATCTGATGTACGAAGGGGGTATTGCCAATATGCGCTACTCTATCTCCAATACGGCCGAGTACGGTGATCTGACCCGCGGACCCCGTGTTATTACCGAGGAGACCAAGGCGGAAATGGGACGTATTCTGAAAGAGATTCAGAATGGAGAGTTTGCCCGCGAGTTTATTCTGGAAAACCAGGCCGGTGCGGCGACACTGAAGGCCAAACGGCGTCTTGGCAGGGACCATCCCATTGAAGAAGTGGGTGCAAAACTGCGTGGCATGATGTCCTGGATTCAGGCCGACCAGATTGTGGACAAGAGCAAAAACTGAGCTGCTGTTTTATCACGAAGTGCATGAAAGTAATGCTTCATCTGTTTAGAAAACAGACAGGACGAGTTTGGCTGTTTTATGCGTTCAGTATTTTCATGTGCTTCTTGTTTTCCCGGCAACTGCTTTTGTGTACCGGATCTCCTGTATCCCCAGCATGAATAGCTACCGCTCAGGTTAGCTACCCTATGCGCTCCAGACACTATCCTGTTCTTGCCCGGCAGGGGTTATGGTTTATCCTGCCGCTGATCGGCAGTGCCCTCTATCTGGTTTCTTTTCACCACTGGGCGCTCTCCCTGCCGTTATGGACGGCGGCCGCAGCAGCCGGTTTTCTGTTCCGTGATCCCGGGCGCCGGGTACCTGCAAAACCGCTGGGCCTGGTGGCCCCCATCGATGGCCGTATTGTCACGGTGCAGGAAGCGTATGATCCTTATCTTGAAAGGAAGGCCTGCTGTCTTCGGCTGAACGGGAGTGTTACCGGAAGTTATGTGGTGCGTTCTCCAATGGAGGGAAAACTGCTCAAACAGTGGTATGCTGTGCCCTCCGGCGATACTGCCTCACGTCCTGTTTTGGCCACCTGGATACAGAGCGATGAGGGTGATGATATTGTTCTGGTGATTTTTCCCAAGCTGGCTCGGTCGAGATTGCGTAGTGACATTGCGCCGGGAGAGCGGAGCGGGCAGGGGATGCGCTTCAGTTTTGCGCCCTTTGGCGCGGAGGTTGAAATCTGGATGCCTCTGGATACCCGTACCGAAGTGCAACCAGGGCAGAGAGTCCAGTCGGGTAGTGATATTATTGGCACATTGAATCATGCTCCATGACAAGGATGAACAGATGAACAATGGCAGTGACCGTCCCCGGCGGCGGGGCATTTATCTGTTGCCCAACCTGTTTACCACCGCAGCCCTGTTTGCTGGTTTTTTCGGCATTATCGCCGCCATGAAGGGACAGTTTGAAGCGGCATCCATCGCTATTTTTGTCGCCATGATTCTGGATGGACTCGATGGCCGTGTTGCGCGGTTGACCAATACCCAAAGTGATTTTGGCATGCAGTATGACAGCCTTTCCGACATGCTCTCTTTCGGGCTTGCACCGGCGCTGATTATCTACCAGTGGTCCCTGACCGGCCTAGGGAAAATGGGATGGTTGGCTGCGTTTCTGTTTACTGCCTGCGCTGCCTTGCGCCTGGCCCGTTTTAATGCTCAGGTGGAGGTCATCGACAAACGCTTTTTTCAGGGACTGCCGAGTCCGGCAGCGGCGGGACTTGTTGCCGGATTGGTGTGGGTGGGTTTTGACAATGGGTTTACCGGCGAGGCGTTGCGTATTCCAGCCTTTGTTCTTACGGTATTGACGGGCATTCTGATGGTCAGCAATGTTCGCTACCACAGTTTCAAGGATCTGGATCTCAAACATAAAGTACCTTTCATGGCGGGGTTGGCAATCGTGATGGTGTTTGTGTTTATTGCTGTCGATCCGCCGCAGGTGCTGTTTTTTCTATTGCTGCTCTACGCACTATCCGGCCCTGTATTGACCCTGTTTCACCGGCAGCGGTTAAAGGCTTCGTCTGACGGTACAGAAGAGGATTAAATAATGTTTCACGGTAGTATGGTAGCGTTGGTGACGCCGATGCATGCGGATGGTTCGCTGGATGAACAGAGTTTGCGGCGGCTGGTGGAGTTCCATGTCGAGAGTGGCACAGACGTCATTGTCGCTGTGGGAACCACCGGCGAGTCAGCAACGCTGGATCACGAAGAGCACTGCCGGGTGATTCGCTGGGTGGTGGAGTTTGCTGCCGGACGTATTCCCGTCATTGCCGGAACTGGCGCCAACTCCACCTCGGAGGCCATTGAACTGACCCGCTGTGGTATGGATGCAGGGGCTGATGCCTGCCTGCTGGTTACCCCTTACTACAACAAACCCACCCAGGATGGGCTGTATCAGCATTTTCGCGCGGTTGCGAAAGCGGTGCCCATCCCGCAGATTCTATATAACGTACCAGGGCGGACTGCTTGCGACATGCTGCCGGAAACGGTGGAGCGTCTCTCCCCGATCTCCAATATTATTGGTATCAAGGAAGCGACCGGTGATCTGGGACGGGGCCGGGAGATTCTGCAACGTTGCGGTAACAAACTCGATCTCTACAGTGGTGACGACAGTACAGCCATGGAATTTATCCTGCAGGGAGGCAAGGGAAATATTTCGGTAACCGCCAATGTTGCCCCCCGGGTGATGCATGAGATGTGTTGTGCTGCCCTAGCTGGAGATCGTAGCCAGGCTGAAGAGCTGAACCGGTCGCTGGAGGAGTTGCATCGGGATCTGTTTGTAGAGTCCAGCCCTATTCCAGTCAAGTGGGCGCTTCATGAAATGGGTCTGATTCCGCCAGGTATTCGCCTGCCGCTGACGCCGTTAGCGGACGGCTGCCGAGAAAGAGTCCGGCAGGTGCTTTGCAAGGCGAGGGTGCTTTAGTGAGTTTTTTTTTGAAAAATGTGGTGCTGTTGCTCCTGCTGTTTGCCTTGTTGATCGGCTGTTCCACCAGCAAAGAGAAAGAGATTCCCGCCTATTTCAGCGCCCGGATCCTCCCGGCGCTGAAGGTTCCCCCGGATCTCGATAAGCCGTATCGCGCCCAGGCCATGCAACTGCCGGAGGCTGCTTTCAACCTGGTTCTTCCCGTTGATACTGATGCGGAAGAGTTGTTGAAGCCGCCGCGGGTCATTGATGATACAGAATCCTGAACTGGTTCAATCATCAGCGAATCAAGGACAATCAATGCGCTTTGCATCGTTAGGGAGCGGGAGCCGCGGAAATGCCACGCTGGTGGAAGAGGGTTCCACTACGCTTTTGATTGACTGCGGCTTTTCCAGCCGTGAAATCAAACGCCGTCTGGCCCGGCTTGGCAAACAACCTGAAGATTTGACTGCCATTCTGATTACTCATGAGCATGCCGATCATATCGGTGGAGTAGGGCCGATGGCCCGCCGCTACCAATTACCGGTGTGGATGAGCCATGGAACCTGGCTGCAACAGTCATGTGGCGTTCTGCCCCGGGTCAAGCGTTTCAACAGTCACCAGGCATTTGCTATAGATGGCATCCGCATTGAACCTTTTCCTGTTCCTCACGATGCGCGGGAGCCTTGTCAATTTGTGTTTGGCAACGGCCAGCACCGGCTGGGACTGTTGACTGATTGCGGCTCAGTAACAACGCATATTCAACACAAGTTGAGTGGTTGTGATGCTCTGCTGCTGGAGTGTAACCATGATAGTGACATGCTGCAAAACGGATCGTATCCTTTGTCACTCAAACAGCGGGTGGCGGGGCGGCTGGGACACCTCAGCAACGGGCAGGCAGCCGGGCTGCTGCGCGGTATCGATGTGTCTGCCCTGCGCCATATTGCCGCCATGCACCTGAGTGAGCAGAATAACTCGATAACACAGGTGACCGAGAGTATTGGTTTGGCCCTGGGTTGTGATAAACAGTGGATTGCCGTGGCCCGGCAGGAGAGTGGACTGGAGTGGCGAACAATTTGAGGAGAAAAAATGGAAAAACAGGCTGAGCTTTATGCCGGCAAGGCAAAAACAGCGTATACCACCGATGATCCGGATCGGCTCATTCTGGAGTTTCGTGACGATACCTCTGCCTTTGACGGTGAAAAGGTCGAGCAACTGTCCCGCAAGGGAATGGTCAACAACAGATTCAACGCCTTTATCATGACCGAGCTGCAGGCGGCCGGGGTTCCCACCCATTTTGAACAAATTCTGTCAGATCGCGAGTCAGTGGTTAAACGCCTGGATATGATGCCTGTTGAGTGTGTGATAAGAAATATCAGCGCCGGAAGTCTCTGCCGTCGGCTGGGCGTTGCTGAAGATGAAACGCTGGAACCTCCGGTGTTCGAGTTTTTCCTCAAAAATGACGCGCTGCACGACCCGATGATTAACGATTCCCACATTATTACCTTTGGCTGGGCGAGCGAGAGCGAAATCAGCCGGATGAAGGAGTTGACCGTGAAGGTCAATGATGTTCTGAAACCACTGTTTGAAAAGGCAGGGTTGTTGCTGGTGGACTACAAACTGGAGTTTGGCCGCTTCAACGGCGAGATTCTGCTGGGAGATGAGTTCAGCCCGGATGGTTGCCGGTTGTGGGATGCCGCAACCCGGGAGAAATTTGACAAGGATCGTTTTCGCCAGGGGTTGGGTTCTGTGGTGGAGTCCTATGAAGCTGTGGCCCGCCGTCTTGGAATTGCTTTGTAGCCGAGTTCCATGAGCAGTTCATATACATCAGAATCCATCGAAGTGCTCACCGGCCTGGAACCGGTGCGCAAACGTCCGGGTATGTACACCCAGACGGAACGGCCCAACCATCTGGCGCAGGAGGTAATCGACAACAGCGTCGATGAGGCTATCGCCGGTTTTGCCAAGCATATCAAGGTGATATTGTATAAGGATGGCTCCCTCGCCGTGGAAGATGACGGGCGGGGGATGCCGGTGGATCTCCATCCGGAACAGGAACTGCCAGGCGTCGAGGTGATACTCACCAAGCTTCATGCCGGGGGGAAATTTTCCAACAAGAACTACACCTATTCCGGTGGGCTGCACGGGGTTGGTGTGTCAGTGGTCAATGCCTTGTCTAGGCATCTGGAGGTCTGGGTGCGCCGCAATGGCAAAGAGTACAACATTGCCTTCGCCGATGGCGTCAGGGTATCGTCGCTGGAAGAAGTGGGTACGGTAGGGAAACGAAACACCGGTACTACCGTGCGCTTCTGGCCAAACCCAAAGTTTTTTGATTCCGCCAAATTCTCGGTATCCCGGCTCACGCACCTGCTGCGCGCCAAAGCAGTATTGTGTTCGGGACTGACTGTCGAGTTTACCGAGGAAAAAACTGGCGAACACTCCAAATGGTATTACCGGGAAGGACTCAAGGAGTATCTGCTTGGCGAACTCGATGGGCTGGAGACGTTGCCGCAAGAACCTTTCGACGGCAGCATGCAAGGGAACAGTGAAGCGGTGGACTGGGCTGTTGTCTGGTTGCCGGAGCAGGGTGAACTGGTTACGGAAAGTTACGTCAACCTGATCCCCACCAGCCAGGGCGGCACCCATGTCAATGGCCTGCGTACCGGTTTGACCGAGGCGATGCGCGAGTTCTGTGACTTCCGCAGCTTACTGCCGCGGGGAGTCAAGCTGAGCCCGGAGGATATCTGGGAGCGTAGCAGCTACATCCTGTCGGTAAAAATGCAGGAGCCGCAATTCTCTGGCCAGACCAAGGAGCGCCTGTCATCACGGGAGAGCGCCGCCTTTGTCTCTGGTGTTATCAAGGACGCCTTTTCCCTGTGGCTGAACCAGCACCCGGATCTGGGGGAGGTGATTGCCGAACTGGCTATTGCCAATGCGCAAAAACGTTTGCGCGCTACTAAACAAATAGTCCGCAAACGTGTCACCCAAGGACCGGCCCTGCCTGGCAAGCTGGCTGACTGCTCCTCTACCGACCTGGCCCGTACCGAACTGTTTCTGGTAGAGGGGGACTCTGCCGGTGGCTCTGCCAAGCAGGCGCGGGATCGCGAGTTCCAGGCCATCATGCCGCTGCGGGGGAAAATACTGAATACCTGGGAGGTGGATTCTACACAGGTGCTCGGTTCTCAAGAGGTGCATGATATTGCCGTTGCTATTGGCGTCGATCCAGGTTCTGACGTTCTGAAGGGGCTGCGCTATGGCAAAATTTGCGTGCTGGCTGATGCTGATTCTGATGGCGCCCATATTGCCACGTTATTATGCGCTCTGTTCTTGCGTCATTTCCGTCCGCTGGTGGAGGCGGGGCATGTGTTTATGGCCATGCCGCCGCTATTTCGTATCGACGCAGGAAAAGTGATTTACTATGCTCTTGATGAGGTGGAAAAAGAGGGAATCCTGGATCGCATTGCCGCCGAAAAAAAACGCGGCAAGGTCACCGTGACCCGCTTCAAGGGACTGGGAGAGATGAACCCCTTGCAGCTGCGTGAAACAACCCTTTCACCGGACACCCGCCGATTGGTTCAGCTCACCATTGAGACGGGTGATGATACCGATCAGGTGATGGATATGCTGCTGGCCAAAAAGCGGGCAAAGGATCGTAAAGCCTGGCTGGAGGACAAGGGCGATTTGGCAGAGATTCTGGATTGAATAGCTGCGATTTGTTAACGGCAAACCACCAAGGACTACCGATGCCGTCATCGACCAGGTTACCCAATGGCAATCCGGCCACTGGATGCCATTTACCCCATTGTCTACCTGGATTGTATTGTCATCAAGGTGCGTCAGGACAAGCGGGGCATCAACAAATCTCTCTATCTGGCCCTGGACGTCAATCGGGAAGGGCACAAGGAGCTGCCGGACATGTGGCTGTCGGAGAATGAAGGTGCCAGGTTCTGGCCGGGCGTGCTCACGGAGCTGCAGAACCGGGGCGTCAAGGACACATCCTGATTGCCTGCGCGGATGGTCTGAAAGGCTTCCCTGATGCCATACAGGCGGTTTATCCGCAGACGCAGATCCAGCTCTGCATCGTGCATATGGTGCGCGATTCCGTCCGCCATGAGCCTTGGAAAGACTGCAAAGCCACCACCACCGACCTCAAGCAGATTTACCAATCGGTTACCGAAGAGGAAGCCCTGCAGGCATTGGATGAGTTTGCCAGACGCCGGGATGAAAAATATCCCGGATCAGCCGTAGCTGGCGAAACTGCTGGCCCAACCTCAATACACTGTTCAACTACCTGGGTAACTATTCAGCATAGTTGAAAATGAGTATGTAACTGTTCAGATTGCCCCTGAAATTCGTCAGTTCAAGGCGAAAAATGTGAGTTTACACGGGTAAATGATCATTTTTTAACGCAGAAATGGCGGATTTCAGGGGTGAGC
>JAJRUV010000182.1 GCA_024277595.1 Gammaproteobacteria bacterium
CCGCCCGGCCAGAGCGTTGGTCCGGTTCAACCAGAAACTGGACACCCGTCAGTGCCGTGACGCTGAACCCAGAGCGGCCCGAGGCGCAAGCACGCCACGCGACTTGATCGAAAAAAGGGACAACTATCTTGAAAAACACCGTTTCTGCGTTAAAAAATGGTCATTTGCACATACATGTAAACTCCCGTTTTTCGCCTTGAACTGACGAATTTCAGAGACAATCTGAGCAGTTACCAGCAATATTGACTACTCGCTGAGTAGTTACTCATTTTTTGCGTAAGGACTACATGTTTTTTGTGCTCTGCTCCTCATTTTCCTGAAAAATATTTGACATTTACAACTGCCGGGTTAATTATCCGGCTTTCAAGGCGATTCTAAAATAAGGATATCACCAATATGTTAAGCAGGATAACTCGCTGGGGGTTGTATTTGCTCACGGTCTGGGCATTGACAGGTTGTGGCACTGAAGATCCGACCGATATCGTAGGCTCGGACGAGGATCCTGATCCTCCTCCAGAGGTTGTTGTTGATGACTCTTTCGCAGGAGCTGTCAAAGTCTCCTCAGCCCAGAGTGCATCCGCCTTCCTGTCTCGGGCAACCTTTGGCCCCAGGATGGAAGAGATCGATGGCCTGCTGAAATCAGGGAACTACAACCAGTGGCTGGATGCCCAATTTGCGAAAAACCCCGGTTACCACATGGCATGGGCAAAAAGCCGGCTTAAGGGAATTGGCGGCACAGGCGATCTGAAGGACAACCCTGAAGACTGGAGAAAATACAGCGATCAACTGAATGACATGCAGCGGGATGCCTGGTGGGACATCGTTGTTAACGGACAGGATCAGCTGCGGCAGCGGGTGGCTTTTGCCTTGAGTGAAATAATGGTTGTCTCAAGAGTCGGGCCGCTCTCCAGCAACCCGGATACACGGATGTCCTATTATGATCTGCTGGTGAAAAATGCCTTTGGAAACTTTGAAACGCTGCTGCAGGAGGTAGCCTATCACCCCGCAATGGGGAAATATCTGACCTATCTTGGCAACGAGAAGGCAGACCCGGAAAAAGAGAACCACCCTGATGAAAACTATGCTCGGGAGGTGATGCAGCTATTTACCATCGGCCTGTATGAACTCAACCTTGATGGCAGCCAGAAACTGGATTCCCAGGGCAAACCTGTCCCTACCTACACCCAAAAAGATGTGGAACAGATGGCGAAGGTTTTTACCGGACTCAGCGACCAGAACGACTATTTCCATGCAGGTCACGGGAAGTCGTCTCACAAAGCACGAACCGAACCGATGATTCCGTATGAGGAGTACCACGATACGAGTGAAAAAATCATTATGGGTCACACCCTGCCCGCTGGCAGGGACACCCGGACCGACATCAACGAAGCACTCAACCTGCTTTTCAATCACCCCAATGCCGGGCCATTCTTCTCCAGACAACTGATTCAACGACTGGTAACCAGCAATCCCTCCCCAGGCTATATCAAACGCGTAGCATCGGCTTTTAACGATAACGGGAAAGGAGTCAGGGGAGATATGAAGGCCGTTATCCAGGCAGTCCTGCTGGACAAGGAAGCACGGGAAGGTGCCACCAACAATGCAGAAACTTTCGGCAAGGCGAGGGAACCATTGTTGTTTGTCTCCCATCTGTTCCGGGCCTTTCATGCACAAAAAGGGGAAAACACACTCAGCCGGGGGGGGAAACCGCTTTACAAGTACTCATCCTACAATTTCCATGGCACCGGCTACACAAGACAGGAAGGGCCTTTGGAGGCGATGACCGTATTTAATCATTTCACCCCGGAGGATGCTCCCTACCGTCTCAAGAAAGAAGGGCTGGTTGCGCCGGAATTTGAGGTATTCGGCACAGAGGGTGTACACCAGCAACTGCTGGGGCTGATTAATCAGGATGGGTTTATTTATAAAGCCTTTAAACTAACAGCAGAGCTGAAACTTGATGCAGAAATAGCACTAGTGGAAGCGAAAAAACATGACGAACTACTGGATCATCTGGATACTTTGCTGGTCGGTGGCGGGATGAGTTTAACCACCCGGAACGCAATCAAGGGGTACATTGAACAGCAACAAGAGGCAGATACCCCCAGCGAAGAGCTGGCTCGCCATGCGATCAGCCTGGTAATGGCATCACCCGACTATGCGATACAGCGATAATCAGGAGCCGGTAATGAACAGACAGAACATGAATAGAAGAAATTTTTTGAAAACCACGCTGGCTGCCGCAGCAGGAGCCTCCCCGCTGATGTCGCTTTTCGGCTCGGCAGGAACACTTCAGGCAGCAGAAACTGGTGGTGGCTATAAAGCCCTTGTTTGTATCATGCTTGAAGGGGGCGCCGATGTTTGCAACATGATTGTTCCAACCCAGGAGAGTGCCTATGCGGATTACCGCAGCATAAGGAAGAGTGTTGCCGTAAGCCGGGGGGATCTGCTCCCCTTTTCCCACTCCAACAACAACGGCCTGAATACGCTGGCGTATGGAATGCGTAAAACCATGGCCGATATGCACCGGTTGTTTGGGCAGAAAAAACTCGCTGTCATTGCCAATACAGGCACGCTGGCGACCCCGGTCACCCTGGACGATATTGTCAACGGCGCACCGCAGCCCACCCAGCTGTTTTCGCACAACACGCAACGGGCGCTGTGGATGACGGGTAACGGACAAAACGTCGAACAGAAAGGCTGGGCGGGGAGAGCGGAAGAGGCTTTCTATCCATCAGCAAACCCCTATTTCAACATCACCGTTAGCGGTAGAAACAACATCATGCAGTCGGGCGGCCTGTCAGAGGTGCTGCCATTTGAAGAACCCGGGATTTCTCCCGACACGATGACCGCATCGGGTTTTGGCCCCCAATCAGGTGGCGGCGAGCTGGGAACGGTATACCAGGAGATCTATCAACAACAACAGTCTGCCAGCAACAGACTGCTTGCAATTTTTGCAACACGCAGAATGGAAGAGCTCAACCAACAGGTCTTGCTGCAAAATCTTTTTGATGGTGCACAGGACTTTGAGGGGTTCGGCAGCGGAGTTCGTCAGCATGGGAAGCCGCTCGGCAAGCAGCTGGAACTGGTCGCGCAAATCCTTTCGGTACGAAACAACTTCCCGGGACAACCCGGCAGACAGATCTTTTTCGTCAATCACCGCGGATGGGATACCCATGACAGTGACAACAACCATATGTCCGAACATTTAAGTGAATCCCTGGGCACATTCCAGGCTGCACTGGAAAAAATGGGCATCGAAGATCAGGTAACCACCTTTACTACCTCTGACTTTGGGCGAACACTGGATGCCAACAAGGCAGGAACCGACCATGGTTGGGGTAGTCATGCCTTTGTGATGGGAGGCGCGCTGAAAGGAGGGGATCTCTATGGACAAATGCCGGCGATACACAAGGACTCCCCTGATGCCTGGAGAAATCGCCTGATACCAACAACCTCGATGGAGCAGTACCTGGCAACCATAGTAAAATGGTTCGGCGCAGCTGACGGAGAACTGAACAGAATATTCCCGAATCTGGCAAATTTTGCAACCAGGGATATGGGGTTTATGAAACAGGCATAACCAAAAAGCTGCAAAGCCGGTTTTCTGCTTTTTTCAGCCGATTGACAGGGGAAACATCACCGTAACTGTCCGGTAACTATTCAGCATAGTTGAAAATGAGTATGTAACTGTTCAGATTGTCCCTGAAATTTGTCAGTTCAAGGCGAAAAATGTAAGTTTACACGGGTAAATGATCATTTTTTAACGCAGAAATGGCGGATTTCAGGGGTGAGCTGAATAGTTAACCTGAACTCGGGTTAAGCAACTAGAGTTTAGAGCGAACCTGCCCGGTTCGGATTGATTTTATCAGCCCGAAGAGGTTGGTTGCTTTGTTGTTAAGTATTGTATTAAGCCGCTTTACGCTGCTCATACGCTAATCTTCCGTTTTCTTCCCAA
>JAJRUV010000183.1 GCA_024277595.1 Gammaproteobacteria bacterium
AGAATGGCCGGGCGCAGGTTGGCGAACAGCTCCAGCGCCGCGCGAATCCCCAGCAGCCCCTTTTCCGGGCGCACCGAGATGTCCAGCGACTCCCATTTGGGACCGCCGACCGCGCCGAGCAAAACAGCATCCGCGGCCCGCGCCAGCTCCAGCGTCTCCTCCGGAAGCGGGTGACCGGCGGCGTCACAGGCCGCGCCGCCAATCAGCCCCTGCTCCGTCTCGACAGCCAGCCCAAACTGGCGGCACAGCACCTCCAGCACCTTGACCGCTTCGGCAACGATCTCCGGCCCGATACCATCACCGGGAAGAATCAGCAGTTTTTTTGTCATGGGTTCACATCCATAAATAGCCACGGTGCCTGCTCCCTGCGCCGCCGCTCATATACCCGAATCTCATCGGCATGCTGCAGGGTCAAACCGATATCATCCAGGCCATTGAGCAGACAGTGCTTGCGGGAAGCATCGACTGAAAAAGGGTAACCGGTGCCATCAGGCGTTGTCACCGTCTGCGCCTCCAGATCCACCTTGAGCCGGTAACCGGGTTGCGCCGCCACATCTTTGAACAGTTGTTCCACCACTTCCGTATCGAAAACAACGGGAAGAATGCCGTTCTTGAAGCAGTTATTATAAAAGATATCCGCAAAACTTGGCGCAATAATCACCCGGAACCCATAATCAAGCAGCGCCCAGGGCGCGTGCTCCCGGCTGGAACCACAACCAAAATTATCCCGGGCCAGCAGGATCTGCGCCCCTTGATAACGTGGCTGGTTCAGGACAAAATCCGGGTTCAGTGGCCGCGAGCTGTTGTCCATCCCCGGTTCACCGCTGTCCAGATAACGCCATTCATCAAACAGGTTGGGACCAAAGCCGCTGCGCTGAATTGATTTCAAAAACTGCTTGGGGATAATGGCATCGGTATCCACATTGGCCCGATCCAACGGCACAACCACACCGTCTATGATGCTGAATTTTTCCATGCTCTTATGCCTTGAATATATAGGTTCAGCGTGCGTAATAGGCGATCAGTGAGGCCTTCGCAAGCGCATTCCGGTTAAGCATGAACCCAACCAGGGCGGGCATGGCGTTGCCATCCAGCTCCAGCCGGTCAACCTTGAGCGCATAGACGGTAAAGACATACTGATGCGCACTGTCTCCCTGCGGCGGACAGGCACCCCCAAAACCGGTAACGCCGAAACTTGTCACACTCTGCACCGCAGCCTTTGGCGCCAGTCCTTTTTTGATGTCCCCGGCACCGGCTTTAAGCGAGGTGACATTTTGGGGAATATTAAAAATCAGCCAGTGCCACCAGCCACTTCCGGTAGGAGCATCCGGATCGTAGACCGTCACGGCAAAACTCCGGGTGCCCTCCGGTGCATTTTTCCACTTCAGTTGCGGTGAGATATTCTTCCCGCTGCAGCCGAAACCGGAAAATACCTGTGCTTCCGACAACTGTCCGCCGAAATCACTACTGGAGAGGGTAAAACCTTCTGCAAACACGGCTTCTGCAAGCAGAAACCAGCTACACACAACCACGATTGCAATTTTCTTCATCTCCATTACTCCTGTTTCATCTGCCGAACATCAACAAAATGCCCGGTTACCGCCGCCGCCGCCGCCATGGCGGGACTCACCAGATGGGTACGACCACCCGGCCCCTGGCGCCCCTCAAAATTGCGATTGGAGGTAGAGGCGCAGCGCTCGCCCGGTTCCAGCCGATCGGCATTCATCGCCAGGCACATCGAACAGCCCGGTTCCCGCCACTCAAAACCGGCTTCAACAAAGATTCTATCCAGGCCCTCCTGCTCGGCCTGTTGCTTCACCAACCCGGATCCTGGTACCACCAGCGCCTGTCTGATACTGGCTGCCACCCTGCGGCCACGCACTACATCGGCAGCAGCACGCAGATCCTCGATGCGCCCGTTGGTGCAGGAACCGATGAACACCTTGTCCGGCTGGATCGCAGTAATGGGCGTTCCTGCTTCCAGGCCCATATAGGCGAGCGCGCGCTCTATCCCCTCACGCCTGACGGGATCGGACTCCTGCCGTGGATCGGGAACCACATCATCCACCGGCACCACCATCTCCGGTGAGGTTCCCCAGGTAACCTGCAGCCGGATGGCGGCGGCATCGATGCGCACCTCCCGATCGAACCGCGTGTTGGCATCACTGTACAACTCACGCCAGGCAACAACCGCTCTCTCCCACATCTCGCCGGTGGGAGCATAGGGTCGCCCCCTGATATAGTCGATAGTCTTGTCATCCACTGCCACCATCCCCGCCCGGGCACCAGCCTCGATAGCCATGTTGCACACCGTCATGCGCCCCTCCATGGAGAGATCCCGAATCGCTTCACCGGCAAACTCGATGGCATAACCGGTACCTCCCGCAGTACCAATCTCACCGATAATCGCCAGTACGATATCCTTGGCGGTCATACCCGCTCCCACCTTGCCATCGACAGTAATCCGCATGTTTTTTGACTTCTTCTGCAACAGGCACTGGGTTGCCAGTACATGCTCTACCTCAGAGGTTCCAATACCATGGGCCAGTGCACCAAAGGCACCGTGTGTCGAGGTGTGAGAGTCGCCACAGACAACGGTCATCCCCGGCAACGTGGCCCCCTCTTCCGGGCTGATAACATGCACAATTCCCTGGCGCAGATCATTCATCTTGAATTCGGTAATTCCAAACTCGGCACAATTCTGATCCAGCGTCTCCACCTGCAACCGCGCAATGGGATCCGCGATCCCCTTGTCACGCCCCACCGTGGGCACATTGTGATCTGGCGTTGCCAGAATGGTGTCCACTCGCCACGGCTTGCGCCCTGCCAGCCGCAACCCCTCGAAGGCCTGGGGAGAAGTCACCTCGTGCACCAGATGACGATCGATATAGATCAGTACCGTACCATCGGCATCACTACGCACCACATGGGTGTCCCACAATTTGTCATAAAGGGTCCTGGCGGACATTTCATATCTCCTTTGCTACAAACCCAGTCTAATACCCCCTTCGTCATTACACAAATTCATATTTTTCATGTATTCTATAACCGATGGATATATCAAACATCCAAGCTTTTGTTACCGTTGCCGCCACCGGCTCTTTCTCCCGCGCCGCCGAGCAGCTCTATCTGACCCAGCCGGCAGTGAGCAAGCGGATCACAGCGCTGGAAGAGCAGCTTGGCGCCCGTCTGTTCGACCGCATCGGACGCCGGATCACGCTTACCGAGGCGGGAACGGTGCTGCGCCCCCGCGCCGAACATATCCTTGCTGAACTGGAAGACAGCCGCCGCGCCATCGCAAACCTCAAACACACCATAACGGGTAGCCTCAGTATCGGCACCAGCCACCATATCGGCCTGCACCGCCTGCCGCCGGTGCTGCGCGCTTTCACTGTGAACTACCCCGATGTGAAGCTGGATCTGCATTTCATGGATTCCGAAGCTGCCTGCCGGACGGTGGAACAAGGCGACCTGGAGTTGGGGATCGTCACCCTGCCGCCAACACCTTCCTCCAACCTGAACACCCTGCCGGTATGGGACGATCCGTTGAGCATCGTGGTCAGTGATGAGCATCCGCTAGCAACAAAAAAGAGACTCTCGGCCGCGGAGCTGGCGGAGCACACCGCCATCCTCCCATCCCGCGGCACCTACACCCGGGAACTCTTGGAGCAGGTCATCGCACCATTGGCTATTAACCTGTGCGTGGGGCTTTCCACCAACCATCTGGAGACGATAAAAATGATGGTATCGGTGGGGCTGGGCTGGAGCATACTGCCACAAACCATGGTGGACCAGAACACCTGTCCGTTATCCGTAACCGGCATCCGGCTGCAACGCACCCTCGGTGTCATCCGTCACACTTCACGCACCCAGTCCAATGCAGCAAGAGCACTGATTGAACAACTGCTGATGCAAAAACGCAAACCAACTTGACTGCTGAGAAAATTGAATCGTCTATTGAACCTATTGAAATACAAACAGACAAAGATTGCTTGCAAAACAAACCCCTTAACAACAGAAAGAAGATAAAAACCAGATGAGACCTGTTATTCGTTATTTCTTTAAAGGCCTTCGCGCCATCCTCGGCCCGATTCTGCTGGCAACTGACTGGCTGACCACACCGCGCGGCATCAAACGCGATCCGAAAGCACAGCAGCGCATCGATGAGCAGACCAAGAGTCTCACTCTTTACCACTTCCCTACCTGCCCTTTCTGCATCAAAACCCGGCGTGCCATCAAACGCCTGTCGCTCAGCATCGAAACCCGTGATACAGTCAAACACGCAGGCAACCGTCAGGAACTGCTCAACGGGGGTGGGGAGATCAAGGTTCCCTGCCTGCGAATCAGCAAACAGGATGGCAGCGAGGAGTGGCTGTACGAATCAGGCCAGATCATCAAATATCTGCAAGATAATTTTTCATGATTCCGGCTGCAAACTCATTTTGCAATACAGCAACCTCCCGATTGCTGAGGCAATGATTATAACAGCGCATCTGCTCCCTCTTTTTTCCAGAGCATGAATGATTTGCAGGCTGAAATGCGTACCCGTAAAACGCTCGGCGCTGTACAAACCTCCCGGACTAAACACGTTTATACCCAAACTATTAATCGTTGCATAAGTATTCGCAGTCTATATATTGTATTTTCAACGTGAAAAGACGTTATTCTAGCGCGATAACTTATGCAACGATTAATACTTGGAAATGCATAATTTTTGAGTTTGTCTGCAATCACAATGCCGCGTTACAATTCTTGAAAAGGGCGAGCCATTCTCTGCGAACTGCGCCTTGCCTTGTGATTGCAGACAAACTCAAAAATTATGCATTTCCAAGTGGCTTGGGTCTATCCCGTAGCCCCGGACAGCATCGTTTTTTTATGACGCTAAAGTGTTGCCGGGACAACCCGGGGAAAACAGACACTAAAGCCGCTCCGACTCGTCGACTACACGGTTGATGGTGCAAATTCTGTCGGGCTTGATTACCTGTCTCCTGCTGGTCATTCACTGCCACGAGGAACATGGTGAGACTGTGCCGATAAAGCGAGCCAGAAAGCTGCGAAGCAAGATTCTCAATGAAAGCCGAGAATCGCAGGCGATGCCTCCAGCCCCTAGGGGCTCGGGCTCTCGAAATCAGGAACATTTACATGCAAGTCCTTAACCGAACACTGCTGAGTGACACTATACGAATTATCAATATGTGGTCATGGCGATGCACCATCAAGAACAGCAATAACGCGATTGCCCACAGGGATTATCCCACATTGAGAAAGTTCGGTCCTTTTTAAATGCCTCACCTTGGCTTTCTTCTGTGACCTGACGGTTCGGCGGTTGCCGGGTTGGATGCTGGCTGCGAAGGGTTGATTCACCTCAACATCATGAACGTCACCTTGCTCGGTCAACCGGATGGTCATCTGTCCAGAGCTGTGCCAGTCAGCCAGGTCATCCGCAGCAACACCAAAATGGCTCGCCAGCTCATTTTGACAAACAGAGCTCAACCGGGCTTGCTGGTTGCGGCGATGATGGAGAAAAATATTATAGATAACCCACAACTGCATACCCAACATGGCCATCGCGGAAAAAAGCATAATCGGGAAGATAAACCAGATATGCTCTGTGTGGGTCGCGGAAGCAAATAACGAAAACTTCAATCCCACCAGAGCCATCAGCGGTGCCGCAAGGGGCAGCATCAAATAGATCCATAAACCCCAGAAAAACAGGGTAAGGCCTCCCTGAACAAACTTGCGCACCATCCCCTGACGGTGAGGGCTTTCGATAATTAGTGAACTCATGGACGTACTCCTCTGTCAGGACTGACCCAGGTGGCGCGTTTGCCTCGCGGTCTAAGCAATGCCTTGGGTACGGCTACCGCCAGGGTAAGCATGTTAATCAACCAATAAACCAGTGGATACCACAGCATCCAGTAATAGAGCCTGCCCAGGCCTTTCTCATAGCGTCCGTCAATATAGAAACTCACAGCAAACTGAATCAGGCAGGTCACCCCCAACAACAGACTGGTGGATCCCGGCATCATGGATAGCGAGGCCGTTCCCGCAATCTGGGGAACAAATTGCACCAGCAACCAGAGAACAAACAGAAAAACAATGGTATAAGCCCATAGCACACTGATCAGATACTCGGCACATAGCAACCACATGCGCCGCTGACGAACAGTCAGAATCTCCGGTAAATAACGGGTAAATACTTCGACTCCTCCCTGAGCCCAGCGCAAACGCTGACGCCACAGCCCCTTGAGTGTTTCCGGCATCAAAATCCAGCATAAGGCATTGGATTCAAAACGGATATCCCAGCCCCGCAGTTGAAGCTTCCAGCTGACATCAATATCTTCAGTAATAGCATCCCTGCTCCAGTAATCCACTTGTTGCAATGCAGATTTGCGAAATCCTGCAACCACGCCGGAAACGGTAAACACCCGCCCGTAGATGCGCTGCGCTCGTTTGATGAGTCCAACGATCGAGGAAAACTCGCCCACCTGGATCTTTCCCAGCAGGGTGGATCGAGTGCGCACACGCGGGTTTCCGGTAACCGCGCCAACGCGTCGGTTGGCAACAAAGTGCCGCATGATCCAGCCGGTCGCATTAACATCCAGCAAGGCATCACCATCAACACAGATCAGGAATTCATGAGGTGATGCCATCGCACCCATCCGCAAGGCGGTGGGCTTGCCCTGGTTTTCCGCCAGATGAACCACCCGTAACCGGGGATACTGCCTGCCCAATTCATCCAGCAGCCTGGCCGTGCCATCGGTGCTGCCATCATTGACTGCGATAATCTCGAAATCGGGATAGTTCTGGTTATCCAGCGCGGCTATGGTTTCACGCAGATTTTCGCCCTCATTATGGCAAGGAACCAGCATGCTGACAGGGGGATAAGTTGTCATGTCATCCAGCCCTTCAGCCCCGATAGGGCGACCATGCTCCCACTGAAGGTAGTACAGCACACCTCCCACCATCCACACATACGCCATGGACAGGGGGTAGAAATAGGCAAAAGTCAGCGCCAGACCAAGATAGCTCTCCATCGCTAGTTTTCCTCCGAAGTGAGTTTCAGGGATATCACCGGCCTGATCGCTTCAATTGCCGGTCGTCCCAGGATAAAATCATCAGGATAGTAACCAAAATTGATGACACCGTTATGCTGTAGCAAACGCATCTGACGAGCCAGGGTCGCACCGTCAACAGGTTTTCCGCTGCGCCAATCAACGCTCTGCAATTCAAAAACGGTTTTATCAAGAGCACCCGGAATCATGGCAATACGCTCCACAAGTTTTCTGAGCCAAGCCTCTGGATGTTTGGCCTTCTCCATGTATGGCATGGCCATTACAGCGGTGTAATCATAATGCTTTAAAAATATCTCCATGGACTGGGAAAACCAGGTTTCGGCCTCTGGGTTCATGATCACCGCAGCATACATATTGCGTGCTGTCTTGATCCGCGGTCGGTACAAGCGGGCACGCTCTGTCAAGGCATCGGTCCACAGCGCCAGCGCTTCAGTCTTGCGCAGGGACCAACGTTTGAAAAGCTCGGGATTATCCCGAATTGCCTTGATATCCGCCGGCAACTTCCACTGTTGTTGATAGGTGGACAACGCCCATTGACTGGCATCTTCATAATCATCCAGATAGGCATCGTCGTGAAAAATCAGCCCATCAAAATGCGCATGTTTTGCCAGATCTTCGTAAATATCGCCGACGAATCGCAAGGCCTGCTGATTAAAGGGTGACAGGCGCCGATAGCTCTCCGTTCCCGGCTTGCGCGAAGACGAGGCGGTAACACGCACTTTGGCCAGCGGGTGATCCGGCGGCAGATCATAGGCCAGCACTGGCAACCACGCGTAGACTTTCACACCAGCACGGGTGCGTAACTGCCAGGCCACCCGATTAAACAGATCGGCCCGTACCGGAAGATGACGGTTGGGAAAGTAGAGAGCATCCGTATTCCCGTCACCATCGGGATCAGCAAACGCCTGCAGATAAACGGTGTTGACCCCCATCGCCTTGACCCGATCCAGAAGCTTGCCCAGATTTTTTCCCTGTTGCTCGGGATCCGGATCATAAACATAGTCAAGATCCAGATGCATCACGCGCACCGGCTCAACCCGGGGTTTATTGTGATTGTTAATCTGCCAGACAAAATTTTCCAGATTGGAACCGTGACCGATCAACAACCGGCCAACACTGCCCAGATTTTTAATATCCACCTTTTGATCCTCAAGAGTCAACGTTATCGGCATCCCCACATCACGTGCAATATCTACGGTGGCGCGGTTGTAGGCACCGTAAGGCCACACCATGACGCGGGGCCTGACTCCGGTCTTCAGGGCAATCAGGTCGGAGTTGCGCTGCAGATCATCACGGATGCGCTGACGGTACTGCGCATCACTCTCGTAGTGACCGGTCTTCGTGGTATAGCGCCGGGCCACCGCGGCAGGTTGACTGTTCCCCTGCGGGTTGGCATAAATACCGTTATGAAGATCATAGCTGTGGGAGGCAACCTCCACCCGCCCGGAGTTCACCATTTCACGAATCTCGTCCCAACGCAGAAAATAGTTACGTGGTACCAAATCGCTTCCATACAGGACATTTTTTGCTAAAGGGGTTTCCTGCCAGCGCCCCACCAGCGCAAGTACGGCATGAAAATCGAACGCCCGCAGGAGCGGATACACCTGTTGATACATTCCTCGATAACCATCATCAAAAGTCAGCAGTACCGCCTTGTCCGGCAAGGGATGCTCTCCTCGCTGCGCAGCCAGCAGGTCATCGATGCTTACCGAAACATCACCATGCTCCTTGAGCCAGGAGAACTGCTTTGCCAACTCTGATGTATCCACTGCCATCGCCTTGAAATCCCGCCTGCGGTCCAGTGCGTGGTCTGTCTCATGGTAAGAAAGCACTAGCAGATCAGCGCTGGCAGGTGGTGTGCTCAACAGGAGAAAAATGACTAACCACCAGCAACTAATAATGACTTGGCAACCAGATCTCTTTTTCAGCTTGCTCATCATCAAAACCTTGCGTAAATATTCATGAAACCACGGGTGATGTATTCCTGTTTTCCGTCATAGACAGGGCGGGCGCGATTGATGCCATAACTCAGGCTCAGTTGCTGACTAAAACTCCAGTGGTGCTCGTAACCAACGCGCCAGATCAGCTCGGTATCAAAACCTAGCTGATCGCTCACGCCAAGATTAATCAGCAAACGCTGATGCAACGATTTGTCATAGCGATGCAATGTCTGCCATTCGTTGTTCAGGCCCAGTTCAACACTATTTTGCCGGGAGGGGTTGAAGTAAGCAGCATCATCTGCACTGTTGGTTTGACGATAGGCAGTCAGCTCACCTTCCAGTTTGTACCGCAGACTCTTGACCAGGCGCTGACGCCCGAAGGCGGTTAGGGTATGGCGTTGATTGCCATCATCAAAATCCATGTGCTGACCCGATAGTCCCACACGCCGGCTCTCATGAAACCGGTATTCCGTACCCGCTGACAATGACCACGCCTCTACACCGGAAAGCTCGGCCTGCAGAGGTGTTTGATGGCTGAAACTGTCCATCGACAGCTGGCCGCTCCAGTGATCGGTAACCATCCAGTCACCCTGCAGCGAAAGACCGGGTGATCCATCGCCATCGCTGATGCTGCCGCGGAGCGTCATATCCTGTTTGCGATAGTGCAACCCCGCAGCCAACCGATCGCGGCTGGCCGTCTTCCCGAAAAAGTCGGCTTCGCTGTGCAGCATAAAAACAAAAGGACGCAATCCGGGACGCCAGGGTCTGTCATAATAATATCCCTCAATAGCCAGATCGCTACTACCCTGATATGAACTGGAACCGGAACCCCCGTTTACCCCCAGCCAGACCTCACGCATATCACGAACCTTCACTTTACGAGCCAGATCCTGGATGTGGGGATCGTCGCTGTAATAGCGCATCAGGGAACCCAGCCTTGAATCGGTTCCATTCACATTACCACGAGAAAACATCACTCTAGCGATGCCGGTACGAGCACCCAGATTTTCCGGATCCTGAACCAGCACCATTTGATATTCATTCAACGCCTGGCGCGGCCATCCCCGCCACAGCACAACCCCTGCCAAGGCATTTCTTACATCCGGGTCGGCAGGAGCCTGCGCAGCCAGCGATCGGAGCCGTTGCTCAGCCACATCAAGTTTTCCAATGTAGGCCCGCGCTTGTGCAGCAACCGTTCGGGCATACAGTCTGTCGACACTCCACTGCCACTCCCTGCCGCCGGGCAACCATTTCCGTTGAGGCAGAGAAACAGCCAGTTGATCGATATGTGCAAGCGATTTCTCATACCGCCCTGACTCCAGATAAGCGTAGTACAGTGCATATTGGGCATCGAGATCATCGGGATACCCCTTGATGGATCGCTCCAGCAAAACCACCGCTCGCTCGGGTTGACGCAATGAGAGATAAGCTTCTCCCGCTGCCGCCAGCACATGAGAGGGAAACTTTTTTACCCCTTGCTCACGCAAGCGCTCGTACAGTACAACAGCTTCACGCATATAACGTCGATTACGATAGGCGTTGATGAGATCGAAACGGTTGCGCAATGCAGCAATGGTTGTTTTATCTTCCATCTGCTCATACCGATTCTGCAACAAGCTGATGGCGCTATCTGTATCGCGGTGGCGATCAACCGGATTCACTACCGGCAATCGCCCCCAACGTATGACTGCCGCCGCCTGGTGTCCGGCTATCTGTTCCCGCTCCTCTGTTGTGAACAGATCTGCTTCACTGCGCATCAACCGCGCTGCCTCATGAGTTGCCCCCAAGCGCATCAGATTCAGGATTCGGCCACGCCGCGCAGCGTGATAACCGGGCACAATGCCTAGCAACCGGTCATAGGCAGCAATGGCACCCGCGTAGTCTCGATCAGCCTCTTTCACATAGGCCAGCGCTTCCAGCAACTCAACGGAACCGGGAGCAGCTTTCAGCAACGCTTTCATCTCATTGTCGGCGACCGCCATTTTCCCCGCCTCGGCCAAACTCAGCGCAAGACCGAGAGTTGTCTGCCGGTCATCCTCACCCTGCTTTATTGCCGCACGATAAATCTTGACTGCCAGCTCAGGCTGTTGCCGGTTGCGAGCCGCCTTGCCAATCACATTGAGAACACGTCCGGGAGCCTGTTTCAGATCGACACGCGGTAACTGCGCCAGCACCTCCTCGTCACGCCCAGCCCATGCGAGTACGCTGATGTAGTCGTGAAGAAAATTCTGCCGGGAGGGATAGGCTTCAACCAAGGCCAACAGCCGTTGAAGCGCCGATTCATACTGCCCTTGGCGGGCCTGCATCACCGCAGCGCGATGTTCCGCTGCTGGAGAGTTCTGTGTTAATAAATCGGAAGCAGAAGCAACCGGTACAACGCCGCAAAAGAAAAGCCCCCCAAATAGAAAAATACTCTGATAGTAGCGCATTAAAAAAAACCGGAAAAAAAATACTTTTGTAAAAAATTTGTCACATTATTTCCCTGCAAAAAACAATTTCTCCATACACAAAACAAACCCCCTTAAGTCATGCCGACTGTTTCTTGTTAACACGATTGTGGCGGTAAAATGGTTCCCTGTGTGGATAAAAAAACCAACTCGCACCATAAACCATCATTTTTATCCCAACCAGAAGCAGCGTTATCTGAATAACAGGTTATTGTAACCACCAGCGTGATACGCGCACATAAACATTCGAGCCATTTTTGACATAATTTACAATCAAAAAATCAATATTAAACGAACACATGAATCATCATGCGGAAGCCGCGAATAACGCACATCCTGAACATCAGAGGCAAGATTAAAGAACACGGCCCTCACCCTTCTGCAATCCTAAACAATCTTTCTGGTTCAACATCACAGTCACATGGCAACATAATGCACCCGCCTACAAAATCGAGTGCATCAATATTGTTAATTAACTGTATTCGGGTGTTTTTCTATTGAGAAAATCTAGATATAAAACAGGTTCATACTTAACAAGCCGACCTTGGCGAAAGAGCGATCCAGTATAGAGATGTTTTTAAAAAATAAAAGCGTGCTGGTTCACAAACCCACACCATAAATCAGGCACAAAAAAAGGAAATTACAGATCGAGTCCGCAAAAATCAGTTAGAAACAACCAGTCATGGCAAAGAAATTGTGTTGGTTCAGCCATAATGAGACTTTTCGCATACTCGGTTAAGTAATTTAGACGGAGGATTTTGAGCAATTCTCCTGATCTTCGCTGCCTCTCCGAGCTTCTCTTTTCGCCTTTCAATGCACCGGTTAACGTGCTCTTCACCCTTTAGATAATCAGCAGGAGTCAGATACTGCAATGCACTGTGCAGTGCGATTTTCATTGTAGTCGATGACATAAGCATCAATCAACATTCGAGCCTCCTCAAGATTGGTCATGGCGGTTACTCGAACACACTCTTCCTTGAGACTCTTGTGAAAACGCTCAATCTTGCCGTTGGACT
>JAJRUV010000184.1 GCA_024277595.1 Gammaproteobacteria bacterium
GTACTAGTGTTGGCTATAGACGGCTGACATCGGGTATACTGGAACGTTACTTTTTTGTTTTTTGGTACGTTAGTGCCGTCTTGTTAAGAATATGAACGGAAACTGTCATGAAGAGAACATTTCAGCCCAGTAACATAAAGCGTAAACGCAACCACGGTTTTCGTGCCCGAATGAAGACCCGCAGTGGCCGAAAGATATTGAATGCGCGCAGAGCCAAGGGGCGTAAGCGGTTATCTGCTTGATATCTTGAGCAGTCAGGAGCCATTTGGTCGTAGTTTACGGCTGCTCAAACCCGCTGAATTCAAGCAGGTTTTTTCCAGAGCCCGTAAAAGCACAGATGAAAATTTTACCGTGTTGTTTATAGATAACTGTTTGGCACATCCTCGGCTAGGACTGGCGATTGCCAAGAAACAGGTTAAATCGGCCGTGGTGCGAAATCGTATAAAAAGAATTGTGCGAGAAAATTTCAGGCGTTATCAGGCTGTTTTGCCTGCGCTGGATATCGTTGTTCTGGCCCGGAGAGACATAGCCGAAAACGGGAAAAGAAAGCTTCACCGCTCGTTGCAAATGCATTGGAGCAGGCTTGGTCGTCAATGCGCAAAATAGTTGTTTTGTTGATCGATGGCTACCGGTTGATTGCTAGTCCCTGGTTGGGGAGTAATTGCCGTTTTCACCCCAGCTGCTCTGCCTATGCTCGTACGGCGGTAACGCGTTTTGGTGTATGGAGAGGTGGCTGGATGAGTATGCGCAGATTGGCACGTTGCCATCCTTGGCATGAGGGTGGTGTTGATCCTGTTCCAGAGAACAAAAAGTAACCGATGGAAACACAAAAGATGATTTTGTGGGTAGCCTTGGCCTTCGTGCTGATGCTGATCTGGCAAGCCTGGCAACAGGATTATGGTCCTCGCCCCGAAGCTGCATTACCGGCAGCACAGCAGCAGACAACGGGAAGTGCTCGGCCGACAGGAGAAGGAGTACCCGCTGTTCCATCGGTTGAGACGCCGGTTGCCAAGATACAGGAAACACTTAAATCGGGGCAGAGAATTCAGGTGCGTACAGACGTTCTGAATCTGGAAATTGACACAGTAGGAGGTGATCTTCGACAGATAGATCTGCCGGCCTATCCGGTGTCAATCGATCAACCTGATGTCCCGTTGCGATTGATGGCTGATTCAAATGGACAACTGTTTGTATTGCAAAGCGGGCTGTTGCCGGGAGATAAGCAGGGGCAGGCTGTCGATCATCATGCGGTATTCAGTTCAGATCAGAGTGAATATCAGCTTCAGCAAGGCCAGGAGGAGCTGGAGGTTCGCCTTGGCTGGAACAGCGATGAAGGTCTGCAGGTCAGCAAGGTTTTCATCTTCAAACGAGGCAGTTACGCATTTGATATCAGATATGAAGTAAATAACTCTACCGGCAGTGAGTGGCGCGGCCACCTCTATCAGCAGCTGCAGCGCACCCCACCGGTAGAGAACAAGAATATGTTCATGATGCACACCTATACGGGGGGTGTTATCTCGGGAATCAATCCGGTCACCAACGAAGAGCTGCGTTATGAAAAAATAGGCTTTGACGACATGGTGGAGTCACCGGTCAACCGGGATATGAAAGGTGGTTGGGAAGCCATGATTCAGCACTATTTCCTGGTAGCGACAATACCGAACCAGGAGGAGATCAATCATTTCTACAGCAAACGGGTAGATGAAAACCGTTATGTGCTGGGAATGGTGAGCAAGAAACCGCGGGTCGTAGCGGCAGGTGAGAGTGATCAATTCGGGTTTACCGTCTATGCCGGGCCGAAGCTCAACGATGATCTGGCACTCCTGGCTCCGCATCTGGAGTTGACCGTCGACTACGGTTTCTTGACTATTCTAGCCAACCCCCTTTTCTGGCTGTTGCACAAGATACATGCTCTGGTTGGTAACTGGGGATGGGCAATTATTTTTCTGACGCTCATTATTAAACTGGTATTTTTTCCTTTGTCAGCAACCAGCTATCGCTCCATGGCTAACATGCGTAAGCTGGCGCCGCGGCTTAAGAGCATCAAGGAACGCTATGCTGATAACAAAGAGGGTTATCAGCGGGCGATGATGGATATGTACAAAAAGGAGAAGATCAATCCGCTGGGGGGTTGTCTGCCCATTCTGGTTCAGATACCGGTATTTATTGCCCTTTACTGGGTGTTGCTGGAGAGTGTTGAACTGCGTCAGGCACCGTGGATTGGCTGGATCAAGGATCTCTCCATCAAAGATCCCTATTATGTGCTACCGTTGATTATGGGTGCCAGCATGTTTGCCCAGTACAAGCTGAACCCACAGCCGCCAGATCCGCTGCAGGCAAAAATAATGATGTATATGCCCATCGTGTTCACCGTGTTCTTCCTGTTTTTTCCGGCAGGACTGGTGCTTTACTGGGTGGTGAATAACGTTCTCTCTATTGCGCAGCAATGGTACATAACTCATCAGATGGAAAAAGCGGGCTGACGGAAAGCCTAGGAGTCTGTCGGATTTGGGAATAATCTACTGCGCTGATGGGAGAGCGGCCAAAATATCCCCGGTTTTTCGTTAAATAGCCCCACTATTCGCCTCAAAACCGGAAATATTTTGACTCGTTCTCCCACCAGCTCGCTAC
>JAJRUV010000185.1 GCA_024277595.1 Gammaproteobacteria bacterium
AGGCTGTTGAAAAAGCCTCGGGCGAGTGCGAGACAAGGCGGAATCCGGCGAAAAAGCGCAGTTTACACGGAGTAAATGAGCATTTTGAGCCGGATTCCAACGCCGGATCGTGCCGCATGAGGGTTTTTCAACAGCCTGTTAGACAGCAGGCAGCGTAAGGGTGCTGTTAATGGATGTAACAATGGATCAATCAACAACTTTGTCTCAGGCTCAACCAGAGCCAACCTTGATCGAAAGACTGAAAATTTTTGTTGCGATACTTTATACCGCCATGTTTATGACTTTTTCTCTATCTCTTGGCGTGCTATCTATCTATCAGTTTGTCGAAGGCTTGATGAGCGAAGATCTGATTACTGGATTTGTTCGCTCGATCAATACCGCGGTAATCGCACTTGCAACTTATGAGATGGGGCTTGGCATCTATAACGAGTATACGGTTTCTGAAGAAAAGGAAAATATTTTCCATGTGCTCAGGCGCACAATCAGCCGTTTCGTCGGACTTGTCTCTATCGCATTGGTTCTTGAAGGTTTGATTATGGTGATCAAATACAGCCAGCTCGATCTCGCCGGCAATCTCTATTATCCCGTAGCCATCATTGTCAGCGCATCTGTTTTGCTGATTTCTCTCGGCGCATTTCTCAACTTTACGCGGGCAGATATAGATTGACTTCAGGCAGCAGGTCTCAATGAAACAAACAGACATGTAACCAAATATCAGCAAATGCTTTGTGAAGCTCGTAACTTATGCGGTAAGTGGCGCATAAAGTTTATCTGTCCTTCTGAAAGCGGACTTACACCGCTGTCCTGCAAATCGAGTGATACCGGGAAATTATTTCAGGACAATTTCCAGGCGGCCACTGGCTGGGCTGATCTTCATATGATTTTTTCCGTATTCTGAGGCGACCTGCTTTGGTGTAATTTCTCAAATTTTGGACTGATATAGGGGATAATCAGTGTAGCCCTTTTCCCCGCCCCCGTAAAAGGTATCTCGATCTGCCTCGTTGAGAGACCAGCCGTTTTCAAGCCGGGCCGGGAGATCGGGATTGGCGATGTAGGGAACACCGAAGGCGACGAGGTCAGCAACACCTTCACCGATGGCATGATGGGCGCGTGGCACGTCGTAACCACCACAGAGGATGATGGGGCCATGGAAAGTGGCACGAATCTTCGGGATCAGCCCTTCCGGGATGGCAGGCATACCGAAGGTGGCTTGATCATTGATGTGCAGACAGGCAATGCCACGGTAGTCGAGTTCTTCTGCGAGGTAGAGGAAGGTTGTCTCCATCTCCGGATCCTCGGGCATTGCGTTGAAGCGGCCATTTGGGGAGATACGCACACCGACTCGCTCAATACCGATGGCATCGGCTACCGCATCGACGACTTCGAGCAAAAAACGACAGCGGTTCTCTGGCGAACCACCGTAAGCATCGTTACGAGTATTCACTACCGAGTTCATAAACTCATCGAACAGGTAGCCGTTGGCACCGTGGACTTCTACCCCATCCATCCCTGCTTCGCGGGCATTACGTGCGGCCTGGACGAACTCCCCCCTGACACGGGTGATGCCATCAAGATCCAGCGCCCGAGGACGACCCGTTGACACATTGTCGGGATTGCCGTTTTCGTCATAGGCGAAGCAACTTGCGCCTTCGGACTGCTCATCGGTGGGTCCTTCAGGGGCGCTGCCATCAGGTTGCAGACTTTGATGGGACACCCGTCCGACATGCCAAATCTGGGCGAAGATCACTCCACCTTCGTTATGTATCGCCTGCGTTACCTTTTTCCAGCCCTCTACCTGTTCGGGGGTATAGATTCCCGGAGTCCAAAGGTAACCCCGTGCCTTTGGCGATACCGGTACCCCTTCAGAGATAATCAGCCCGGCAGTAGTACGCTGGGCGTAATATTCTGCCATGAGCATGGTCGGAACATCACCCTCTCCTGCCCGACAGCGGGTCATCGGAGCCATGACGATTCTGTTCTTCAGGGACAGTGTTTTCAGATCGAAGGGTTCAAATAGTTTGCGTGTCATATTAACTTCCAGGCGACCTGGCCGCTGACGTTGTGGAGAAAGGTTCGGTCTACTGTATAGTCACATGCTTGGTCCAACATGAAAAATGGCTATGAACAATACTCAGGTTAGGCAATCAAGAACATCTCGATTAATCCATTCTGAGCCGCCTGATTTCCCAGAACAGATTTGCTGAACTCATTTTCCATGTTTCAGCAACCTATTCCGGCCAATTTTACCTGTTTTACCCCATCACAGAGTGTATAAATGAGTCTGAAGACAAACGACCTCCGGATCTCTATCAGCCTGTTTTCAGCGTCTGTTCATGAATGCGGCTGAATGGATTCTGGCGGGTTTTTTTCATTTGGTCCGTTGCTTCGCTGTCAATGATGTACAAAGCGAGCTGATCCAGTGTTTCAAATGGATACCGGGTTTCAAGTGGCTTGCTGCATCAGGCAAAGATTTCATCTTGTCACAGGGTGTCATCATGAAGGTACAGGGGTAGATTTTGCGCAGCTTGTCTTTGGCACCTGTAACGGTGGCAAGAAAAAAACGGGGACGATACTAATTCAGATAGGGGTTGAGATAATCCTGGTTGAAACGATTGACCCGAGGTACTCAGCGCCAGGGAATATGTCCATAGCCAAACAGTTTCCTGATACCCGCGCCATTCTTGCTTTCTGTCAGGGCATTGGTGTGGTACACGCTTTGTAACTATTCAGCATAGTTGAAAATGAGTATGTAACTGTTCAGATTGCCCCTGAAATTCGTCAGTTCAAGGCGAAAAATGTAAGCTTACACGGGTAAATGATCATTTTTTAACGCAGAAATGGCGGATTTCAGGGGTGAACTGAATAGTTACCACGCTTTTTTGTTTATCCCAATCCCCCTGATGCACGGTATCGATAAGGATATAGCCTGGCTGCCCGTTGGCACACGGCTTTCGACACTCGCCAATGCGGGAGGGTTTGGGACGGGTTTCCTCAAAGGTTTGGTGTTGCCGTTGACAGGCGCAGATTGTACAAGTGACTGACGGAAATACCCGCCAGTGTCTTGTATACTGTTTATCCGAAGAGTTCATGGGCGCGCTCGCGCAGTTTCTTGATGGCTGGGCCACAAGGTGTATTGTGGCGTTCATCCATTTCCGCCAGAAGACGAATGTCCTGAACCGTGCATGTCCGTTTGAACCTGGCGACCGTGCGCTGACGGCGTTTGAGCGTGCCGGTCTGGCGATACCAGGCAATCAGGCGAGTAGTTGCTGGCGTGAATAGCGGCTGACTTTGCACAAATAGCGAATCACCATGCCCTTATCGGCTTTGGCCAGTGAGGAATAGCGAAAATATATCCGCTCTGCCTTGACCCGGCGATAGCGTTCGTCTTGGCTCCCGCTGACGGAAAAGGCCACAACCGGGGTGCCGTCCAGGAACTTTACAGGCGTTCAATCGTGGTGAATTTTTTGAGTTTCATGATGGCTTTCATCCGTTCATCATGAACAAAACACCCAAAAAACACAGATGACTTCAGACCCATGTCATACTGGAATTGCGCCCTGCCTTCAGACTCATTTCATATTGGACAAGGCTCCACCAGACAATTTTTCTCCAATTAAGGTATAATTGCCGGTTTCCCGGCCTGTTATCTGCATTTTTTCGATCGCGTCATTCTGCAAGGCCTCATAGAGATTATTTCATGTCATCAAATAGTGTACCGTCCCCCTCATTCCAGCAGTTGGGGCTTGCCCCGGCGATCCTGAAGGCTGTTGAAGAGGCGGGATATGAAGCGCCATCGCCGATTCAGGCGGAAAGTATTCCGCCACTGGTAGCGGGGCGGGATCTGGTCGGGCAGGCCCAGACCGGCACCGGCAAGACGGCGGCGTTTGCGTTGCCACTGCTGACCCGGCTGGATGTCTCCCTGAAGCAGCCTCAGGTGCTGGTGCTGGCGCCAACCCGTGAGCTGGCGATTCAGGTCGCCGAGGCTTTTCAAGGCTATGCGCGCCATCTGAAGGATTTTCACATTCTACCCATCTACGGCGGGCAGGATATGGGCACCCAGTTGCGTCACCTCAAGCGTGGCGTACAGGTTGTCGTGGGAACCCCCGGCCGGGTGATGGATCATCTACGCCGCAAGAGCCTTCGGTTGGACAGTCTGATCTCCCTGGTACTGGACGAGGCGGACGAGATGCTCAAGATGGGGTTTATCGACGATGTCGAATGGATCCTGGAGCAGGCTCCCGAGAAGCGACAGATTGCGCTGTTTTCCGCCACCATGCCGACAGTTATCCGCCGTATTGCCCAACGCCATCTGCACGATCCGGTCGAGATAAAGATAAAAACCAAAACCACCACGGTTGATACTATCACCCAGCAGTACTGGCAGGTGACCGGCACCCACAAGCTGGATGCGCTGACCCGTATTCTGGAGGTGGAGAGTTTCGATGCCATGATTATTTTTGTACGCACCAAAAACTCCACCGTGGAGCTGGCAGAAAAACTGGAGGCACGTGGTTACTCCAGCGGCCCGTTGAATGGTGATATGAACCAGGCGCTGCGGGAAAAAACCATTGCCCGGTTGAAGAAAAAAAGTCTGGATATTGTCGTTGCCACCGATGTGGCAGCGCGCGGTATCGATGTGGAACGGGTCAGCCATGTGGTCAACTATGACATCCCCTATGACACTGAGGCCTATGTCCACCGTATTGGCCGTACCGGTCGGGCCGGACGGCAGGGGAAGGCGATCCTGTTCGTTGCGCCGCGTGAAAAGCGCATGCTGAGGGCGATTGAGAAGGCCACCCGGCAGGTTATCAAGCCGATACAGCTGCCAACGCGGGAGGATGTGGCAAACCGCCGAGTGACCCAGTTCAAGGAGCAGATTACCGAGACCATCGAGAGTCAGGAGCTGGGCTATTTTGAACAGATGATCGAGCAGTATCAGAGTGAGCACAACATCGGTATCAGCGAGATCGCTGCCGCCCTGGCTTACCTGATTCAGCGCGAGCGACCGCTGGTTGTGAAAGAGAAGGACTTCCCCCGGCAGCGCGAGATCCGCGAGCCGCGTCCTGTCCGCTCCCGGCAGGATGAGACCAGGGAGCAGCGGCGGGACAGACCGCCGGCATCACGCGCCTCAGGCGGGGTTGCCAAGGGGATGATTCGTTACCGCATCGATGTTGGGCGGGAGCATGGTGTTCTGCCCAAGAATATTGTCGGTGCCATTGCCAATGAAGCGGGCGTGGACAGCCAGCATATCGGCCATATCAAACTTCATGACACCTACAGCACGGTGGATCTGCCGGAGGGGATGCCCAGAGAGGTTTTTACCCATCTGAAAAAGGTCTGGGTATGTAACCAGAAACTGAATATCAACGTTGCCGGTGGGGAAGCTCCTGCGGCAAGGAATAAGAGCAAACCAAAAGGAAAAAGCACGGATAAAAAAAGCAAAAAATTGCGCAAGGTCGTTAACGATAAAAAGCGCAAGAAAATTTCGTTGAAAAATAAATCCAACTCATGGCGTTCTAAATGACAATTCCGGATATTAGGGCCATTAATAATGGATCAGAGGAAGGATCTTTAAAGCAATTGATTTATAATTCCGCTTTAATTTCTCATAACGCGTTGCAATACAACGATACTGTTTAAGTTTCTGGAATAAGCGTTCAACCCGATTCCGTTCCTTATACAATTCCCGGTGATATTCTCGTTCTTCCTTACGATTTCGCCGTGGAGGTATCACTGCGACAGCGCCGGTTTTCTCAACCACCTCAACAAACTCATCGCTGTCATATCCCTTGTCAGCCAAAACATAATCGGCGTCAAAACCTTCAATAAGCGCATTGGCCTGACCGCATTCTGAAGCTTGGCCCGCGGTCAGCAATAACCTGACAGGATTGCCCAAGGCATCAACAGCCGCGTGTATTTTTGTACTCAAGCCACCCCGGGATTTTCCAACAGCTTCTGCTTCCTGGCTTTTTTTGGGGTGCGCCATG
>JAJRUV010000186.1 GCA_024277595.1 Gammaproteobacteria bacterium
GCTCCTCCGGCGTCTTGTCAAGATGCTATATCCTGCGAGGATTCCACACTCTTTTGGGAAGAGCCTCAAATACAAAATGATACTGAATCTTGTAAACCGTGTGACTACCGTAGCGATATTCCATACCTTGCCACCTTCAATAATGCTAACGGCCAGTATCGCAGATAAATCTGACCGCCTAAAGGCGGTGGTTTTAACCTTCAATCGAGACGAATAAATCTGACCGCCTAAAGGCGGTGGTTTTAACCTTCAATCGAGACGAATAAATGTTCGCTGTTCATGGCTGTAGATTATGACAGCTACCCACTACAAATCACATAGAGCCAAAAACCCGTGGGGGCGCTTTATCAGCTCAGGCTTCGGTGTTCAGACCTGGGTTCCCGCCTTCGCGGGAATAGTGTCCGGTCGGTTTTGATACCTGGTTTTGATTATCTAAAACAGGATTTTTTGATGCATGTTATTTTGTTAATCAAGCAGTTAAATATCGACTCAATGTAAAATTGAACTCCGAAACTTGAGGATTAAAACCGGGTCATTATCAAGTTTCTGTTGGCGGTCAGCACTGCTTTAATCGTAACTACTCAGCTCACCCCTGAAATCCGCCATTTCTGCGTTAAAAAATGGTCATTTACACATGTAAACTCCCGTTTTTCGCCTTGAACTGACAAATTTCAGGGGCAATCTGAGCAGTTACCGGCAATATTGACTACTCGCTGAGTAGTTACCTTTAATCTAACATAAGGACAATAATCTAACATAAGTCCAATCTGGACTAATCACTTTGAACCAGTTTCTCTCCACACTGCCGGCAATGATAAACAGCCTGATTCCGGCGTACCCTGAAATGACGGGTGGCGGTTAGCCGGTAGGTTTGGCAACGGCAACGGTAGTTGAAACGTTGCTGCCGTCTGACGGGAATACCACTTAGATCATATTGCCCGGTTGCACGGGGCTCAACACCCAGTGCCCGCATAATCGCCCGCCATTCTGCCCCGTGGGGCCGGATACGGTGAAAACCATATAGAACATCGGCTGTATAGTGTGCTACCTCGTGCGGTACGGTGGTTGCCAGATTGTCATCAAAATATTTTGCAAACAGATGTGCGTTGTAACGAATTGTCCGTTGTCCTCGCTGTACTCGGTACATTCCGGCTGAGCGTCCGGTCAGATCGAACTTGATGGCAATGGGTTCAAGCGTTATCTGAAAAATTTCTCCCGCTCGCTTCAGGCAGTCTGATGTAGCATTACATACCAGTAGTTGCTGGTTCTGATCGATAGATTTGATGCACATTTATTGATTGCGTACTACGCACTAATAGTGAGGCGGGATTTCATCCGTTTCGCTGGCAACGATGGTCGGCTGCTGTTCTTCGATACGTTTTTTAATAGCGGCAATCTCTTGTTGCAGCCGGTCGAGTTGATACTGTTGGCGACTGATTATCTGGCTGAGTTGCTCGATGGTATTCTCCTGGAAGGCAATCTGTGTTTCCAATTCTACGATGCGGTTTTTCAATTTTCTGTTCCAGGCTAATTGGTAAATAACAGGTGGTGGTTGAGTTCAAACGGAGAGTCGATATCGGCCAGAATTCCTGGATCGTTAACCGTTACAATGCGAGTCTGTTTTCTGTTTTGTTGAACTATCCGGCGTGCGCCTCTGTCGCCGGATAGTTGTTTCAGTTGCGATTGGTACCCTTTTCCAAAACCGACCGGGTGGCCCCGTTTCCCCTGGCAAGAGGGAACAGCGATTGTTTCTCCGTTGTCCAGGATAGCGGAGACGGCTCGAATGGTGTTTGTCTGGATGAACGGCATATCAGCCAGTGCAATAACCCACCCTGTTGCTCCCGGTGTTGTGCTGACCCCGCAGGCCAGACTGGAACCCATTCCGGTATCCGCATGTTCATTTACGACGATCCGGATTCCGGTAGTGGATAGCTGTTCAGCCAGTAATATGTCCGCCGGACGAACAATGGCGATGGAGCCGGGAAGGACTGTGAGCAGATTGCGAGCTGCAGTAACGCCGATGGAGTCGCCATCAGGAAGTGGATGCAGTAGTTTATTGGCGCCAAAACGGGAGCTTTTTCCTGCTGCCAGCAGGATGCCCGTGATCATGGCGTGAGGTTCTTGCTGGAGGACAACCGAACGCCATGGCGCTCGGCCGTCAGTTCAGCCATAATCGCCACGGCAATTTCAGGTGGCGTGTGACTACCGATAGGCAGGCCGACAGGACCGTGAAGCCGTTTTATTCCGGCGTCTGAAACACCGAGGGTGGTGAGCCGTTTGCGCCGGTTGCTGTTGGTGCGCCGGGATCCCAGCGCACCAACATAAATGCCTCAGAGTCAAGAGCGGTCATCAGCGCCATATCATCCAGTTTGGGATCATGGGTCAGTGCCATGACTACACTGTATTGGTCATTGGCCAGTGCGACCACGGCATCATCCGGCATGCGTGAATCGAGCTGGACACTACCCGTTTGCCAGGAGGACAGGTACTCCTCCCGAGGGTCGCAAATGATTACCTGATAGTCGAGGGTCAGCGCTATTTGCGCCACGTACTGGGAGAGCTGTCCTGCTCCAATAACAAGCAATCGCCACGCAGGGCCGAACAGTTTCTCGATTTTCAACTTATCCCGGCGCAGCGGCTGCGTATCCGGTTGCGCCGGGAGCAGGGTGACTATACCGGTTTTCAAGCACAGCCGTCGAATGATCTGTTGACGGTTCTCAATGTGATTGAGGATGTCAGCTATTGTCTCGTTACTGGCAAGTCTTTCGAGGACAAGAACCAGACGCCCTCCGCAGGGTAAGCCGAACTGTTTTGCCTGGTCTGTGGTTACGCCGTAACTGACCGTTTCTGGAGTGGTGACTGTTTTGCCATGACGGCGAATATTCGTTACCAGATCATCCTCTACACATCCGCCGGAGACGGAACCGACTATCTGCCCATCGGTTGTGATCGCTGCCAGTGAGCCAACGGGGCGAGGGGCGTTTCCCCAAGTCTGGACTACTGTTACAAGAATAACCTCGTTGTCTTGCTTTAGCCATGTTGCCGCTGTGTGGAATACTTCTGAGTCTGGATTTTTCAGTGGGTTCATTGCTATCCATTCGGTTTTTACTGTCGGCGCAAAAAATTGGTTAGCCATTTTAAAGCAAACTTGATTATAATCAGCAGTTCGGCAATTTAAACTTACTTACAACGAAATACTGCTATCGAGATGGTTGTTTTTCTGTTCAAAACCGGATCAAATCCCTCGTAGTCATGCGGATTGGCGGCGGTTGCGAGTCAGAAGCCCGGCAGTACGGCCTTAATGATTATGTCAGACACGCCAAAACCCGCAGAGATGAATCATAGTTCGAATGGCAGTCCCTGGATAGAGGGAGTGGGACTCGCGCTTTCCCGCAATGATCGGTATATCTTTACCGATCTGAACTTTTCTCTGGCGGCCGGTCAGATACTACAGGTTGAGGGGCATAACGGCAGTGGCAAGACCACGATGTTGCGTATTCTTTGTGGATTGACACTGCCAAGTGAAGGTGAAATCCGGTGGTGCGGAGAGGATATCCGCAAGAACCTGGCGGAATATTATGCGCAGTTGGCTTATGTCGGCCATGCTCCAGGTATCAAGGGTGAACTGACCCCGCTGGAAAATCTGGAGTTGGCCAGGAGCATGAGTCGTCCGCGAAAAGAGGCAGACGCGGAGCAGGTGCTTGAGCGATTGCAACTTCCTGCCTATTGTGATGATGTGCTGTGCCACAATCTCTCTGCCGGTCAGCGGCGGCGCGTTGCACTGGGCAGGCTGCTGATGCTTGATGCTCGGTTATGGGTGCTGGATGAGCCTTTTACCGCACTGGATCCGGGTGGTCGCAAGCTGGTGGAAGAGTTGTTATCTGGGCATGCACAGGAGGGGGGAATGGCCGTGTTGACTACCCACCATGTGGTGAATCTTGAAGGTTGCATTGTGCGCGGGTTACAGTTGGGAACATGAGCGAAGCAAGTCTGGGTACGGCTTTTATTTCTCTGTTGCGGCGCGACCTGATGCTGGCGTATCGTCATCGTGCGCAGATGTTGAATCCGTTGCTGTTTTTTGTCATTGTCGTCAGCCTGTTTCCGCTGGGACTTGATCCGGATCCTGATCTGTTGCGCACCATTGCTCCCGGCGTAATCTGGGTGGCTGCGCTGCTGGCAGCGATGTTGTCACTGGACAGTATGTTTCGCTCGGACTTTGATGACGGTTCGCTGGAGCAGTTGTTGTTGACGCCGCACCCATTGCCGCTGCTGGTGCTGGCTAAAATTGTGGCCCACTGGCTGATAAGCGGGTTGCCGCTGCTGGTGCTGGCGCCAGTACTGGGAATGTTGTTGAATCTTGGCAGTGAGAGCCTGTTTCCGCTGCTGGCCACTTTGGCGCTGGGAACGCCGGTGCTCAGCCTGATTGGTTCCATTGGCGTGGCGCTGACGGTCGGGCTGCGCGGTGGCGGGGTGCTGCTGTCTCTGCTGATACTCCCGCTGTTTATTCCGGTGCTTATTTTCGCTGCCAATGCGGTTGGCAATGCAGGCGCGGGAATGGATATCACCGGTCAGCTGGCTTTTCTTGGTTCGCTGCTGGCGTTGGCTTTTGCTCTGGCTCCCCTGGCAACGGCGGCAGCATTGCGTATTAGTTTGAATTGAGGATTAATAAAAAAAGTGTCAATTATTCCAAACTGGCTTTACCAACTCTCCTCACCAAAGAATTTTTACCGTTTTGCAGGAATTGCTTCAAACTGGTGTGGCTGGATCGCCCTGTTCCTGTTGGTGGTTGGATTGTATTATGGACTGGTGAATTCTCCACCCGATTATCAGCAGGGGGACAGTGCTCGGATCATGTATATCCATGTGCCGGCAGCCTGGATGTCAATGTTCGTCTATATGGTGATGGCCGGTTCGGCCGCTGTCGGCATGATCTGGCGTATCAAGGCCTCCTCGGCGTTCGCCAACGCCAGTGCGCCGGTCGGGGCAATGTTTACCGCACTGGCACTGGCAACCGGAATGCTGTGGGGGAAGCCCATGTGGGGCACATACTGGGTGTGGGATGCGCGACTGACCTCCGAGCTGATTCTGCTGTTTCTCTATCTGGGTTATATGGCGTTACAGTCGGCTATTGATGATCGGGACACGGCGGCGCGGGCGACTGCCATTCTTGCCCTGGTAGGGATGGTTAATATTACGATCATTCACTACTCGGTGGAGTGGTGGAACACCCTTCATCAGGGAGCCACGGTTACCAAACTGGACAAACCGTCCATCCATCTCAGCATGCTGATTCCCTTGCTGGTAATGGCAATGGCGTTCAAGTTCTATTATCTGAGTAACGCCTTGCGCCGCGCACGTTGTGAACTACTGGAGCGTGAACGGGACAAACTATGGGTGCGTGAGTTAGTGGGAGAGAACAACAGTGAGTGATTTTTTTCATATGGGCGGTTACGCATTTTTTGTGTGGACATCCTATTCGCTTGCAGCGGTGCTGATGTTGATTAACTGGATTCAGCCACAATTGCGGGAAAAGCGTTTGTTGCACGATATTGCACGCCGATTGAGGAGGAGTGAGAGATGAGACCAAAACAGCGCAACCGGTTGATTCTGGCGATTGTGATTGTATTGTTTGTGGCTATTTCGGCTGTTTTGGCGTTAACCGCGCTTCAGGAAAACATCAATCTTTTTTACAGCCCGACCATGATTGCCAATGGTGAAGCTCCGCAGGGACGTCTTTTCCGTGCGGGTGGCATGGTTTCTGACGGAAGCGTACAGCGCGATCCGGAAAGTCTTGAAATTTCATTCAAACTCAATGACGAGGTCAATGAAATATTGGTGAAATATACCGGTATTCTGCCGGATCTGTTTCGTGAGGGGCAGGGTATTGTCGTGCAAGGAAAACTGGCGCCGGACGGCGCGGTCATGGCGACCGAAGTATTGGCCAAACATGACGAAAACTATATGCCTCCCGAGGTGGAACATGCCTTGGAAACCGCAAAAAAAATGGGCGTAGCCAACGCCGGAAAGGAATAACCTCATGCTTCCAGAACTTGGTAATTTTGCATTAATCCTGGCTATGACTATTGCGCTGGCACAGGGCATTGTTCCGCTTGTAGGTGCTGCCCGGGGGATTCCGGGATGGGTTGCTTTTGCCCGGCCGGCGGCCTGGGTTCAGTTTCTGCTGCTGATCATCTCTTTCAGTATTCTGACCTACGCCTTTGTCGTCAATGACTTCTCGGTAGCCTATGTGGCAAACCATTCGAATTCAGCCCTGCCGTTGATGTATCGTATTTCCGCAGTGTGGGGAGGACATGAAGGTTCGCTGTTGCTGTGGGTGATGCTTATGGCTGGATGGTCCACTGCCGTGGGTTTATTCAGCAAACGGCTCCCGCCGGAAATGGTGGCGCGGGTGCTTGCCGTGATGGGGTTGCTGGGGGTTGGTTTTGCCTCTTTTGTTGTTTTTACTTCCAATCCCTTTGATCGCTATTTTCCTGCACCCATGGATGGCCGCGACCTCAATCCGATGTTGCAGGATTTCGGGTTGATAGTCCACCCGCCGATGCTGTATATGGGTTATGTCGGCTTCTCCGTGGCATTTGCCTTTGCTATCGCGGCACTGCTTGGCGGGCGGCTCGATGCGGCGTGGGCTCGCTGGTCCCGTCCGTGGACTATTGTTGCCTGGCTATTTCTGACCTTGGGGATTTCGCTAGGCAGCTGGTGGGCCTATTACGAACTTGGCTGGGGTGGCTGGTGGTTCTGGGATCCAGTGGAAAATGCCTCATTCCTTCCCTGGTTGGTTGGAACAGCGCTGATGCACTCTCTGGCCGTATCCGAAAAACGCAGCACCTTCAAGGGCTGGACGGTATTGCTGGCGATATTCGCCTTCTCGTTGTGTCTGCTTGGAACCTTCCTGGTGCGCTCCGGTGTGTTGACATCGGTACATGCTTTTGCCAGCGATCCTACCCGGGGTGTTTATGTGCTTTTGTTGCTGGGCATTGTTGTCGGTGTTTCATTGGTGATCTATGCCTGGCGTGCGCCACAGGTAAAGAGTGCGGGTAATTTTGCGCTGCTTTCCCGTGAAACATTTTTACTTGGCAATAACGTATTGCTGGTTGTTGCAACGGCTACTATCCTGATCGGAACCATCTACCCGTTGATTTTGGATGCACTGGATTTGGGTAAAATCTCAGTAGGGCCTCCGTATTTCAATGCGGTTTTTGTCCCGCTGATGATTCCACTGGTGATTGCATTGGGTATTGGCCCGTTAAGTCGCTGGAAGCAGGATAGTTTTGAGCGACTGGGGAAAATATTGCGGTTTGCCCTGCTGATCAGCCTTATCCTCGGGGTGCTATGGCCGTGGATGCTGTTTGGTCAACTTGATTTCATGGTGATTGTTGGCGCCACCATATCTATCTGGCTGGTGTGCAGCATATTGCTGGATCTGTTTTATCGCAGCCGTCACAAAGCCAGCTTATGGAAGGGTCTGACGAGCCAGTCACTGAGTTATTATGGTATGAGTATGGCACATCTGGGCGTGGCGGTTACCGTTATCGGTATTACTTTCTCCAGCTACTATAGCCTGGAAAAAGATCTGCGCATGGCGCCGGGTGATCAACTGGAACTGGGTGGATATTTGTTCCATTTCGATGGCGTCCGGGACAATCACGGGCCTAACTATACGGCGACAGAAGGGGTTGTAACGGTCACCAAAAATGGCGAACCTGTTGCTACCCTGTACAGCCAGAAGCGGAACTATACCGTACAGCAGATGCCGATGACGGAAGCAGGTATTGATCCTGGCCTGTTCCGGGATCTCTATATCGCCATGGGAGAGCCACTGGGCGATGATGGTTGGGCGATGCGAATCTACTACAAGCCATTCATTCGCTGGATCTGGCTGGGCAGTCTGTTTATGGTGTTCGGCGGTATTCTGGCCGCTTCGGATCGGCGTTACCGGCTGATGGAAAAACGCAAAGCCGGGCTGAATACGGATGCCAAACTTGCAGTACAGGAGTCGTAGATAGTGAAGGTGCGTTTTCTTATCCCGCTGGTTCTTTTTCTGTTGTTGATCGGACTGTTCGTGGCTGGACTGAAGCTGGATCCCAGTGTGGTTCCTTCCCCGCTAATCGACAAACCGGTGCCTCAGTTCTCTCTTCCTGAGTTGCACGATCAGGAAAAGATCGTTGATAGTGCAGAGCTGACAAAACACCAGGTGAGCCTGTTCAATATATGGGCCAGCTGGTGTGTTGCTTGCCGTCAGGAGCATCCTTTTCTCATGGAGCTGGCGCGAGCCGGTGAGGTGCCAATCTATGGCCTCAATTACAAGGACAAACGTCCCGATGCCATCGGGTGGCTGAAGCGGCTCGGCAACCCCTATATCGCCAGTGCTTTTGATGAAAAGGGGCGTGTGGGTCTCGACTGGGGTGTTTACGGCGTTCCTGAAACCTTCGTGGTAGATAGCAAGGGAATTATTCGTTACAAGCAGATTGGACCGTTAACAAAACAGGCGTGGCAGGAAACAATATTGCCGCTAATCGATAAAATCAGGGCGGAGGAAGGATGAAGCATTTAACGGTATTCGCGTTTTTATGTCTGTTTCTGCTTTGGGGAAATGCATCTTTCGCCCGTGGTGATATTTATACCTTTGACGCACCCCAAGACGAACAACGCTTTAAAAAACTGTCTGCGGAATTGCGCTGTCTGGTCTGCCAGAATCAGAATCTGGCAGACTCCGATGCAGACCTGGCCGTTGATTTGCGGCGGGAGCTTTACAATATGATCAAGGCGGGTAACAGTGACGCCGAGATTATTGATTTTATGGTTACGCGTTATGGGGATTTCGTTTTATACCGGCCTCCGGTAAAACCCACCACCTATATGCTGTGGATTGGGCCATTGATTCTGCTCATTATTGGTGTGGTTGCCCTGATTATGTTTGTCCGGCACCGCAGTGAGGACGTGCTGCGGAGTGATGAGCTCAGCACCGAGGAGCAAGGCCGTCTGGAAGGTCTGCTTGAAGAACAAAGCGGCAAGAGGAAAAAACAGAAATGACTCTATTCTGGATAAGTGTGGCAGTCATGTCATTGATTGCATCGGGCCTTGCCCTGTGGCCTGTATGGACGAAAAACAGATCAAAACCGAGTGTCAGGCAGGATCAGCTCAACGTGATGATTTTTGAAGATCGACTGGTGGAGCTGGAAACCGAGCTTGCGAGCGGAGTGCTTCCGCAGGAACGGTATGAGCAGGCACGCAATGAACTGCGCCGGGATTTGCTGCAAAATACCGGCTCTGAGTTGCAAGGAGAGAGGGCGGCTGGCAGCGGGCGCTGGATAGTTCCTGTGGTTGGCGTGCTGGTTCCTGTTGTTGCCGTTTATATCTACATGCAACTGGGTTCCCCGGAGTTGGTGGATAAGCCGCAGCCAGCAGCGACAGCTCAGGCGCCGCACGATCAGAGGGCCGGGCCAGCAGACGGCCAGGCAGTCGGTGATATTAATACCATGATTCAACGTCTGCAAGAACGGTTGCAAAACAATCCGGATGATATTGATGGCTGGGTGCTGCTGGGCCGCTCATACAGCATGGTGCAGCAGTTCAGTGCGGCGGCTGATGCCTATGGCAAAGCTTATGGACTGGCAGGTGACGTGCCGGAAATAATGACTCAATATGCTGAAACCCTGGCGCTCACGAATGGAGGCCGGTTTGACGGCAAGCCCATTGAATTGCTCAACCGCGCCAGAGAGATAGAACCGCAATCTCCACGCGTTTTGTGGCTGCTTGGTGTTGTGGCTGCCCAACAGGGGAATTCATCCCGGGCTGCTGATGCGTGGAAACAGCTGCTTGCACAGTTGCCACCCGATAGTGAAGTTGCAAAGATGGTTCAATCCAGTATTGCAGAGGTGGAGGGGGCATCGGCACCGGCGGTTGAAAATGCTCCCCCCCCACCTTCCTCTGGCAGCAGCGCAGAAAGCCAGCCAGTGGCAGCAGGCATGGTAAAGCTGAAGGTGGATATCTCCCCGGATCTGAAAGCCCAGGCCGCAGCGGATGATACTGTGTTTATTTTTGCCCGAGCCGTACAGGGATCCAGGATGCCGATTGCAGCGGTTCGTCATCGGGTAAAGGATTTGCCGGTAACAGTAACACTGGATGACAGCTCGAGTATGGCGGGGCAGAAGTTGTCCGCCTTTCAAGAGGTCGCTATTGTGGCGCGAGTCTCAAAAGTTGCTTCACCGAAGCCTCAACCGGGTGACCTGGAGGGAAATGTCGTTGCCAAAACAGGTGTCCAGGATGTGCTTGTGTTGAATATAGATCATGTGCGGCCATAGGGGGGCTGACGCTGAACCGGTGAAGCTCAAGGGGGGATTGATATGGCTGGCTAACCCGGGTTCATGCAGCGGGCGGCAATAAAAAGCGCCGCCGCTGATTTGCGGCGATATGCAAACTATTGGTTTTGACCTGCCTGTTCACCTGCCGGGTGAATCACGTTACGGCGCGAATAGCGCGCCTCACACGGTCCAATTGCGGTTTCTAGGTTCAGAATACCCCTTTTTTTAAAGGCATATTTTGATTGGAAATCCAGCAGTTACAATATCAATTTTGCTTGAAATCAGCCGATTGCCGTGATAGCTTTCCCTGTCATGACTCAACTATTTTCAAATCGGGGCGGTGGGCTGGATGAAATGCCCATGCAACAGCCAACTGGCCGTCCGGACCTTTCTTGTTTCCTGTTTTCTGTTTTCCGCGTTATTTCTTTTTTGTTGACAGTCGGGGTGCTGGTTTCCCTGGTTGGTTGTGGCAGCTCCCCAGTTAAGGACGAGACGGTTGATTTGGCCTGGCCGCCGCCGCCGGAGCAACCGCGTATTCGTTATCTGGGTTCCTACGGTTCACAACTGGATCTGGGAGGTGGAAACAGCCTCAAAGCCCGTCTTCTGGGCGCTGATCCGCGCGGCTTTGCGATACAGAAACCGTATGGTGTTACAGCCTCGGATGATGGTAAGCGCATTTATGTGGCCGATACCAAACAGGCGGCTATCGTGATTTTCGATTTTGACACCAAAAAAGTTTATCGGTTCAAGACGGATGCGCGGGGGGTGTTGCGTTCGCCCATTGATGTACGCGTGGACAGTCGTGGCCGCGTCTATGTGACCGACCCGGTGCGCAGCCGATTGTTTGTGTTCAGTTCCGAAGGGGAAACACTACTGGCTCTAGGGGTAAAGGAAAAACTGGAGCGGCCTACCGGGCTCGCCTTGGATGAAACCCGGCAGCGGATTTACGTGGCGGACAGGGGAACTCACCGCATTCTGGTTTATAACCTGGATGGAGAGTTTCAGTATGCTTTTGGTGAGCGGGGTACCGGACCAGAGCAGTTCAACCTTCCTGTTAATCTGGCTGTAGACAAAGCTGGCAACTTGTATGTCGTGGATTTTGGCAATTTCCGGGTACAGATGTTTTCTGCGGGTGGCGATTTCCTGGGAATGTTTGGTGAAGCCGGCGATAAAATGGGTAATATGGCGCGACCCAAAGGGATCGGCGTGGATAGCGATGGGCATGTCTATGTAGTGGATGCTGCTTTTGGCAATTTCCAGATATTCAATAAAGACGGGCGGATTATGTTGTTTGTTGGTCAGATGGGGCACCAGCCCGGGCAGTTCTGGCTACCAACAGGAATGTATATCAATGCCCAGAACCGTATCTATATTGCTGATTCACTTAATGCCCGCATCCAGGTGTTTCAGTATTTGCCGGAACAACAACAAACAGAAAAATGATAACTTCCTGATTTCAATCTGGTTCAACGGGATGATATTCACCGATAAATACAGGTAATAGTAATGTTGTGATCTGATTCGTCAGATTAATGACGGAAAGGCGCGGGGTACTTGGATTGCGTATGCCTTGTTATGCCGGGAAAAGATGTATTAGCAAAAGCGGGCTATCCACATGGCGTGGGTGGCCGCTATATACTGTGGACATAACTTTCAACTATTAGGCGAAAACACTATATATAGATGATGCTCGCGTTAAGCGGATAGCCCATTTAGAAAAAACAAGCTGTTGGCTAGCGTCAGAGCATATAACCCTGAAAAATACAGCTTGTATGCGTGAGATCGCATGCAGTTGCCGGATTTGGAATCAAGGAGGGTGCAACCATGAGAAGTCGCCGAAGGATTTCGATGTCTGTGTTGGTGTTGCTGGCATCTGCAGCAGGCTGGGGAAGCGTTGTTTATGCGGGAATTGCCACTACCAAGCACAATTTGTCCGTAGTTGGCCTGGGAGCTGTCAAGTCAATCGATGAGACAGAGATCTGCATTTTTTGCCATACTCCTCACCGAGCGATAAAAAACGACAATATTCCGTTGTGGAATCATAATCTGTCCACTGCGGGTAACTATGGTGTCTACACCAGCCCCACGTTTGATGGTGTTACGACAGTTCAGGATCTGGGTGGAACCGATGCGACCACAGCGGCTGTCAGCAATCTGTGTCTCTCCTGCCACGATGGCACTGTTGCAATCAATGCGCTTAATAACCCCTCCAATGCCAATCAGAACGGTAATCCGACTATGGGCGGGACAAATGCCGATGGAACCCTGCCGGATGGCACCTCCAGGCTTGGTACGGATTTAACCGATGATCATCCGGTCAATTTCATCTTTGATGCCGCGCTGTTTGCTGTTGATAACTCCCTGAATGATCCAGCGACGTTAACCGAAGTGGTGTTGTTTAACGGGACGGTGCAGTGTGCATCCTGCCATGATCCGCACAATAGCGTAAATCCGGCTTTTCTGCGGGTAAGCAATACCGGCAGTGCCTTGTGTTTAAGATGTCATAATAAATAAAAAATTTCCTTTGGTTGCCTTGAATAACCCATTAAAAAGGTATCCTGTTCGGCATGAAACTTGCCTCGTTAATGCTATGTTTGGAGCTGTGGGTGTGACTGTTTTTTTTGCTCCCGGCGGGTTTGGACGACTGCATACCGGAGGGGGCCAGGCGCAATGAGGAGCCAGGGGACAGGGTTGAGTGAAACGATAATGCATCGGACAAGAGTTCGGTATGTGTTGTGGTATTGCGTATTCACCGTTGTTGCCTGTCTGATGTCTCCACCTGTGCTGGCAGCGCGTTTGTACGATTACACACACCGGGCCTTTACCCTCAGTGGTGGTTTGGGGCTGCGTTATGAAGACTATGATTACAGCTCCGGAGGGACTACCAATTACAGTCGGCGTACCCTGGAAGAGGAGCTGAAAATTGGCGGCACGGGTTTCGTTTGGGATCCGCGGCTGTTGCTGTTTGACGCTGGTGTGACGCTGCGAAACAGGAGTACGGATTACCTCAATGGTGATTCCGATATCGATACGGTGGGTTATCGTCTTACCACGACCTGGTTCAGGGAGCGCAACCCCTTCGTTCTTTACGCCCGCAAAAACACCAACACCTACTCTCCACAGGCGGGCCCGGCCTATGAATTCACCACCAATAACTACGGTTTCCACTGGCGCATCGCTCCCCCTGTGCTGGGAATGGTAAGGTTCGGATATGACCGCGGACACACCCGGTCTGACAATCTTGGTTCTGTTCCTCTCGACGAGTACAAGGATTCATTCAATATTGATGGCAAGCGTACTTTTGGCAAGATTTACCAGACCCATTCGATTGTTAACTATGGATATCGTTACAACAACAGTGAGGATGATGCTGCGGGGAGGTCATACCGGCAGAAATACTGGTATGTGCAGGATAGTACCCGCTTCAGCGACGAGGTCAATCTGCGGGCAGGGTTCACCTATTATGACCGTTCCGACAAACTGACCGGCGGAGCGAACGGGAATGCCAGCGAGATTGACAGCAGTCACGCAAATCTGAATGTCGGTCTGAATGTGACGGCTTCCGAACAGCTAAGCCACTACTACAATCTGGGCGTTTCCTTCAATGATGTCAATGGTTCTGAAGTCAATAGCTATAACGTTGCCGCAGGCATGAACTACCGGTTTGCCCAGTACTGGAGCAGCCGGGGGGCGTTGCGCCTGATTGGCACCTCCAACGATACCGTGGCAAGCAACTCAACCGCTTATGACCGTACCGCCTGGGGAACCGATGCAGGGGTATCATATGCGCGCTCCTATGGGCATATTTCAGCACGGGCGGGTTATGATCTGGGGCTGGAGATCCCGCAATCCAGTGAGCATAGTGAGGATACTATCGTAAACCAGTCGCTTAATGCCGGTTACTCGGGAGGATGGTCTCCCCTCTATAGTGATTCGCTCAACTACCGGTTGAACTATCAGACTGGTTCCCGCTATGAAAGCGCTGACAGGAAGCGGGTGGAGCATAATCTCAACTACACGATAAACAGCCGTTTGTCCGGGGGGGATTCAATACGCACAGCGCTGAACTACCGTGACTGGCAGGAGAGCAGCAGCGGCTCGGGTGGTCTTGATAACCGCAATCGTACCGTACGGGGTGATGTAACTTGGAACCACCGTTTCCGGATGCGCCATACGCTGGTGATATCTGCGGGAATCGGTGATACCAGCAGCGGGAGTGGTAATGGAACTGCGGATTACTCTTTCTGGTATTCCCAGGCGCGTTTGGCGATGAGTCCCTGGCGCCGACTGAAAGTTACCGCGATGGGCCGGTATGAAGAACGTAGTGGAGATACCTCGAATCTCGGTCCCAGACTGACACTGGAAACAAATCTCAACTATATTATTGCGAAATGGCAGGCGCAGCTTCAGTATCGCTATCACGATGCGGATTATGAAGCGGGTGCCTATGAGGATAGTTGGTTGACGTTGTATTTGACCCGCAATTTCGGGATCCGTTTTTAATCCAGCCCCGCAATTAACCACCCGGAATCATGACAAATAACTTTATATACAAGAGGTTCTTCCTTGCGGCGTTATGTCTGGCTGTTATCAGCCCGGTGCTGGGTGAAGACGAGAAAACCTCTGCCGGGGCAGCTGGACAATCTGCTGTAACATCTGAACCCGCTAAACTCGTATGGCCGCCGCCACCTCTGGAACCACGGGTTCGTTACCTGAAATCTATCGTTACTTCGGATGATATTCGGGGAAAAAAGGGATTCTGGCGCAAGTTTTGGGAGTTTTTTCGTGGTCCTCAAGTTGACGCAATGATCAAACCCATGGCTGTGGCCGTTGATAAAAAGGGCCGTGTCTATGTTGCCGATCCTGCGGCGAAGCGGATTCATATCTTCGAGACGGCAAGGAAAAAATACCGTTTTATCGAATCGGTTGACAAGCAGTTTTTACAATTTCCGATAAATATTGCCCTGGATAGTGCAGACAATCTCTATATCGTTGATGGTGAACGCAAGCGCGTTTTTGCGCTTACTCCCGCGGGCAAGCTGAAACGGATCTTTGGAGAGCAGGGACAGCTTCAGCGACCCAGTGGCATTGCTGTCGATAGCAGACGCAAGCTGCTTTATGTGGCAGATACCCCGTCACATGATATCAAGGTGTTCAGTTTGACAGATGGGAAATTGAATAAAACAATCGGCAGGCGGGGAGTTCAGCCCGGTGAGTTTAATTTTCCCGCCTGGTTGACCGTTGGCGCGGAGGGTCATCTGTATGTCACCGACAGTTTAAACGGGCGCGTACAGACGCTGACGCCGGACGGAAAACCGCTGTCCAGCGTTGGAAAACTCGGTGATGGTAGCGGGAACTTCAGCTCTCCAAAGGGAATCGCGCTGGATAGTGACGGGCATCTGTACGTTACTGATGCCGGTTTTGACAATACCCAGATTTTTGATAAACAAGGAAAATTGCTGCTATATTTTGGAGGCAGTGGGCAGGCTCCGGGCCTGTTCTGGATGCCGGCAGGGATATTTATTGATCATAAAGACACCATTTATATTGCTGACTCATACAATCGGCGGGTGCAAATCTACCAGTATCTGAAAGAAAAGGCATCACCATGAAGAGATATGGCAAAGGCGGGCTGTTCCTGTTTGTATTGATGATTCTGTTGGTGGGCAGCGGCAGTGTATCGGCAGGGATTGCCAATACCAAACACAATTTTTCCGCCTCTGGTACGGGTGCCATCAAGGCCACCAGTGAGCAGGAGATCTGCGTATTCTGTCACTTTCCGCACAACGCCAATCCGGCCGAACCACTGTGGAATCATTCGCTGTCCGGTGAAACCTATACTCCCTATTCCAGTACGACCCTGTTCGCAGCTGCTCCGGGACAGCCCTCCGGCCGCTCGAAGCTCTGTCTCTCCTGCCATGACGGAACCATCGCTGTGGGGAGTGTTCGCCATATGCCCCGAGGGGGTGGGGGAGGAACCATTGCCGGACTGGAGAATCCGTTGACGGGTCAATTTGTGCTGGGTACGGATTTAAGTGATGACCACCCTGTTTCGGTTACCTATGACACCGGCAACAGCGAACTGGTGCCGGTTGCAACCCTTGAAGTAAATGGGATCAAACTGGACGAGAATGGCCAGATCCAGTGCGGCAGCTGTCATGATCCACACAGTGATGTTTATCCAAAATTTCTCCGCAAGCCGTTTTCCGAGGGCGGAGAAGGCGCCGTGTTATGCCGTACCTGTCATGACAAACAGTACTGGTCCACCGTAGCCAACCTGCCACACCGGGACTCCCTGAATCAGTGGAACGGCTCCGGTAACAATCCCTGGCATGTGCCGGGGCATGATCTTGCCAACGACCCTGCATCGACCCCCAAGGCGAATTCCTGTGAAAATTGCCATCGGCCGCACAGTGGCAGTAACACCCGGCTGGTAAAGGATTTCGGCGAGGGATATGGTGTTTCCCAGATTTGCCTGGCATGCCACAATCTGAACGTGGCCAGCAAAAAGGATATCGCCGCCTCTCTGAACAAAATCTATGCACATCCGGTGCTGGACACGGCTTCAGGCGGTCTTCACTCCCCCGAGCGGATGGGCGATGGCAAAGTTCGGGAACAACCGGCTCATCTGGGGGCTAACCGCCATGCCCAGTGTGTGGACTGCCACAATCCGCATGCAGTATCGGCGGGCGTATCGCCGGATATTGATGATGCTGGCGGCACCAATAACCTGGCCTCCAACGTGCTCAAGGGGGTTTGGGGCGTGGAACCCGTCTGGCCGGGTAACTGGGGGCAGGTCATCAGTTTCACCGAAGTGGATGATATCCAGTACCAGTATCAGCTGTGCCTGAAATGTCACTCCTATTATGCGTTTGGTACAAATCCGCCACTGGATCCCTGGGGTCAGATGCGTGGCGATGGCCGGTTGACCGACCAGGCTATCGAATTCAATCCCAACAATGAGTCCTATCATCCGGTGGTGGCTCCGGGGAAGAATGATTTTATTATGACTACCATTAACGGCGTTCTGGATTATTCCGGGTCTCTGGTGGGCAATTTGACACCGGGCAGTACCATGACTTGCGCAGATTGCCACTCCGATGATGCGTACACCGGGATAGTGGGCAGCTCGGTGCCAAAGGGTCCGCATGGCAGTGATGAGTGGCCTGTGTTGAGTGCTCCATGGGGATCCAATACTGGATCTCCAAACACCTCAGATCACCTTTGTTTCAAGTGTCATGATGATACAACTTATGGCGCTGGATCCCAAAGCACTGGGCAGTCCGGGTTCAGTGAAAACGGCACCTACAATTTGCATTTTGTTCACGGTGGAGTGTTCAATAGACCCTGTATGCAGTGCCACTCGGCAGTTCCACATGGCTGGAAAAGGCGGGCTTTGCTGGTATTTGGCAGAACCTTTAATCCTGATCCGGCTCCCTATAACAACAATGGTCCGAATGATGGGCTGGACAGCCGCATAGATATTGGTGGTCCCGAGAAGAGTGGGAATTGGAAGTGCTGTAACTGCCACTACTATGTACCTGGCGGTTGGGGGAACTGCACCTCCACAGAAGATTAGTAGCTAACTCGCGTTTCTCATCTCCTTTCTGGCGGTGGTTCCAGGTAATTTGGGTATAGTGCACGTCTGCTGATATGGGGGGGTTGCAAGTCCGGTGTAGGCGGATAAGCTTTATGCCATTCGCCAGATGAACTGGAACAGAACGCCCTGTGGAAGTTACCGATGAACAATGAAATCAATACTATCTATCTCCAGGACTATACATCGCCGGACTACCGGGTGGAGGCCATCGAACTCTGGTTCGACTTGGGGGAAGAGGTCACCCGGGTGCATTCCCGTCTGGAGCTGCGCGCCAACTATGATGGCGTCGAGGGTATCCGGCCGCTGCGGCTGGATGGTCAGGAGTTGCGGCTCTGTTCGGTGAAGCTGGACGGACGGGAGCTGACGGCGGAACAGTATCAGCTGGATGTCGATTCGCTGACCCTGCCCCGGCCGCCGCGCCAATTCGTGCTGGAGATTGAAACAGAGATCAAACCGCAGCAAAACAGCTCCCTGGAGGGGTTGTACCAGTCGAGTGGTAATTTCTGTACCCAGTGCGAGGCGGAGGGCTTTCGCAAGATTACCTGCTATCCCGACCGGCCGGATGTGATGGCCCGCTTTACCACCACCATCACCGCGGATCGGGAGCGTTATCCGGTGTTGCTCGCAAACGGCAACCGGATGGATGGCGGTGAACTGACTGATGGACGTCACTGGGCAACGTGGCAGGATCCGTTCCCGAAGCCCTGCTATCTGTTCGCCCTGGTTGCCGGTGATCTGGCGCATGTCACCGATCACTTTACTACCCGCTCTGGCCGCAGGGTGGAGTTGCAGCTCTACGTGCAGCAGCACAACCTCGGCAAATGCGAACACGCCCTGCGCTCACTGAAGCGGGCGATGGCCTGGGATGAGCGGGTCTATGGCCGCGAGTATGATCTGGATATCTACATGATTGTGGCGGTGGATGACTTCAACATGGGGGCGATGGAGAACAAGGGACTCAATATCTTCAACTCCAAATTCGTGCTGGCCAGTCCGGAGACCGCTACCGACAGTGACTACCACCATATCGAAGGGGTGGTGGCTCACGAATATTTCCACAATTGGTCCGGCAACCGGGTTACCTGCCGCGACTGGTTTCAGCTCAGTCTCAAGGAGGGATTTACCGTATTTCGTGATCAGCAGTTCAGCGCCGACATGGGTTCCTGGGCGGTGCAGCGGATCGGGGATGTCAATCGTCTGCGCAGCTTCCAGTTTCCCGAAGATAACGGCCCGCTTGCTCACCCGGTGCGGCCGGATTCCTATGTGGAGATCAACAATTTCTATACTGTTACTGTCTATGAGAAGGGGGCGGAAGTGGTGCGCATGATCCAGCAGCTGGCAGGGTGGGAGGGGTTCCGCGCCGGCTGTGATCTCTATTTCGAGCGCCACGATGGCCAGGCGGTAACCACCAATGATTTTGTGCGTGCGATGGAGGATGCCAACGGTATCGACCTGGAGCAGTTCCGGCGCTGGTACAGCCAGGCGGGCACACCCCGTATCGAGGCCAGTGACGAGTACGATGCTGCCAGCCGCTGCTACACTCTGCGGTTGCGGCAGAGTTGCCCGGCTACTCCCGGCCAGGAGCACAAACAGCCGTTTCACATTCCGGTGGAGGTGGCGCTGCTGGACAATACGGGGTGCGAGTTGGTAGCGAGTCGGGTGCTGGAGCTGCGCGAGTCCGAGCAACTGTTCCGGTTCGAGGGGGTGAGCCAGCGTCCGATCCCTTCCCTGTTGCGCGGCTTTTCCGCCCCGGTGATCCTGCACTACCCTTATCGTCCCGAGCAGCGTGCCTTCCTGATGGCCCATGACCCCGATCCGTTCAACCGCTGGGAGGCCGGGCAACAGCTGGCGGCCGGGATCATCCTTGCGCTGGTCAATGACCGGCGGGTCGGGCGAAAACTTGTGCTCGATAATATCCTGGTGGACGCTTTCCGCAGGGTGTTGGGTGGAACGGTTGATGATTCCGCCTTTACTGCCCTGCTGTTGAATCTGCCCACCGAGAGCTGGCTCGCCGAGCAGTGCGAGACGGTTGATCCGGTTGCCATTCACGAGGTGCGCGATTTCGTGCGCCGTACCCTGGCGGTGGAGCTGAAAGGTTTGTGGTTGGCGGGCTATGAGGCCAACAGTGAGCGGGGTGAGTACCAGCTCGATGCGGCCGCCATGGGTCGCCGCAGCCTGAAAAACCGCTGCCTCTCCTATCTGATGGAGCTGCCGGACGAGGAGATCCGGCAGGGGTGTCTGGAGCAGTTCACCACTGCCGGCAATATGACCGATGCGATGGCCGCACTCAGCGCACTGGCCAACTGTGAGTGCGCACAGCGAAAACGGGCGCTGGATGCCTTCTATCAAAAGTGGCGGGATGAACCACTGGTGGTGGACAAGTGGTTCTCCCTGCAGGCCACCTCGCGTCTGCCCGGTACCCTGGAGCAGGTGAAAAAACTGCTACAACATCCAGCGTTTACCATTCGCAATCCCAACAAGGTACATGCACTGATTGGCGCTTTCTGTCAAGGCAATCCGGCCCGCTTTCACGAGCGGGGAGGAGCGGGTTACCGTTTTCTCGCCGACCGGGTGCTGGAGCTCGATGGAATCAACCCCCAGGTGGCCGCCCGGCTGCTGAATCCCCTGACCCGCTGGCAGCGCTATGATGAGCAGCGTCAGCAGTTGGTGAGGGCGGAGCTGGAACGGATTGCTGCTGTTGAACAGCTCTCCCGGGATGTGTATGAAGTTGCTTCAAAGGCACTGGCCTGAAGCAGGGATCACACAGATTAACCCGGCAACAATATATGTCGCCGGGTTAATAAAAGCTGATTTTCTGTTGCCTGACAGCTAAAGTTTCCCGTTCATGTTCCGCTATTAGCAGGTACACAGCCAGCAATGAGTGAACAGGAACGGGGTCATTTTAATGTCAGGTAAATCAGCAGGATTTTTCGATATAACCATTCAGCGTAAATTTCACCTGCTACTCGCTGCGGTAGCGGCGATCTTTTTGGTAGTCGCTGTTTTGAGTTACCAGTATATTTCCCCAATTAATCCCATCTGGCACACCTATCAGGATGAGGTGGCGCAGAGGAACGTACTGCTGAATCGTCTCCAGGCCAATCTGGGATATGGCGGTGCCATACATAACTTTAAAAATTATGTGCTGCGTGGCGAGGATAAACATTATCAACGGACCAAGAGCAAGTTTGATGAGGTGGATCAGCTTGTTGAGCAGTATCGCAAGCTGGGCCACATCAGCGATGGAGAGCTGGCGGGTTTGTCAGCGATTGAGAGCATTGACAAGAAATATCGTGCAGCAGCGGATATGGCCAAACAGATGTTTGCTGAGGGACGCACTCCTGTGGAGATTGATACCGCGGTCAAGATTGATGATGGCCCGGCCCTTGAGGCTATGCGGAACCTGTTTGAAAACAAGGAGAAGCTGACTACCGAGACGGCGCAGCAGCTGGAAGTGGCGACCAGTCGTTTGATGCTGGTCTCGCTGGGTGGGTTGCTGCTGACCTTCCTGCTGGTTTCGGCCATGGTCTTTCTAATCAGCCGCTCGGTATTGCTGCCTATTAATACGCTGCGCGAGCTGATTATGCGCGCGGAGCGGGAAAATGATCTCACCGCATGCAATGAACAGGATTCATCCGCCATCTGCATGCAGCTGAACTCCAGAGATGAAATGGGTCAGACCGCCCTGGCCTTCCGCCGCATGCTGGGTAAATTTCACAGTACCGTCAAGGGGATTACCGATGCCACAAACCAGCTCTCCTCCGGTGTGCAGCAGCTGCAAGGTATCACGGGTAAAACCAGCGAGAGCATCAAGCGCCAGCAGCAGGAGACCGAACAGGTGGCTACTGCGATGAACGAGATGACAGCGACCATTCAGGAGGTGGGAAACAACGCCAGCGAGGCGGCGGAGGCGACCCGACAGGCGAATCAGGCATCCAAGTCCGGGCAGCAAGTGGTTGGCAAGGCGTTGGAAGATATCAATATTCTGGCGGAAAATGTGGAGCAGGCGGCGCAGGTTATCCACAAGCTGGAGGACGATACCATCAGCATCGGCGGGGTGCTGGATGTGATTAACGGCATTGCCGAGCAGACCAATCTGCTGGCCCTGAATGCGGCCATCGAGGCGGCGCGAGCCGGGGAGCAGGGGCGCGGGTTTGCCGTGGTGGCCGATGAGGTTCGTACTCTGGCGCAGCGTACCCAGCAATCCACCCAGGAGATCCAGGCCATGATTGAGCGGCTGCAGTCCGGCGCCAAAACCAGTGTTCAGGTGATGGAAAAGGGGCAGCAGCAGGCGAAGAGCAGTGTTGAACAGGCGGCACAGGCCGGAGAGTCACTGGACGAGATTACCAATGCGGTCAGCCGCATTGCTGAAATGAACCAGCAGATCGCCACCGCTTCCGACCAGCAGATTAACGTATCTGATGAGGTAAACCGCAATGTAGTCAATATCAACCAGGTTGCCGAGCAGAATGCCAGTGGCTCCCAGGAGGTGACCCGGGCCGCGGTCAAGCTGGAGCAGCTTGCCGGTGAACTGGGGAGTCTGGTGCGGCAGTTCAGAGTGTAGCACTCTTGTATCTGCAGATTTGCAGCGTGGATTGATTTTTTGTATCTGTTGGAGAATAAGGGGCTATGAGTACGGACAGTATTGCGATTTCAGACCTTCTGGTCATACTGGTTGAGCCTTCATCCACTCAGCAGCGTATTGTCCGGCAGCGTCTGGCTGAGCTGGGAATCAGTAACAGTATTGTGGTTGAGAATGGTGTTGAGGCACTGCGGGAGATGCTGAGCCAGCAGCCGGATCTGGTGATCAGCGCGCTCTATCTTCCAGATATGACCGGAACGGAACTGGTATACGCCATGCGGGAGGAAGAATCACTTCAGGATACCGCGTTTGTGCTGGTATCCAGCGAGACCCGTATCCGCTATCTTGATCCCATCCGTCAGGCTGGAGCGCTGGCTATCCTGCCCAAGCCTTTTTCCAACGAAGAGCTCAAGGTTGCCATCTCTGCCACACTGGATTTCCTGGCTCCCGATACCCTGCAACTGGCCAATTATGATCCGGAAAGTATCGATGTGCTGATTGTGGATGACAGTGCTCTGTCGAGAAAGCATGTGCGCCGAATACTCTCGTCCCTGGGTATGGAAAAATTTACGGAGGCAACGGATGGGGCAGAGGCGCTGGCTCTGCTGCAGGAGCACTATTTCGATCTGGTAGTTACTGACTACAATATGCCCAATATGGATGGCAAGGAGCTGGTTGACCAGATTCGCGGCAGTGATACTCAGTCTTCAATCCCGGTCTTGATGGTTACCTCCGAACAGAATAAAAACAGTCTTGCAGCCATCCAGCAGGCGGGGGTTTCTGCAATATGTGACAAGCCCTTTGAGCCGGGAACCATCAAGAGATTGATTGAGCAGATTTTGTAGATCTGGCGCGGCAGGATTGCCGGGGTAATAACGGTTCCCGTTTCATTGCTCACTGTCGCCAGTGAGCCGGTAATGAGCGAATCAATCCGTTAATTCCCGCGATTCCACATTTGTATCCTGCCAGGCGGCAGGCGGCGGACAGTGTGGAGGGGAGTTTCCTGTTGCGTATCAATCCATCAATGATGCCGGCATTGAATACATCCCCGGCACCGGTGGTATCGACCATTCTGCCTGGTGGGTAGGCGCGGCTGGCAAAAACAGAACCATCTGTGCCCATGGCTGAAGCGCCTTGGTTGCCCCATGCGCATATCAGAATAGGGTGAGGCTCCTGTTGCCGAACGAAGCGCAGAAAAGCGCTTCCATCACTGAATCCGCAGTAGTTAGCATAGTTTTTCGAGAACAACAGAAGATTTGCCAGCGGGAAGAGTGTCTCAATCCCGGGACGCGCCTTTTCCACTTCCAGGGAGCGGGGCAGGGAGGGGTGTTCTGCGGCGCATCTCTCCAGCATTTTTCGGGTTTCGGTTACATTGCGCCCCTCGAAATGTACCCAGTCAAACGGGGCAAGGTCGATTGCCCTGAAGTCCTGGAAACCGAACTCCGGCAGATCACGGTAATGGATAATGGTACGCGAGCCATTGCGCCGGTTAAGGGTAATATATGAAGTGGGCATCCCGCCACCAGTTGCATCACGGCAGTATTGATAGTTGATTCCGTTCCCTTCCAGATCATCAATGATGTACTGTGTATTCGGTTCGCTTGCCAAGATCCCCGCCCAGCTGCACTGGTGGCCTTGTTGGGCGAGAATGGTTAATGTATTGGTGGCGTTTCCGCCCCGGCGCTGTTCCTGGCTGAGAGCACGTACTTCGCTGTCTTCAACGGGATAATCATCAACTGTATTGATAATGTCCAGGGTTGCGATGCCGATGCCGAGTATTTTCATGACAGAAAAACCATTTTAACCTGGAAGATTGTGCTTGCAAGTCGAATCTTTCGTAACTATTTACCACAGAGAATACGGAGCACACGAAGGTCATGATTTCAATGCGCAAAATGGTTGATATTGAAATTCCGGCAAATTTTGATCGCGATAAAATTTGTTGTTTTGCAAATAGAGCGGTTTTTCTTCATGTTCTTCATGGTAAATAGTTACGATCTTTCAATGATAATTCTCGAAACGGCAGTTGATCATTTTTATGTGTAACTATTCAGCATGGTTGAAAATGAGTATGTAACTGTTCGGATTGCCCCTGAAATTCGTCAGTTCAAGGTGAAAAATGTGAGTTTACACGGGAAAATGATCATTTTTTAACGCAGAAATGGCAGATTTCAGGGGTGATCTGAATAGTTGCTTTTATGTTATGTTAATCTGCCGGATGAATTGCGTCACGGTACGAATTGCACTCCCGGCAAACGCACATTTCATACCGTCCAACTGTGGTTTTCAGGATATTTCGCTGTACACCGGTATTTTTTGATTTTACATAGGCGTTGATAACGGATGATTAAAGCAGGAATAGTTGGCGGAACCGGGTACACCGGCGTGGAGTTGTTGCGTCTGCTGGCGACTCATCCTGGTGTGGAGCTGGCGGTGATCACCTCCCGTTCGGAAGCCGGAAAGGCAGTGGCGGATATGTTCCCGAATCTGCGTGGCCGGGTATCCTTGCCGTTCAGTGCGCCGGACAGTGAGTCATTGCAGGCCTGTGATGTGGTTTTTTTCGCCACGCCTAACGGAACGGCCATGGGCATGGTGCCGGAGCTACTGGATGCCGGCGTGCGGGTCATTGACCTCGCGGCTGATTTTCGTCTCAAGGATCCTGCTTTGTGGCAGCAGTGGTACGGTATGGCGCACACCTGCCCCGGACTGTTGGCCGAGGCGGTCTATGGTCTTCCCGAAATGAACCGGGAGGCACTGCAACAGGCGCGCCTGGTAGCCTGTCCCGGCTGTTACCCTACTGCGGTACAACTGGGTTTTCTGCCATTGCTGGAGCAGGGGCTGGTTGATGCGGGCAGATTGATTGCCGATGTAAAGTCCGGTGTCAGCGGGGCAGGGCGTAAAGCTGCTACCGGCTTTTTGCTGGCGGAATGCAGTGAAAGCCTGAAAGCCTACGCGGTAGCGGGTCACCGGCACATGCCTGAGATTAAGCAGGGGCTGGCGGTGGCGAGCGGTTCAGCCATCGGGCTTGTTTTTGTCCCCCATCTTGCGCCAATGATCCGGGGGATTCATGCCACGTTGTATGCGATACTCCAGGAGACGGAGACTGATCTGCAGGCCGTATTCGAGCAGCGTTTTGCGGCTGAAGCGTTTGTTGATGTGATGCCTTTTGGCAGCCACCCCGAGACGCGCAGCGTGAGGGGTGCCAACGTCTGCCGGATTGCCCTTCATCGCCCTCCGGACAGCAACATGATCGTGATCCTGTCGGTAATCGATAACCTGGTGAAAGGGGCGGCGGGCCAGGCGGTACAGAATATGAATCTGATGTTTGGTTTGAAGGAGACCTCCGGCCTGGAAGCCATCGCCCTGTTGCCATGACCCGTACCGTCATTGATGAAAATGAAGAGGAGACCAGTCCGTGGTGGCGGATCGGCCTGACGGTATTGATATTAGCGCTGCTGGTGGCCGCCTGGAGTATTTTTGAGTATGGACGCTATCGCGCCGGATATGATCGGGTAACCTTCAGGGATATCCGCCTGCAACTTGAACAAAGCAACACTGCCCAGGAGGTGGATCTGAGAAAACTGCGCAAGGAAAAACTGGATCTGGAACAGACCATGCGTATCGAGAACCAGGCATACAGTCAAGTCAGAAAAGATTTGATGGAGTTGCAGGAAGAACTACTGGAGTTGAAGGAAGAGCTGGCGTTCTATCGTGGGATTGTCTCCCCCGAGGATGCTGACCGGGGGCTTCAAATTCAGCGTTTTACCGTAACAAAAAATCAGGAAGATCGCTCCTGGCAATACAAACTGGTGCTGACACGGGTATTGAAAAACAGGGGTACAGCCCGCGGAACAGCGGAGATTCAGGTGGAAGGGGTGACTGCTGAATCAGGTAGCAAAAAACTGCTTTCGCTTGGTGAGATTTCTGTTCCCCGAGTAAAGCATCTGCGCTATGGTTTCAAATATTTTCAAAATCTTGAAGGGGAGATCAAGCTTCCGGCAGGGTTTGCTCCGTCTCGCGTGATACTGGTTTTAAAGCCGGGCGGGAAGGGTAACAAGACGCAACTGAAAAAAACATTTGACTGGCCTGAAGGCCAAAAACAAACATAAAACATCGAGTGACAGGTAACTGCAATGCCAGGGGAAGCAGGAGTGTTTCCGGGCGGGTTCGCCGCCGGGCGGCTCTGCCGGTGCCCCGATACCCCGCTGAACTGCCGGTAGTCGAACATCGCGCGGTGATCGCCCGGGCCATCGAAGCCCACCAGGTGGTGATCATTGCGGGGGAGACCGGTTCCGGCAAGACTACCCAGCTTCCCAAGATATGCCTGGAGCTGGAGCGCGGGGTGGAAGGTCTGATCGGCCATACCCAGCCGCGCCGGATTGCCGCCCGCAGCGTGGCGGTACGCATCGCCAGCGAGCTGGAGTGTGAACCGGGGGAAGCGGTGGGCTACAAGGTGCGCTTCAAGGATCGGGTCAGCTCCGGCAGCTATATCAAGCTGATGACCGACGGCATCCTGTTGGCCGAGATCCGGGGCGATCGCTATCTGGAACAGTATGACACGCTGATCATCGATGAGGCCCATGAGCGCAGCCTGAATATCGATTTTTTGCTCGGCTATCTCAAACAGCTGCTGCCGCAGCGTTCTGATCTCAAGCTTATCATCACTTCCGCGACTATCGATACCGGACGTTTTTCCCGGCACTTCGATGATGCCCCGATAATCGAGGTTTCCGGGCGCACCTGGCCGGTGGAGATCCGTTACCGACCGTTGGGGGGTGAGGATGAAGATGCGCAGGATCGGGATATGCAGCAGGCGGTTCTTGATGCGGTGGACGAGCTGTCCCGCATCGATCGAGGGGATATTCTGGTGTTTCTCTCCGGTGAGCGAGAGATTCGCAACACCGCCGAGGCGTTGCGCAAGCACCATCCGTCCCGCACCGAGATCCTGCCACTTTATGCGCGGCTCTCGGCGGCCGAGCAGAACCGGGTTTTCAGCAGTCACACGGGACGGCGCATTGTGCTGGCTACCAATGTGGCCGAGACTTCGCTGACCGTCTCCGGTATTCGATATGTGATTGATGCTGGCCTGGCCCGTGTCAGCCGCTACAGCTATCGCAACAAGGTGCAGCGTCTGCCGGTGGAGAAGATTTCACAGGCCAGTGCCAACCAGCGCAGCGGTCGCTGTGGCCGGCTGGCAGCCGGTGTCGCTATCCGGCTTTATTCGGAGCAGGACTATCTCAACCGGGCGGAGTTCACCGAGCCGGAAATTCTGCGTACCAATCTCGCTTCAGTCATTCTGAACATGGCGACCCTGGGGTTGGGTGGTGTGGACAAGTTCCCGTTTGTGGAAGCGCCGGATCAGCGTCAGGTCAATGATGGCTACCGGCTGCTGCAGGAGCTGGGGGCGATGGATAGTGAACGGCGCATCACCCCGCTGGGCCGCCGGCTGGCGCGTCTGCCCATTGATCCGCGTATCGGCCGCATGATTCTCGCGGCGGGGAAGGAGGGGTGCGTGCGTGAGGTGTTGATCATCGCCGCAGCGCTGACCATTCAGGATCCGCGAGAAAGGCCTTTGGAGTCGCAGCAGCAGGCCGACGAGGCGCACCGCCGTTTTCATGATGAGCAGTCGGATTTTCTCTCGCTGCTCAATCTGTGGTGGTACTACGAGGCGCAGCGCCGTCATCTGTCACAAAACAAGCTGCGCCGCGACTGCCGCAAACATTTTCTCTCCTTCGTGCGCCTGCGCGAGTGGCATGAGGTACACAGCCAGCTGCTGACCCTGGCCCGGGAGATGGAGCTGCGCCCTAACCAGCAGCCCGCCGGGTATGATGCTATCCACCGTGCTTTGTTGACCGGTCTGCTGGGCAATATTGCCGTAAAGAGTGATGAGTCTAGCTACCAGGGGGCGCGCAATATCAAACTGTCCATCTTTCCCGGCTCCGGGTTGTTCAAAAAGCGCCCCAAATGGGTCATGGCTGCTCAGTTGATCGAGACCAGCCGACTCTATGCCCATGGGGTGGCGCGTATCGATCCCGCCTGGGTGGAGCCGCTGGCGGGTGCGCTGGTCAAACGCAGCTACTCCGAGCCACACTGGGAGAAAAAGCCGGCCCAGGTTGCCGCGTATGAGCAGGTCAGCCTGTACGGGCTGATTATTCATCCGCGGCGCCGCATCAACTACGGGCCGATCGATGCCGATGAGGCGCGGGAAGTTTTTATCCGTCAGGCGCTGGTGCAGGGTGAATACCGCACCCGGGCGCTGTTTTTTCACCATAACCGCAAGCTGGTGGATGAGGTGGAGCAGCTGGAGCACAAATCCCGCCGCCATGATGTGCTGGTGGATGATGAGACGCTGTTTGCTTTTTACGACAAGCGGATTCCAGCCGGGATCTATTCTGGTGCCCGTTTTGAGCAGTGGTGCAAGAGGGCGGAGCGGGATAACCCCCGATTGCTGTTTCTGACCCGCGACTACCTGATGCAGCACAGCGCTGCCCATATCTGTGCGGAGCGTTTCCCGGATGCACTTTCCGTGAACAGTTTGCCGCTGCCGTTGAGCTACCACTTCGAGCCGGGGCATGCCGAGGATGGCGTTACCCTGACCGCTCCTGTGGAGCTGCTCAACCAGCTTCGGCCGGAGCGGTTCGAATGGCTGGTTCCGGGGTTGCTGGAGGAGAAGATAACCGCCCTGCTGCGCGGCTTGCCCAAGGCGGTGCGGCGCAATTTTGTACCGGTTCCCGATTACGCACGTACCTGTATCGAGGCGTTGGTGGCTGATGACACGGTGTTGCTGGAGGCATTGTCGGCCCATCTGTGCAGAATCAGCGGTGAGACCATTGCGCCGGAGATGTGGTCACCACAGAGCCTGCCGCTTCATCTGCTGATGAATTTCCGGGTGGTTGATGATGCAGGCAAAACCATCGGATCAGGGCGGGATTTGGCCGAATTGCAGCAGACGCTGGGCAGCTGCGCCCGATCCAGCTTTTCCAGCCACCCCCGGCTGGAGCTGGAACGGAAGGGGATCACCCGCTGGGATTTCGGTGAGCTACCGGAGGTGGTGGAGTTTGAGCGGGCAGGGGTGCAGATGCGCGGCTATCCTGCGCTGGTGGACAACGAGGATTCGGTGGCGATCCGGGTATTCGATACCCGTCAGGCAGCCGATGAATCAATGCGCGCCGGGCTGAGCAGGCTGTTCATGCTCAGCCTTGATGACAAGATGAAATACCTGCGTAACAAGTTGCCGGTCAGTCAGACTTTGTGCATGCACTACACTTGCATCGGGCGCTGTGATGAACTGAAACGGGATGTGTTGCTTGCCGTTACTGATGAGGTGTTTATTGGCCATTCTGCTCCGCTGCGCGATGCGTCGGCTTTCGAGTTGCGCCGGGAACAGGCAAAGGGGGAGCTGGTCGCGTTTGCCAACCGGCTCTGTGAGTTGCTGGCGGGGATACTGGCCGAACATCATGCGCTGAGCAAACGTCTCAAGGGAGCGCTGTCACCCGCCTGGATCCATGCGGTGGCCGATCTGCGTGAACAGATTTCTCATCTGATCCATCCCGGTTTTGTTAGCCGCACCCCGTGGCTGTGGCTGCAGCAGATGCCGCGCTACCTCTCTGCCATGCAGTTGCGGATGGACAAATTGCAGGGCGGTGCCGAGCGGGATCGTGTCAACCTGCAGCAGTTCCAGCCGTTGTGGCAGGAGTATCTGCTGCGGCGCGAGAAGGCCGACAGGACAGGCCACCACGATCCCGCGCTGGAGGAATACCGCTGGCTGCTCGAGGAGTTGCGCGTCTCCCTGTTTGCTCAGCAACTGAGAACTGGCCGCCCCGTCTCGGTGAAACGCCTTTCCCGTTTTTTTGAGTAAGGGGGTGCTGGCAATTACCTGAGTGAGCAAGATTTCGAGTCATTTTTCGTGCTGGCAAGGCGCGGTGAGGCGTAATGGTTGTTCTATTGCAACGAACTGCAACGCCGCCAGCGCGGAAAAGGGCCAGAATCTTGCACGAACGGTGATTGGTAACTATTCAGCATAGTTGAAAATGAGTATGTAACTAACCTGAACTCGGGTTAGGCAATATTTCATCTAAAAACTGACACACAACTAAAAATCGCGCCATTCCGGCATGATTTTAGCCGGAATCCAGTAGCTTGAACTATAGATTCCGGCCAGGAGCATACCGGGATGACGGTATCCACAGTTTCTCTTTCTTTAATTTTGTCATGTTA
>JAJRUV010000187.1 GCA_024277595.1 Gammaproteobacteria bacterium
ACTAGCTACGGGAAGAGACGCCGCAACCGGCGAGCCGCATCCGCCGCAGAAGATGGCGCTGTTCCGGCGCGTCGTACTCAATATCGCCAGACTGTCACCCGTAAAGGAAAGCATCAAGGGGAAGTTGAAGCGGGCTGCCCGGGATGACTCCTTCCGGTCCGGCTTGCTGTTTGGTTCGTAATGGGCAAAGTATGCTCCCGCCCTGGAGGCAAGTGTATTTTGCGTGTCTTCGAGGTCATAATCACTTGGCGGAAAGGGTATGCCATGCGAGAATTGCGGATTAATTCACCACGATAGTATACCCATGACCGCACAGCTTATTGATGGAAAAACAGTTGCAGAAAAACTTCGCCAAAAGATAAAACAGCGTGTTGAAACGCGTATCAACAAAGGGCTTCGCGCTCCGGGCCTTGCAGTGATTCTGGTTGGGAACGACCCCGCCTCGCAAATATATGTAGGGCACAAGCGCAAAGCCTGCAAAGCAGCGGGGATCAAATCACTCTCTTACGATCTGTCGGCGGATACCTCCCAGCAGGAACTGCTTGAGCTAATTGACAAGTTGAACAGTGCCCAGGAGATCGATGGCATCTTGGTGCAGCTTCCCCTGCCCGCACATATTGACAGCGAAACCATCATTGAACGTATCCACCCGGACAAGGATGTAGACGGTTTTCATCCGTACAACATTGGCCGACTGGCACTGCGGCTGCCGATTCTCCGCCCCTGCACACCCTATGGTGTAATGACCTTGCTGGAGGGTATCGGGCAGCCCATTCGCGGCCAGAATGCCGTAGTGGTCGGAGCATCCAACATTGTTGGCCGTCCAATGAGCCTGGAGCTGCTGCTGGCTGGTTGCACGGTTACCATCTGCCACCGTTTTACCAAAAATCTGGCAGCACAGGTCAAACGAGCTGATATTCTGGTCGTTGGCGTTGGCAAACCCGGGCTAATCAAGGGAGCCTGGATCAAGCTTGGCTCTGTCATCATCGATGTAGGCATTAATCGCACCGACACAGGCAAACTGGTTGGAGATGTGGAGTTTGAAGCCGCCCGGGAACGGGCCGGATGGATTACTCCGGTACCTGGCGGTGTTGGGCCAATGACGGTCGCTACCCTGCTGCAAAACACATTATACGCGGCTGAAAATCTGCATAGTCTGGAGTCCGCTGAATCCGGGTAATCGCAGCAAGCGAGACCAAAGCCGGAGACCGGAAGAAAAGGGCTTTTTATTTTCCTCACCATACTACCCTTCTCTCGACTGAAGAAAGCATGAAAGCAGATATATACCCAAACTGGAGTATCTTTAAAGAGAGGAAGAGATAGAATACTTGGGTCCCGCAACAATTCGGTGGTTAACTGATTGATTTGTTATAGTGGACGACCACCGGCTAAAAGCCGGGCTTACGCTAACCATATCATCCTATCCCGGTCACCGAAAAGTGCAGGATTTTCGTTTCCCCAATCGAGAGCTTTAAACTGCTGAGTTGCTACTTTCGTCATAGCGAATAATTCCGTATTCTGAACATCCGACTGTTCGGGATGTGAGGGCACGGACGATGAAACGCAGGAAATATTTCGGTCACCGCCTGCTGCTGGGGTGTGTGGCACTGGTTTGCACGACTGTGACAGCTGACGACTCCGCGCTGGATCACCTCAAGCACACGGCGGTGGACATGCCGACAAGTGAATTGCGCGCAACCTGCGAGAAGAGTGTCATAAACGGGGAGTCAGTTATCGCCGGGCGTCTGTTTGATGAGCGATTGATTGAGAACAATCCGTTTGTCCTGACCGCGCACAGACCGAATTACTTGCTGCCGCTGACCTACAACGCCAATCCGAACAAGACCCCGTATGCCGGTCTGGAGGGGGAGCTGCAAAATCTGGAGGTGAAGTTCCAGCTAAGCCTGAAGTTCCAGGTGGCTCGCGGCATACTGGGGAAAAACAGCCTGCTGTTCTTCGCCTACACTAACCAGTCCTATTGGCAGGCCTACAATAGTGAGTTCTCCAGCCCCTTCCGCGAGACTAGTCATGAGCCGGAGATGTTTGTCCTGTTGCCGCAGAACTGGAGTCTGTTTGGTCTGCGCAACCGCGTCATTGCCCTCGGATTGAACCACCAGTCCAACGGCCGCCCCGGCATCCAGTCACGTAGCTGGAACCGTCTCTACGCCAGTTTTATCTTTGAACGACATAATATGGTGTTTAGTTTCCGTCCCTGGCACCGGATCCCGGAGGAGAAAAAAACGGATGCCAGCGACCCCTCCGGGGATGATAATCCTCACATTGAAGAGTATTTTGGACACGGGGAGTTTCGCACAATCTACAAGCACGGTCAGCACACCTTCAGCCTGATGCTGCGCAACAATCTTGATACGCCGAACCGGGGTGCAGTTGAGCTCGGCTGGTCATTCCCGATGGGTGACCGATTGAAAGGCTATGTGCAGTATTTCAATGGTTATGGTGAGAGCCTGATTGACTACGACACCCGGGTGAATCGCCTGGGCGTGGGTATCGCCCTTACTGACTGGCTGTAGCGGACTAACCATAGAGGTCCGCTTACAGGCAGTTAGACGCCATCTCCTTCAGGTGAACCGCACTGATCGAGCACCTACATGGCGGGAATCGGTTTTGGCGTATACCCTTTGATTCAGACATTCCAGATGAAAACGGTTCCTTGAGGCATCAGGGAGTCGGTATATAAACCCAAAGGAGAATACCATGCCTTACCAAAAACCAGAGTTTAAAAAACAGTACGAGAACTATATTGGGGGACAATGGACGGCACCCGTTGATGGTGAATATTTTGAAGATATCTCACCTGTGGACGGGAGTGTGATAGCAAAAGAGGAAAAACTGGCGCTTGTCGAGACCTGGGGCAATGGCAAAGCAATTCGGGAAACAGTGGCGGCAGATATTCCGCTGACAGTGGATCATTTCCGCTACTTTGGCGGCGTTATCCGCGCGGAGGCGGGTGATGTGGCTGATTTTGATGCAAAGTAACTATTCAGCGCATTTTTCCATGGTCAGCCACATTTGGCCTCATCCATTTTCATGAAATCCGGGTTTTTGCCCTGAAAAAGCAATGACAACGCTTCTGTGGCTGACATGCCCTGCTTGCGGCAAGTAGACAGGTAACTGCGAACTCGACAAA
>JAJRUV010000188.1 GCA_024277595.1 Gammaproteobacteria bacterium
AGGAGTCTGTCGGATTTGGGAATAATCTACTGCGCTGATGGGAGAGCGGCCAAAATATCCCCGGTTTTTCGTTAAATAGCCCCACTATTCGCCTCAAAACCGGAAATATTTTGACTCGATCTCCCATCAGCTCGCTACGATTACCCAAACCCGACAGACTCCTAGTAATCAGCAGGGCGGTATCGGCCACCAAGTGTCAGAAATTTCCTCTTGAAGATCGCGGTTTTTCAGGTGCCATATCTGATTGCCATGATGTGCTTTTTTCTCTGATTACCGAGCCGCTGCTTCTTGCTTCTGGATCTCCACCAGCTGTTTGAGCAATTCCTCTATATTGGCCAGACGGTTTTCTACAGTCTGCATATGTTCTTTCTTCATCTGCCTCATCTTTTTCCTTTTTTCTGGATTCATTTTGGACATTATGTCGTGCTTTTTCTTATCATGCTTCGGTATGGGCGAGTCCATTTTTGCAGGCTTGTTTTCAGAATAATGGTCATCTTCTGCGATAACTGGATTGCTGATGACGGCAAAACAAATGGTAGCTAACAAGTAAGGAATTTTCATGCTGTTTTTCTCCAATAGGTATTCAAGACAAAAGCAGCCCTGACCAAAGTGGTTACAGGGACTCCATTCAATCATGCACTGGATATGACCCACCGTTCCAGGGTTCGTTCAGAAAGTAGAGTGGTCGTGTCTGCGGTGACAGAGGGTATCATAACTGTAACTATTCAGCTCACCCCCTGAAATCCGCCATTTCTACGTTAAAAAATGATCATTTACCCGTGTAAACTCACATTTTTCGCCTTGAACTGACGAATTTCAGGGGCAATCTGAACAGTTACATGCTCATTTTCAACTATGCTGAATAGTTACTCATAACTGTTGCTTTTCGAGCTATGAACTCGCGGCAGTGGCTGCCTTTCCAGGCCACCACTCGCCCACTGGTTTAGAGGGATTGCCTGACCCGTAGCAAACTGTCCCGCCGGTTCATGCCGACAGATTTTCTGTTCGATTATGGCTGAAAACTGGCAAAACTTACCAGCATGGCGGTTGAAAACAGAGCCATATAAATAATCAAAGACCAGTAGAGTGCGGGATGAGCGGTTTTCATATCCATGTATTCCCGGATGATCAGGCGTCCCTTAATGATCACGATCAGACTGATCAGAGCGACAGATGCCCAGGTGAGGGTGCCGGTCTCTGCGATGATTGTTGTGAACAGTGTCAACCCGATGAGAACAAGCCATGTCCGGTTTTCGCTTGCCGCAAACCACGATTTTGGATGCGTGGCCGCTGTTTTTTTGTTTCGGGTGATGTTAGGCATACTCAGAATGCGGCGCACTGTTGCCCTGCCGGGTTATCTGTATCCATCTGCTCCGAATGCAGAATTTTGATTTTTCTAGGAAAAATATCGAGAATTGTGAATAGCATAGCGGCGTTTTCACCTTGTGATATAATGCGAATTAAGAGCTCATTCTCAATTTATTCCAAAAAAACATAGCCGCAGCAAGCCTGCCAAAAACATGAACCAGCAATCCCGGGTACGAACGCAGTTTTCCAGCGAACTCTATGCCCGTTTTTTCTTCTATCCAGCCAAACAAGGTTTCTATTGATTGGCGCACTCGAGAAACAGCAGTGGATAACCATTGCTCATCAGCATCAAGGCCGCGCTGGACGACCAACTGCGGAGTGAGTTGATCGAGGGAATTTAAAATGCTCTTGCCCTGGGCAGTTACACAGAAATATTTACAGACCCTGAATGTTCTTGCATCACAACTCACGCCGCCCGGAAAACGCATGTGACAAGGTATCTCCGTCCACATATTCTAACTCACCACCCAACGGAACGCCGTGCGCAATGCGGGTTACCCGGACTCCCGCAACCCGCATCCGTTCGCTGATATAGTGGGCAGTGGCTTCTCCCTCGACTGTCGGATTCGTGGCCAGAATCACCTCGTCGACCTCACCGTCACAACAGCGACTCTCCAGCTGCTCCAGGCCGATATCTTGCGGTCCAATGCCATCCAGCGGAGACAGGTGTCCCATCAATACAAAATAGAGACCACGGTAACTACCGGACTGTTCAATCGCTTCGACATCCGCAGGCATCTCCACCACACAGAGCTGGGTTCGGTTTCGGCTGTTGCTGGCGCACAGGGGACAGACAGCGGTTTCGCTGAGGGTACGGCAGATATCACAGTGACCTATTTCGTTGGCGGCCAGTTCAAGAACGGCGGCCAGCCGCCGGGCACCATCCCGATCCCGCTCCAGCAAATGATAGGCCATGCGCTGCGCTGATTTTGGCCCGACTCCGGGCAGACAACGCAGTCCATCGACAAGACGCCTGATGAGTGGACTGATCGCCATCGGCGCCTCAGAATGGCAGCTTCATACCACCGGGCAGGTTCAGCCCCGCCGTCATTCCTGCCATCTTCTCCTGTGAGTTTTTTTCCACTTGGCGCACGGCATCATTAACCGCCGCAGCAAGCAGATCCTCCAGCATCTCCTTGTCATCTTCCAGCAGGCTGTCGTCAATGGTAACGCGCTTGACATCATGCCGTCCGGTCATCACCACCTGCACCATACCGCCACCCGACTGACCGGTAACTTCGGTATTAGCCAGCTCTTCCTGTGCCTGTTGCATGTCGGCCTGCATCTTCTGGGCCTGCTTCATCAAATTGCCTAGACCACCTTTCATAATTATTTTTCCTCAAATTAAATCCGGATTGATCCGGCCCTCATTATAACCATAACCCGACTTGGCTACCCGGAGGGACTCAGGTTCTGCAGTTGGGCCGCCAGTCAATCTGCCGGGTTGATTGAGTCCGCCTGAATCTGCGCATCAAAAACATCAATCATATTCAGTATATTGCTATCTTCTTTTATGGTCTGCTCCGCCATTTTCTGGCGCTCCTGCTGCCGATGCTGCTGAATAGCCATCGGACTCTCTCCCTCATCCGCAGCACATACGACAACCAGCTTTAACGGCGCACCATTGTGTTCCTGCAACGTCTCCTCCAGTCGCTGCTGGTGCCGGTCATTAAGCAGATGTTTATGCTGTGGCATCAAAATCAGTTCCAGAATCCCTTCCCGTTTCTGTTTGAAGATACAGTTGAGCGCCAGTTGGCGGGTCATTCCTTTCAGTTTTAGTCCGGCGACGGTTTCAGCCCACTGTTCATCCTTTGTGGTGGCAGCAGGTTCCCCGGCTGATAGTGCTGGTTCGCTGGCGGCAGGTAGTTTCTCTTTCCCTTCTCTACCTGCCTCAACGGCAGGCAGAGACGCAGATGGTCTGGCACTCTCTTCGGCACCGGGAGCAACAGTTGGGGAACCACTGCTATCTTCACCGATTCTGCCAGGCCGGAACGCCAGCATTCGCAGCAAAATCATCTCAAAACCGCTTCGTGGCTCAGGAGCCAGCTCCAAATCCTTGCGCCCCAGTAAAGCAATTTGATAGAACAGCTGTACATCTTCAGGGCTGAGAACAGCGGCCAGATGGAGGTATCGATCCCGTTCCGGCAATGCATCGTCGACGGCTTGGGGAACTGTCTGGATGAGCGCAATCTGGTGCAACGCGGAAATAAATTCGGCCAGTGCAGCGGCAAAATCCGGTGCACTCCGGGCAAGTTTTTCGACCACCTGAAGCAGTGTCACCCCGTCCCCGGCACCCAATGCCTCAAGCAACTCGAACAGATGACTCTGTTCAATAGTGCCCAGCATCGTGCGCACCTCCTCTTCCCGCAGTTCACCGCTGCCATAGGCGATGGCTTGATCCAGCAGGCTGAGCGCATCACGCATGCTGCCATCGGCAACACGGGCTATCTGCACCAATGCCGACTGCTCAGCGGGGATCGCTTCCCGGGACAGAACTTGTCCGAGATGAGCGCAGATCTGATCTGGAAGCAGGCACCGCAAGTTAAACTGTAGACAGCGCGACAGCACTGTAACCGGTAAACGTTGTGGATCCGTAGTCGCCAGCAGAAATTTCACATGGGGAGGTGGCTCTTCCAGCGTCTTCAACAGAGCATTGAAGCTGTGGTTCGAAAGCATGTGCACCTCGTCGATAAGGTACACCTTGTAGCGGCCGCGGGTAGGAGCATACTGGACATTTTCCAGCAGTTCGCGGGTATCCTCCACCTTGGTCCGGGAAGCAGCATCCACCTCGATAAGGTCGACAAACCGGCCTGCATCAATCTCGTGACAGGCACTACATTCGCCACAAGGAGTGGAGCTTGCTCCCCGTTCGCAATTCAGCGATTTGGCCAGAATGCGCGCAATAGTGGTCTTGCCAACACCGCGGGTGCCAGCGAAAAGGAAGGCATGATGCAGACGATCATGATCCAACGCATTGATCAATGGGCGCAGCACATGCTCCTGCCCCACCATTTCGTTGAAGGTGCGAGGCCGCCATTTTCGCGCCAAAACCTGATAAGTCATACGACAAAGTCTACATGAAGGGTGGCGACCCGTACCAGCCACACCCCGGCACCCGCAGTCACTGCTACCGCTGCTCCCTTCCGGGCCTGACGGGGTTCATAGTCTTGCGCTGCGAGGGAGCCGATACAGGCCACCATAAATCGAAGGGTATATTATCCCTGAACCGTACCAGTTCCACAATCACCAAGGGGCAGAATTCACATCGCTTGAGCAAAAACTTTCTCAACCACCCGACAAGTACGCGCTATATCTTCGCTGGTCAGTGTCGGATGGATGAGAAACATCAATGTCGTTTCTCCAAGTTCCCGGGCTATGGGTAGACGGCTGGCAGGACGCAATTGTCCTTCATCGAAGGCCTTTTCCAAATATACCTCGGAACAGGAGCCACTAAAACAGGGAACCCCGGCCGCATTGATCTCCATCATTAGCCGTTCCCGGTTCCAGCCGGTTTTCAATCGCTCCGGACGCACGTAAGTATAGTATTTGTACCAGGCATGCTGGATCCATTCAGGTGGCTGCTCGACACGCAGGGCAGGAATAGCCTGAAAACAGTGCTGCAAAGCAGCCGCATTCCGGTCTCGTATTTCAGTCCATTGTGGCAGTTTGCGCAGTTGCAAGCGGCCAATGGCGGCCTGCATCTCGGTCATGCGCCAGTTGGTGCCAAAAGATTCATGCAGCCAGCGGAATCCCGCTGGATGTTCACGCTGATAAACCGTTTCATAACTCTTGCCATGATCCTTGTAGGCCCAGGCGCGCTGCCATATCTCATCAGAGTTGGTAACCAGAAGCCCCCCTTCTCCGCCAGTGGTCATGATTTTTTCCTGGCAGAAAGAGAACGCCGCAACATCACCCAGAGAACCGACCGGCCGCCCCTTGTAACAGGCACCGTGCGCTTGGGCGCAGTCCTCGATCACCTTTAATCCCCGCGCAGAAGCCAATTCCATAATGGGATCCATGTCGCAGGGCCAACCCGCCAGGTGCACGGGAATAATGGCTCGGGTAGCAGGTGTCAGCACCGCTTCAATGGTTTCCGCCGAGATATTCCCGGAAACAGGACTCAGATCGGCGAACACCGGTTTTGCCCCACGCATAACGACCGCACTGGCCGTTGCCAGAAAAGTGCGCGGAGTAACAACCACCTCATCACCGGTACCGATACCCAGAGCGCACAAGGCCAGCTCCAATGCAACAGTACCATTTGCCACTGCAACAGCATGAGTGGCGTGGCAGCAGACTGCAAATTCTTTTTCAAATTCGCGCCCCTCCTGTCCAGTCCAGTAGTTCACCTTGCCTGAACGCAAAACAGCGCTCACCGCGATGATTTCATCCTCTGAAAAATGCGGCCATGATGTCATATTTGAACGTCTAATGAGGCTTGTTGATTATTGTGAAAAATGGAAATCATTCTATCAGTTTGGTTTGGATGCCAACTAACCGCTGTTCATAAGTTGGGTTATCATCCTGGCGAAGTATTACTCTTTTCACTGGCAACTGCTAACTCCCCGACACTCTTTTCTCCAGGCTGGACCAGGGCAATGATAGTCCATCCTGACTGGGGAGTCAGTTTGTCACCAGCTACAAAGCATTCCAGTTTTCCCTTTGGGCTCAGGGCAAACAGCGGGATTGACCGGCTGCCATATTTCTCGCGATAGGCTTCAAAGTCAAACTCTTCGGTCAACAGAGTACTGCGGATGTCTGCCCCCTTGCTCATCAGGCTGGCCAGTTTTGAATAGGTAACGTCCTCACCGAACAGAATGTAACCGCGGTGTTCACCTGAAACTGTCAGCTTTTCTGATTTATTGACGTCAGCGCTTGATTGCAAAGTGTATATTTCCTTACGGCCAAACTCACTACGATATTTCAGGCTGGCCAAGGCATTCAAATCACTCTGCCGGGAGAGTCCCAGCATACGGCCGGCACCCACGAGATTGAGGTGGCGATCAGCATAGTCGGAGACCGGATTTCCATAGAAAGTCTCCAATCCATCTTTGACCCGCGCGTCCTTGATATGCTTCCAGTTGGTATCGGTCAGTACGACGCGGAAGCCATGTTTTCTGAGCACCCGCCCAATGGCGCGAGCAAATGAGTTGGCGCCGATAATCAGAAACCCTTTCGGTTCCGGCTCGGCCACTCCGAGCAAACGGGCCAGCAAACCGGCTGTCGAACTCTGCAGCACCACGGTACCGATAATAATGGTAAAAGCCAGCGGCACCAGCAGCTCTGCACCCTCATATCCCTGCTGCTCCAGTCGAATGGCAAACAAAGCGGTAATGGCTGCGGCAACGATACCTCTGGGACCGATCCAGGCCAGCAGGGTGCGCTCCTGCCAGGCAAGACTGGATCCGAGGGTGGAGAGAAATACCTTCACCGGCCGCGCAATGAACTGTATCGTAATGAACAGCGCGACAGCACCCCAGCCGAGCTGTATAAACTGCTCCAGTTCAATACGCGCGGCAAGAATGATAAACAGCCCGGAGATCAGTAGTACACTGAGACTCTCCTTGAAGTGGAGAATATCTCTCATCGGCACCTGCTTCATATTGGCCAGCCAGATCCCCATTACCGTGACCGTTAGCAACCCGGATTCCTCGGCAATGGCATTGGAGTAGGCATAGATACCAAATACCACGGTTAAGGTGGCGACATTGTGCAGATACTCCGGTAGAAGATGGTGGCGCAGAATGAGACCTAGCAGGTAGCCGGCCGCTGCTCCCAGCGCAAACCCAACCCCCAGAACGGTACCGAAGGTCATCAGGGTATGGGTCAGGGCGCTCCCTTCCTGACCGGAGATAATGAATTCGAATACCAGCACCGCCAGCAGGGCACCAATCGGGTCGATGACAATCCCCTCCCATCGCAATATGTTAGCGATGTTAGCATTGGGACGAACGGTGCGCAGCAAGGGGATAATCACCGTAGGACCGGTCACCACCATGACTGCTCCAAACAGGAACGAAAGTTCCCAGCCGAAGCCAAGCAGCAGATGGGTCGCCAGGGTAACGATCAACCAAGTTGCCAGCATGCCAACTGAAACCAAGTTGCGAACCACCCGCCCCAGACCCTGTATTTCATGAAATCTAAGAGTCAACCCACCCTCAAAGAGAATAACGGCGACCGACAGCGACACAATGGGAAATAGCAGATCACCAAACAAGGCATCCGGATCCAGCCACCCGGTAACGGGTCCAACCACAATACCTGCCAGCAGCAGAAACAGAATGGCGGGCAGTTTTACCCACCAGGCAAACCACTGACAGACAATAGCAATCAGGCCAATACCGGCCAGCAGCACCATAATATGTTCGTTCATAGAAGCCGTTTCTGTTCCCTGTCAGCTCAGTTCCCAGATCCGGGGGTCGGGGGGGGCGAGAAGATTAACCTATACCCCGGTTCCACCCACGGTGAGACTGTCGATACGCAGCGTGGGCTGTCCTACGCCGACCGGTACGCTCTGCCCCTCTTTGCCACAAATACCCACACCTTCATCCAGCTTGAGATCATTACCCACCATGCTGACCCGGGTAAGCACATCGGGACCATTACCAATCAACGTTGCGCCCTTCACCGGTCGGCCGATTTTACCATTCTCGATCAGATAGGCCTCGCTGGCAGAGAAAACAAACTTGCCGGAGGTGATATCCACCTGGCCTCCACCAAAATTGACCGCATACAGCCCGTTATCCACTGAGGCAATAATCTCTTCCGGGGCACAATTTCCGGGCAGCATGTAGGTGTTGGTCATCCGGGGTAAAGGCATGTGGGCATAGGACTCGCGGCGCCCGTTTCCAGTGGACTCCACTCCCGTCAGCCGGGCATTGAGCTTGTCCTGCAAGTAGCCCTTGAGTATCCCGTTTTCGATCAATACGGTTTGTTGGGTGGCAGTGCCTTCATCGTCGATATTCAGGGAACCACGCCGCCGGGCCAGCGTACCATCGTCCACCACAGTACACTGCTTGGAGGCAACCTGCTCGCCGATGCGCCCGGAAAAAGCTGAACTGCCCTTGCGATTGAAATCCCCCTCCAGGCCATGACCGATAGCCTCATGCAACAATACCCCCGGCCAGCCAGGACCCAGCACTACCGGCATAGTGCCAGCAGGAGCCTCTTCTGCTCGAAGATTTACCAGCGCCTGCTGTACTGCCTTATGGACATACTCCAGCCCCCGATCATGCTCAAGAAAATAGTCGTATCCCACCCGGCCACCCCCCCCCGCCGATCCCTGCTCCCGGCAACCATTCTGCTCCGCGATCACATTAACGTTGAGCCGCACCAGTGGCCGGATATCAGCAGTCAGGGTACCATCACTGGCAGCAATCAGAATGACCTCATGCTCCGCCGCCAGACTGATGATCACCTGCGATACCCTGGGATCCTGGCGGCGCGCCTCGGCATCCAGTCGATATAACAGATCCACCTTATCCCGGGCGGAAAAAGTTTCCAGCGGATCTATCGGTGCGTAGAGCTGGTTTCTGTTTCCTTCGCTCCACGCCTGCACCCGCCCGGCGGTGCTGCTACCGCTGCGAGCAATGGCTCTTGCCGCAGTTGCAGTCTGCTCGAGGGCAGGCAGAATGATTTCATCGGAATAGGCAAAACCGGTCTTTTCCCCGCTGACCGCCCGAACGCCGACACCCTGCTCAATATTATAGCTACCCTCCTTGACGATACCATCCTCCAGTACCCAGGACTCCTGCCGGCTGGACTGAAAATAGAGATCGGCACTGTCTACCGTATGCGTCATGATCCGATCAAGTACCGTCTGCAGCTCGTTCTCCCCGATTCCGCCGGGGTTCAGCAGCAGATTCTGTGCGGTTACCAGAGCACTGTTCATGACAGATGACATGGCAGTCGCCGATGTTCAAGCGCGGGAAAGGTACGGCGCCTGTTTTGCATCTGTTCACAGTCAATATCAGCCACCACGATGCCCGAACCGCTGGGCAGATGATCCAGCACCTGACCCCAGGGATCAATAATCATGCTGTCGCCGTGAGTATGACGACCGTTAATATGGTAACCCCCCTGTGCCGACGCAACCATATAGCAAAGATTTTCAATGGCCCGTGCTCGCACCAGCACCTTCCAGTGGGCCTTGCCGGTAATGGCTGTAAAAGCAGCAGGCAACGCTATCAATTCGGCACCCTGCTCAACCAGATTGCGAAACAACTCGGGAAACCGCAGATCATAACAGACCGCCAGGCCCAGCCGACCAAAGGGGGTGTCCAGCACCACCAACTCCTCACCAGATTCGATGGTTGCCGACTCGTTGTACTCCTCTCCACTCTCCTTCAAGGACACATCGAACAGGTGAATCTTGTCATAGCGAGCCACCTGCTTGCCGCTGGCATCGTAGACCAGGCAAGCTGCACGTACCTTGTCGGGAACCGTGGCTTCGAGAGGAACGGTTCCACCCACAACCCATAACTCGTGCCGGGCTGCCTGCCGGGAAAGAAAAGCCTGAATCGGCCCATCACCCTCCCGCTCCCGAAGATCGACCTTGTCCTGTTCAGTCATCCCCATAACAGCGAAATTCTCCGGCAACACAACCATTCGTGCACCAGCCTCCACCGCCACCGTTATCAGACGACCGGCCTCAATAAGATTGGCGCTCACATTGGGTCCAGAGGCCATTTGAATCGCTGCAATTTTGCTCATGGTCGAATCAATCAGTTACTTTTAAAAACGAAGATTATCGGCAACAATATTTGCGCCGCGTCAGAGTATCATATCACTCAGCCCCAAGGGGAGCATTGTGACCCTTTTCCCTCCCACGGGTAACAACAGGATTTTCCCAGCTACCGGTAACGTGATAAACATACTGAGCCACTTTATCCAGCCGCAGCAGCTTTTCCGCTATCCAGATCAAGGCACCGGCCTGGGGACCCCAGGCCAGCGCACCCGCCACAAACAGATTGGAACCATCTCCCGGAATCACCAGAATATGCTGATCATAATCCTTGGCTACATACCCGGTGCGGCCGCTGACCGCGATTCGGGCAGTCGGCCCCTCCAGCAAAAGATCGCGGGTTGTCGCGTTGCCATCACCCAGGCGTATCTCTCCCTTGATACGGTCAAATCGGAATCCCTTGCCGAACAGATCCCGGAAATCCAGCATCAGCCGCCGCGGCAGGGCCTGCAGGCTGAACAGGCCAAACAGGCGGCCCGCTCCCGGTTCAACGCTTTCAATGTGTCCATCGCCAATATTGAGTTTTACAACGCCTCTCAATGTTCGTAAATCAAAATCCGCAGGGGAGCCGGGCCAGTCCAATTTTCCCTCTGCCAACAGATTTTCACCGTGCAACATCGTGGACAATTCAAGGGTCCGAAGCATTTTATTTGTTTGCGGCGCAGATAAAGCGAGATCTGCACGAACCTCTTGCTCACCCACGGCCAGCCAGTCTGCCTTGCCACGTAGTGTCATATAGGGAGCAGTTAAAACCAGTTGCCGTATCGCCATTCCCTGCATCCCTGCTTTGGCTTTGAATACCAAATGGCCGAGATCCAGCTGCTGGTATTTGAGCTGCTGGATATCTACCGTCAGTGCAGACAGGTAGCGGGGATTAAAACGGCGATGAATACCGTTTTTTTTAGCCTCATTCGTACTGGACAACAGATGCAGGTGATCCAGATCCAATTCCACGCGCAACCCGGACAGAGTCCGGTCGCTGACCGGCAACGAACTGCCGCCAGGCAGCAGCTGCAACCACTCCGCTGCAGGAAAATTCTCCAACCGTCCTGTAATCCGCAGCAGAGATGCCGTTGGAAACCGTACTTGTTCCGAACCAAAATGTATACGCCCACGCTCCAGTTCTCTGCCGCTGTCAGTAGTCATCAAACCGACAACACCATTGAATTTTTTTCCGTAACTGAACCAGACCTGGTCATTAGCCTCATCCCAGTCAATACGCAATGGCCGGGCCGATAGCTCTTCCTTGTCCAGCGGGGCCGGAAGCCGCGAGGTAATTCCCTGTATGGATGACTCCATACGTAATCCCAGCTTCAGACCGGGCTGGCTGCGGTGGTAGTTCAGATCCAGTTCTGCCCTGAATTCGCTCTCACCATCCAGCCTGTCCAGCAGTGGCAGTCGAAGTTGGCGCGCCAGGAAGTCCGGCAATATCCGGCCATCGACGGAGATTCGGGTAGTAACCTGCTCACCTTCAGGCAGCGTTGCCACATCAACCCGTGCTGGCCGGTCGAAAACAAAAGCCTCCACCGACTCGGCCCAGTAGCCCTCCCGGTCAAACCGCACCTTGCCACTGATATTGGTCGCCTCCAGATAACCGCTGCCAAGCTGGTACTGAAAACTGTTTTCGGCCAGAGTTACCGTACCCCGGTAATCCACTGGAAGCTTACTGAACGGAACACCGACATACAGACCCAAGGTTGCCTTTCCTGCCACGCTCATCCGCGCCAGCGCAGGATCGGCTCCCGCTGCAACAGGAATTTTGCGCAGAAAACGCAGCATCTGCTCACCATCACCAGTTGCCTGTCCCAGCACTGTCAGCATCTTGTCCCGATAATCGGAAATGCTGACGTGAGTCCCGTTGATGCGGGCTCCCATGATCCGGCCCGAACGGGCGTTGATAGACATCCCTCGACCGCGGAACACCACCTCCGCCGCCAGCGAGCGAATTCCCGGCCACCCCGTCAGGTAATCGAGTCGCACCTTCCGGGTTTTGAAACCCACTTCGAACGTTCCTTCTCCCTTCGGATAGGGAAACACCCCCTTTTTCAACCGGCCATGAAGAAGCAGCTTGCCTTTGGCAACCTCACCGTTAACCAGGGAGCGATCCAGCCATTTGACCAGATTTTCCGGCATGATGGCAACAGGATAATAGCGGGAAGCATGGGCTACATCACCATCTCTGAATGCAACCTGCAGGTCAATAAAGGGGGGAACGCCCGCACCGGGCACCACCAGCTCCAGCTCTGCCACTGCCTGGATATCCTTGTTATCCAGCATCAAATCCTGGCCGGATAGATACCAGCCACCGGCCTTTTTCTGCCAGCTTACCGTGCCATTCAACTGTTCAAAGGTCCAGGAGTTACGGGCCAGGCGGGGGAAATTGACCTGACCCTGGCTGCTTTCCAGGCGAATGGCGCCCGACTCGGCATCCGCCCATAGAAGGCCGCTAACTCCCTCCACCCCCGGCAGTTTTTCCCAGGGTTTCAGCTGCAATCCATGCACCCGGCCGGACGCAGAGAAACGTTGTGGCGGGGGTGCTTCCGGCCAATAATCAACTCGCAGATCAGACAACTCCCCGCGAGGGTTCATCACCTGAACCGCCTTGTTTAGCCCCACCGACTGAGTATCCACAAATAGCAGCAGTTCGGCCATATCACCAAGACGCAGAAAACTCAGCCGGGCTTCATAGTGCGGTGACCCCTGGGTCGCACTGCTCGAAGCCAGACGCAGCCGGGCATCAGGTCGGCTCTCGCCACGGACAATGCGCAAACGGGGGATATTCAGCTCCCAACCCCCGGCATCCCGCTTCCAGTGAAACTGACCATTGGCCAGATCGAGTTGAAACGGCTTCCCGCCGCCACTCGGCACCAACCTCAAATCACGCACTCCACTCTCGCCCTGCAGCCGGGTCAACTGCCCGTTTTTCCAACCACCCCACAGCTCCACATCAAGCTGGCCTGTTCCACTGCTAACCTGCTTCAACTGAAGCTGCTCCAACAACGGAGCCAGCTTTACTCCTGGTCCGTTGAGATAAAATTCCCCCTCCCACTCATGAAGTGCTTCCGCAGAACCGAAAAAATCTGCGGCAACAAGAAGGGTTTTACCCAGCCCGAAAGGCAGCGTGGCCACGCCATCCAGTTGATGACGGCCACCCTGGTTGCGCAACTCGAATTTTGTGATATCAAAACGCAAGAACTGTTCATTGTGACGTTGATCTTGCCAGTAGATTGTACTATCACGAATGACAAGATGCGGCTGGGAAAAGATCCAGCGTCCCGCAGCGGCAGTATCTGCCGGCACCACCCGATCTGCCTGGCCCAGCACCAGCCCCTTTATGCTAATCCTCCCGCTCTGGCTCCGTTGAATCGAGAGATCGGCTCCAACCACGGTAAGCAAGCCCAGCATGATTTTGCGCTGCCACAATGAGCGCCACAGATCGATGCCGACCCGAAACTCCCGGAACTGCAGCAGCGTCAGTTCTCCCTGCTGATCCAGCAGCCGCACATTTTTGAGCAGCAGTGTCGGCTGCAGCCCCTGCATCTCGGCATCCAGGGATTTTACCTTCACCGGCTGCTGAAGGTACTCACTCAACCAGACGCCAATCTGATCCCGATACTCCTCGGCGTTGGAAAACATTATCCGGGCGGTGGTCAGTGAAATCGCACTAACAATAACCAGCACCACAAAACCAACCCAGAACAGGGCAAGCAAGCGCTTGAGCAAAACACGTAACAGATTCACTGCTTGGCCCGAACTGAATATTTCATATAAAACAAATAAAACAAATTAAATTCAGGGTAATCCGGTTCAGGTCAGAACAACGTCAAACTGCTCCTGTGTATAGAGCGACTCCACTTGAAATACCACCGGTTTGCCGATAAATGACTCCAAATCCGCCACGCTGGTGGACTCCTCATCCAGCAGCAGATCAACCACCTCCTGCGAAGCCAGCACCATGAATCGCTGGGCATCGAACTGGCGTGCTTCACGCATAATCTCGCGGAAAATCTCATAGCAGACCGTTTCCGCTGTTTTCAGCGATCCACGTCCATTACAGGCCGGACACGCTTCGCAAAGCACATGTTCCAGACTTTCCCGGATCCGCTTGCGTGTCATTTCCACCAGTCCCAAATCAGATACCTCGGTGACGCTGGTTCTGGCATGATCGCGATCGAGCACTTTCTCCAGGGCCTGCAGCACCTGGCTGCGATGCTCCGGACTCTCCATGTCGATGAAATCGATGATGATGATCCCGCCCAGATTGCGCAGGCGCAGCTGACGGGCAATGGTCTGGGTCGCCTCCAGATTGGTCTTGAAGATGGTCTCTTCCAGGTTACGATGACCGACGAACGCACCGGTGTTGACATCGATGGTGGTCATTGCTTCCGTCTGATCGATAATCAGATAACCGCCTGACTTCAGCTCCACCTTCCGCTCCAGCGCCCGCTGGATCTCGTCCTCTACACCATAAAGATCGAAAATCGGTCGCTCACCGGGATAATATTCGATGCGAGGTGTCAGTTCCGGGATAAATTTGGCGGCAAATTTGGTTACCTTCTGATAGGTTTCACGCGAATCGATGCGTATTTTTTCCAGCTCCACCCCGGCCAGATCACGCATGATTCGCATGGCGAGCGGCATATCTTCATGAATCAGTACGCCGACAGGTTCGCTCCCGTTACGCTCCTGGATGGCATCCCACAATTTGTGCAGAAAAGCCATGTCGGCACAGATCTCGTCCTCCCCCACCCCTTCAGCCACCGTCCGGACGATATATCCCCCGGAACCAAAGTTCCATGCACAGTTCTGCACCAGCTCTTTCAACCGCTCCCGTTCGCTCTCATCGGTAATTCTCTGGGAGATGCCAACATGGTCACTTCCCGGCATATAGACCAGGTTACGCGCCGGAATGGAGACCCCGGTAGTGAGGCGTGCACCCTTGCTCCCCAGTGGATCCTTGATCACCTGCACCAGAACACTCTGCCCTTCGCGCAGCAGTTCGCTGATGGAGTTGTTTTTGTCGGCATCGTCCTGACCCTCTTCACTCTTTCTGAGACAGATATCCCGCTCATGCAGAAAGGCGGTGCGCTCCAGACCAACCTCCAGAAAGGCTGCCTGCATGCCCGGCAGTACCCGGCATACCCGGCCCTTGTAGATATTACCGACCAGACCGCGTCGACTGGCGCGCTCGATATAGATCTCCTGCAGCACTCCGTTCTCCACCACCGCAACACGGGTTTCACGGGGCGTTACATTGATCAGCAGTTCTTCACGCATAATATTGCTCTATTTGCCAACTCGTTGTCAGCGGTGATAAGGATGGTGTTGCAGAATCGACCAGCTGCGGTACAACTGCTCTGCCACCACAATACGCACCAGCGGATGTGGCAAGGTGAGCGGCGACAGCGACCACGCACTGTCGGCACGGGCAAGACACTCCGGCGACAGCCCTTCCGGACCACCGACCAGCAGCGCCACATCCCGCCCACCCTGCAACCACCCCTTCAGCTTGTTTGCCAGTTGCAGGGTATCCCAGGCCTGGCCACGCAGTTCCAGCGCGACAACCAGCGCCCCTCGGGGAATAGCCGCGCACATGCGCTCTCCTTCCTGCTTCATCAGGCGGGACAAATCCGCGCCCTTGCCCCGTCTGCCCGCAGAAATTTCCACCAGTTGCAACCGACATTCTGGCGGCAGACGGCGAGCATACTCGGTAAACCCCTGCTCTATCCAGCCGGACATACGGGTTCCAACCGCCAGAAGATGAATATTCATCAGGGAGTGTTCTCAATTATCCAGGAAACCGCAGCTAGAACCAACATTCCTACTCTGGCGCATTGGCATCCCACAGTTTTTCCAGGTTGTAGAAATCCCGCGTCTGCGGCAGCATGATATGTACCATCACATCCACCAGATCCACCACAATCCATTCCCCGGCCTGCTGGCCATCCACCCCCAACGGGGGAACACCGTGCTGCCTGGCCTTCTCTATGACACTGCTGGCAAGTGCTCTGACCTGGCGATCCGAGGTGCCACTGGCCACCACCATGATGTCGGTAATACTACTCTTGCCGCGCACATCCAGCACCTTGATATCCCTGGCTTTAAGATCATCCAGAACATCAATAACAAGTTCACTCAGCTGTTCAGCAGTCATGACGTTTTCCGGTTTCATTGATATAGCTGTTGCTCCTGGATATAGATCCATATTTCATCGGGTAACAAATAACGTGGATTCCGTCCTTTCCTGATCAAGGCGCGGATGCGTGTGGATGAGATATCAAGCTGGGTTACCGGCTGCATGAAGATCAGACCGGCCGGTTTGCAAGTCAATTCACAGGGATCGGTCACCAGACAACTGTCCGCCAGTTCCGCCAGCGGGCCACCGTGATCATCCAGATGCTCGGGTAACCAGCCAGGACGGTGCGACACGACCAGATGGGTCAGGCGGGGGATCTCCTGCCAGCGGTACCAACTACTCAGGCCGAGAAAGGCGTCCATCCCCAGCAGCAGGCAGAGTGGGCGCTGCCCCCCCAACTCCTCGCGCAGTTCACTCAGGGTATCCACCATGTAGGAAGGGCCGGTGCGCTCTATTTCCCGCTCATCCAGCACAAAGCCTGGCTGCCCGGCAATCGCCTTATGCAACATCAGCAGGCGCTGGGCACCACTGGCACGCGGCGCACGGCGATGGGGCGGCATCCCCGCCGGAATCAGGCGCAGTTCATCCAGTTGCAGGATCTCGAACAGCTCCAGCGCCGGGCGCAAGTGGCCGATATGAACCGGGTCAAAGGTGCCGCCGAAAATTCCGATCACGTGCGGATATGTCCGTCACCGATGACGATATATTTCTGCGAAGTCAGACCCTCCAGCCCCACCGGCCCACGCACATGAATCTTGTCGGTACTGATGCCGATTTCGGCCCCCAACCCGTACTCGAAGCCATCGGCAAAGCGGGTGGAGGCATTCACCATCACCGAGCTGGCATCCACCTCGTTGAGAAAACGCCGCGCACGGCTGAAATCCTCGGTGATGATGGACTCGGTGTGGCTGGAGCCATAGCAATGAATATGCTCCATCGCCGCATCGAGATCAGCTACGATACGAATCGACAGAATGGGCGCCAGATACTCGGCCTCCCAATCGTCCTCCGTGGCAGCCGTGATACCGGACAGCAACCGGCAGGTAGCTTCGCAGCCGCGCAGTTCCACCCCCTCGTCCTGATACATCCGACCCAGCTCGGGCAGCAGGTCGGCAGCCACCTCCTCCGCCATCAGCAGAGTCTCCATAGTATTACAGGTGCCATAACGCTGGGTCTTGGCGTTAAAGGCCACCCGGATCGCCTTGTCCCGATCCGCAGCCGTATCGATATAGACATGACACACCCCGTGCAGATGCTTGATTACCGGCACCCGTGCATCGCGGCTGACCCGTTCAATCAGCCCCTTGCCGCCGCGCGGCACGATGATATCGACATACTCCCGCATGGTTATCAATTCACCCACCGCCGCCCGATCGGTACTCTCCACCACCTGCACCGCATCCAGCGGCAGGCCCGCTTGTTCCAGGCCGGTATGAATGCAGGTGGCAATCGCCCGGTTGGAGTGAATCGCTTCTGAACCACCGCGCAGGATGGCGGCGTTGCCGGATTTGAGGCACAATGCCGCCGCATCGGCCGTCACATTGGGACGCGACTCGTAGATGATGCCAATCACTCCCAGCGGCACACGCATCTTGCCCACCTGGATACCGGAAGGACGGTATTTCAGATCGGTGATCTCCCCCACCGGATCCGGCAGGGTGGCAATCTGCCGCAGCCCCTCGGCCATCGCCGCCACTCGCAACTCGTTCAACTCCAGCCGATCCAGCAGCGCTGCATCCAGCCCCTTCTGCGCACCGGCTTCCATATCTTTGCAGTTTTCGGCCAGCAACCGGGACAGACCATTTTCCACCGCCTCCGCAATAGCCGTCAGGGCCATATTTTTAGCGCCGGTTTCAGCACGGACAATCGCCCGGCTGGCGGCGCGGGCCTTGCGTCCTGCCTGGTTCATGTATTCCTTGATATTGGTCGTCATATAATCCTCTGTCAGGCGTGTTCCCGCACTTCTTGCCGGTTAATAACACAACACCTTAAAATGTATCACCATTTCTCAAATGCCGGGGCCGCCCGGTGAGAAATGTGGGCTAGCAACTCCCTTGAACAGGCGTGTTCCCGCTATCAACAACACCAATTGTAGCAATTCGTCCCAGGGATTGCCCTTGCCAATTCCCTTGATCACGCGATCGATATGCGCCGCCCGGCGCAACATCTGCTGCCAGCTCAAGCAATTGTGTCGTTGCAGTCCCTGGCGCACTACCGGCTTGCGCTGTTCCCATATCCGGTTCTGACGCAGTGCCTGATCCAGTGGAGAACCGGACTCCAGCTCCAGCGCAATCCCTTCCAGCAACCGGATCTCCCGCGCCAGCGCCCATAGCACCAGCACCGGCTCAATCCCCTCGCCTTGCAGTCCCCGCAGAGTACGTGCGGTACGGGGCACGTCACCAGAGAGGGCAGTATCCACCAACTCATAAATATTAAAACGGGCACTGTCCGCCACAGCAGTGACAATCTCCAGCAGATCCAGCGACTTGCCGCCGTAGAGCAGATGCAGTTTATCAATCTCCTGCGCCGCCGCCAGCAGATTTCCCTCGACCCGCTCAGCCAGCAGGGCAATCGCCTCCGGACTAGCCTGCATCCCTCTGGCCTGCATGCGCTGCCGGATCCAGCCGGGCAGTTCATCCGGCCTGGGCGGCCACAGCTGCACCACCACCCCACTCTTCTCCAGCGCCTGAAACCACTTGCTGCGCTGGGCGGAGGCATCAATTTTTGCACTGATAATCAGCAGCACACAATCGTCCGGTGGATTCCCGGCCCAGGCGCGCAGTGCCTTGCCGCCGGCATCGCCAGGTTTGCCACCCGGCAAACGCAATTCAATCAGGCGCTGCTCGGCAAACAGCGACAGTTCGCTGGCTGTTGAGGCAAGTCCGCTCCAGTCAAAACTTCTTTCGACATTCAACACCTCGCGCCCGGTATAACCCCGTTCCCTGGCCGCGCTACGCACCACATCGGTAGCTTCGGCCACCTGCAGCGGTTCATCACCGCTAATCAGGTAGATCGGCGCCAGCTCTCTGGCCAGATAACCGGCGAGCTGTCCACCCCGCAGCTTCATTCCTGCTTCCGCAGCGGCTGGCTGTAGCGCAACCGGCTCATCACCGCCGCTACCGCCCGGCGGCGCAGTTCGCGCCACAGCTCATCCCGCTCGGTGCTCTTGCCCAGCACGTCCACTTCATCGAAGGCATAGACCTTTGCCTGACTTGTAGTCCGGGAAGGCAGCAGCACCTTGCCTGCAGACTCATACACCCCGTAGCTCAGCAGGTAGTTCAGCTCATACTCCCGCGGCCGCCCGTCACTACCCACCGACAGAATGCGCCGCTTGCTCTGCTCTCCCTCAATCCTTATCACCGCACTCGCCTGTTCTGGTCGCTCAACAACGGATGCACCCGCGGTACGCAGGGCACGGCGCAACTCATCTGCAACCTCGCTGTAACGGACATCGCTCTCCACATAGGCGGTCTTGAGCCACTCCGGCAGGACAGTTTCTCCACGCAGATGGAAACCACAGGCGGTAACAAGCAAGCACACCAGCAGCAACAAAAGAAAACGCACAGCTCCCGATACCCTGTTCATTTGACCACGATATTCACCAGCCTGCCGGGGACAACGATCACCTTCTTCACCTCTTTTCCCTCGATGAAGCATTGCACATTGCCCTCCATCAGGGCGGCCGCCTCCACCGTATCCCGATCCGCATTGGCTGCCACCTCAATCCGGCCACGCAACTTACCGTTGACCTGAACCACCAACAACTGGCTGTCACAGCGCAGGGCGCTCTCATCCACCTCTGGCCAGCGGGCATCGATTACCGCACTCTCATGACCCAGCGACTGCCACAGCACATGGGTAACATGGGGAACAATGGGCGCCAGCAGCAGCACAATGGCCTCCAGCCCCTCCTGCATCACCGCTCGCCCCTGCCCACTTCCGGCCTGAAAACGGGACAGGGCATTGGTCAGCTCCATCACCGCCGCGATGGCGGTATTGAAGGTATAGCGGCGGCCGATATCGTCGCTGACCTTGGCAATGGTCTCATGAACCTGGCGGCGTAGCTCCTTCTCTTGCACGCCAAGGGCAGAATGGTCCAGTGGAGGCGCCTCTCCGGCTGCGACTTGTTCATGCACCAGCCGCCAGATTCGCTTGAGGAAACGGTAGGCACCTTCGACACCGGTATCCTGCCACTCCAGCGACTGCTCCGGTGGCGCGGCGAACATCATGAACAAGCGGGCGGTATCCGCGCCGTAGCGGGCTATCAGCGCCTCCGGATCGACCGTATTCCCCTTCGATTTGGACATCTTGGCGCCGTCCTTGAGCACCATGCCCTGGGTAAGCAGGCGGGTAAAGGGTTCATCACTGTCCAGCAGCCCTTCATCCCGCATCAGTTTGTGATAGAAACGGGCATAGAGCAAATGGAGGATGGCATGTTCAATCCCGCCGATATACTGATCCACCGGCAGCCAGTGGCTGGCCCGTCCATCCAGCATCGCCTGTTCGTTGTCCGGACAGGAGTAGCGGGCATAGTACCAGGAGGACTCCATGAAAGTATCGAAGGTATCGGTCTCGCGATGCGCCTCACCACCACACTGTGGGCAGGTAGTGCGGTAAAACTCCGACATCTTCTTCAACGGGGAGCTGATGCCGTCCAGCCGAATCTGCTCCGGCAACACCACCGGTAGCCGATCCTCCGATACCGGCACCGCCCCGCAGCCGGGGCAGTTGATGATCGGGATGGGCGTGCCCCAGTAGCGCTGGCGCGATACCCCCCAGTCCCGCAGCCGGTAGTTGATCCGCTTGCACCCCTTGCCGATGGCGGAGAGTCTCTCCGCGATGGAGTCGAACGCCTCGGCCGAACTCATGCCGCTAAACTCACCGGAGTCCACCAGCACCCCCTTGCCGGTAAACGCCTGTTCAGACAAGTCGATCGCTTCGCCCGTGGTCGGCGCGATGACCTGCTTGATCGGCAGGCCATATCTCCGCGCAAACTCCCAGTCCCGCTGATCATGGGCAGGCACCGCCATTACCGCACCTTCGCCGTACCCCATCAGCACGAAGTTGGCCACATAAATGGGCAACTCCTTACCGCTGAGGGGATGAATGGCCCGCAATCCGGTGTCCATACCCCGCTTCTCCATGGTCTCGATGGCGGCCTCGGCTGTCTGCTGGTGCTTGCACTCATCGATAAAAGCGAGCAGCCGGGGGTTATTCACCGCACCACTCAGAGCCAGTGGATGCTCCGCCGCCACGGCCACACAGCTCACCCCCATCAGGGTGTCGGGACGAGTGGTAAATACCTTCAACGGCTCACCGGAACCCTTGACAGTGAACTGCACCTCCACCCCTTCCGAACGGCCGATCCAGTTGCGCTGCATGGTGCGCACCTGTTCCGGCCACTCATCCAGTTTTTCCAGATCGGCCAATAATTCCTCCGCATAGGCGGTGATCTTCATGAACCACTGGGCTATCTCGCGCCGCTCCACTTCATGATCACAGCGCCAGCAACGTCCTTCGATCACCTGCTCGTTGGCCAGCACGGTCTTGTCATTGGGACACCAGTTGACCGGCGCGGTCTTCCTGTACACCAACCCTTTTTTGTACAACCGGGTAAACAGCCACTGCTCCCAGCGGTAGTACTCCGGCCTGCAGGTGGCCAGCTCCCGCGCCCAGTCGAAACTGAAACCCAGCCGCTTGAGCTGGTCACGCATGTAGTCAATATTTTCAGCCGTCCATTGCGCCGGTGGCACGCCATGTTTTATCGCAGCATTTTCTGCCGGCAGACCAAAGGCATCCCAACCCATCGGCTGCATCACATTTTTTCCCTGCATACGCTGATAGCGGCTGATGACATCACCAATAGTGTAGTTGCGCACATGCCCCATATGCAGCCTGCCACTGGGGTAGGGAAACATGGAGAGACAGTAGAACTTCTCCTTGGCGGAATCTTCCACAGCATGAAACGAGTCATGCTCCTCCCAGTAGCGCTGCGCCAGCGCCTCGATCTTCTCCGAATGGTATTGTTGGTCCATTATTACCCTGTTTTTTGGTAACTACCCAGCTTGCCCCTGAAATCCGCCATTTCTGCGTTAAAAAATGATCATTTATACCGTGTAGCACATGGATGTGCGGGAACGGCCCCGTGTAAACTCACATGTTTCGCCTTGAACTGGCGAATCCCGGGGGGATCCGGGCAGTTACTGCAATAATTTACAATTCGCTGAGTAGTTACGTTTTTTGTTTGAATTGCTGGATTATCCCGGGCAACCATTCCTCGATTGACCCAAACAGCAATCAGTTGATACTTCGCTCACAGCCTGATTATAGGTTGCGCTCTGACATCAGAGCCTTCAGAATTGTACCTTTAATAGAAACGAACTGAAAACCACTATGCAGCAGCTTCTCCCTTTTGTTTCCAATCACTGGGAATTGTTCCTCGCCTTGGCCGTCATCAGCGCACTGTTGATCTATCAGACTTTCAGTGATATTGGAGGGAAAGCAGTACTCCCCTCGGAGGCCATCAGGATGATTAACCACGAGCAGGCCGTGGTTCTGGACGTCCGCGAACCGGCCGAGCTAAAAACAGGAAAAATACTGGACTCCATAACCATCCCGCTCGCAAAACTGAAGCAACAAACAGATAAATTGCAGAAGTACAAAAGCACTCCGGTTATTGTCGTCTGCCAGTCCGGCAGCCGCTCCAACCGGGCCTGCGGTATATTGCGCAAACAGGGCTTTGAGTCAGTGTATAACCTCAAGGGTGGGATTATGGGCTGGACCAGCTCCAATCTGCCATTGAGCAAAAAAACATCCTAACTTGTAATAACGCTAGGAGCCTGTCGGGTTTGGGTAATCGTAGCGAGCTGGTGGGAGATCGAGTCAAAATATTTCTGGTTTTGAGGCGAATAGTGGGGCTATTTAACGAAAAACCGGGGATATTTTGGCCGCTCTCCCATCAGCGCAGTAGATTAT
>JAJRUV010000189.1 GCA_024277595.1 Gammaproteobacteria bacterium
GCGTAGTCGTTGAAGTCGTGGGCCGGGGTGATCTTGACGCAGCCGGTGCCGAACTCCGGGTCCACATACTCATCCACGATAATGGGGATACGGCGACCGGTGAGGGGCAGCTCCACCTGCTGCCCAATCAGGTGCCGGTAGCGCTCGTCATCCGGATGCACCGCAACGGCGGCATCCCCCAGCATGGTCTCGGGGCGGGTGGTAGCGACCACCAAGTGGCCCTCCTCATTAACCAGCGGATAGCGCATGTGCCACAGGTGACCGTTCTCCTCCCCGGAGAGCACCTCCAGATCGGAGACCGCAGTATGCAGCACCGGATCCCAGTTCACCAGCCGCTTGCCGCGGTAGATCAACCCCTCTTCGAACAGGCGCACGAACACCTCGCGCACTGCTTCGGAGAGTCCCTCATCCATGGTGAAGCGCTCCCGCGACCAGTCGGCCGAAGCACCCATACGGCGCAGCTGTTGGGTGATGGTGCTGCCGGACTTGTCTTTCCACTGCCAGACCCGCTCGATAAAGGTCTCCCGCCCCAGATCATGGCGGGTCTTGCCCTGCGCATTCAGCTGCCGCTCCACCACCATCTGGGTGGCGATTCCCGCGTGATCGGTACCCGGCTGCCACAGGGTGCGATCCCCCTTCATGCGGTGGTAACGGATCAGGATATCCATAATGGTGTCCTGAAAAGCATGCCCCATGTGCAGTCGCCCGGTCACATTGGGTGGCGGAATCATGATGCAGTAAGGCTCGCCCTCACCGCAGGGAGCGAAATAGCCCTGCTGCTCCCAGAACTGGTACCAGCGCTGCTCGATAGCGTGGGGATCGTAGGTTTTTTCCATGGATAACAGTTACTCTGTTCAGTCGATGTTGTGATGTGTCAGGGAATAACCCCGCTCCTGATAGAAGCGGTAGCGCTGGCGGCCTCTCTCCCGAAGTTCCGGATCCTGATTGATGATCTCGGCCACCCGCTGGAAGCGGCTAAAAAAGGACGGGGTCTCATCCGCCAGATTGATCAACAGATCGGTTTCGCTCTCCGGTTCGCTATCACAGCCGATCACCACCGGCACATCACCCCTGGCGTGATCACAGCGGTGAGGGATGAAGCTGCCGGGGCGGAAGGTCCACAACTGTTTGTCCAGCTGCTCGGCCTGTTGCCGGGAGGCACTATGGAGGTAGATGCGGTGACCGGTTCGAAAGGCCTTCTCCGTCAACCGACAGGCAAACCGCACACGGCCGGCCGCATCAGCTACTGCCAGGATATAGAAATCAACCCGGGTCATTGTGCCGCTTTGTCGAGCAGATACTGGGTCAGCAGCGCCACCGGCCGGCCGGTGGCGTTTTTCTTGTCACCACTCTGCCAGGCGGTACCGGCAATATCCAGATGCGCCCAGTGCTGTTTTTCTGCAAACCGGGACAGGAAACAAGCGGCGGTGATGGTGCCAGCGGGGCGCCCGCCGATGTTGGCCATATCGGCAAAATTGCTCTTCAGCTGCTCCTGATACTCATCCCACAGCGGCAGCTCCCAGGCGCGATCGCCGCTCTCCTGGCCCGCCTTGAGCAAATCGTGCACCAGCGGCGGATGGTTGCCCAGCACCGCCGAGGCCTGATGGCCCAAGGCGATGATACAGGCGCCGGTGAGGGTGGCGATGTCGATGATCACCTCCGGCCGGTAGCGCTCGGCGTAGGTAAGTGCGTCACACAGGATGAGGCGCCCCTCGGCATCGGTATTGAGAATCTCGATGGTCTGGCCGGAGAGACTGGTGACGATATCGCCCGGCTTGCTGGCATCACCATCAGGCAGATTCTCGGTGGCCGGCACCAGTCCCACCACGTTGAGCGGCAGCCGCAGCTCACCCAGCGCCCTGAACACCCCGAGGACGCTGGCGGCGCCGCACATGTCGTACTTCATCTCATCCATGGCGGCGGAGGGCTTGATGGAGATCCCGCCGGAGTCGAAGGTCACCCCCTTGCCCACCAGCACTACCGGCCGATTACTTTTCTGCGCCCCCTTGTATTCGAGAATGATGAATTTCGCCGGCTGGCGGGAGCCGCGGGTCACGGAGAGCAGAGCGCCCATGCCCGTTTTTTCCATATCCTTCTCTTTCAGCACCTTGTGGCTAATGGTGCTGAATTGCTTTGCCAGGGCAGCAGCCTGCCGGGCAAGATAGGTCGGGGTGCAGAGGTTGGCCGGACTGTTGCCCAGATCGCAAGCCAGGTGTTTACCGGCGGCGATAGCCATCCCTTCCGCCAGTGCCTGTTTTCCCTCCGGCAGCGCCTGACGATCGGTCACCATCAGCGTCATTCGGCGCAGTGGGCGATAGGTAGTTTCCGGTTTGGTCTTGAACTGCTCAAAGCGGTACAGCGCCTGGGCGGTGGTCTCCACCACCTGACGCAATTTCCACTGCGGGCTGCGGCCCTTGACCGACAGCTCCGCCAGATAACTGGCCGCTTCTGTAGCCCCGGTTTCATTCAGCATGGCGGCCGCCTTTTGCACCAGAGTGCGGAAACGACTGTCGGCCAGCTCTCGCTCATGGCCACAGCCCACCAGCAACACTCGCTCGGCAGCGATGTCCGGCACAGAATGCAGCAGCAACGTCTGACCCGGCTTGCCATCCATATCACCGCACCGCAGCACCTTGGATAGTAAGCCGCCGGCGGCCTCGTCGAGCCGCTGTGCCGCATCGGAGAGACGCCGCTTCTCGAACACACCAACAATCACGCAGGCGCTGCGCTGCTGCTCTGGATTACCATTTTTTATGCTGAATTTCATACCGGCTCCTGATTGTCTGGGCGAATCCATATATCATAACCGGGTTTTCATTCACCACGTATCCCTAATCCTGGAAACCACAGTTGGCCGCTCCCATGTTATGTTAATCTACCAATATGCAAGGTGCTAATTTTGACCTGCCGGGTAAATCACACTACAGCATAAACTGCGCGCTTGCGAGAGCACGTACTCCACACCATCCAACTACAACTTCCAGGATTATAGATGATTATTGATCGCTATATTTTCCGGGAGATAACCGGCGTCTGGCTGGCCATTACGCTGGTATTGCTGCTGATCTTTGCCGGTAATCAGCTGGTGATGCTGTTTAATGCCGTGGTTGTCGGCGATCTGATCGTCAAACAAGTATTAATCATGCTGGGACTCACGCTGGTCGACAATCTCGCTCTGTTGTTGCCGTTTGCCTTTTTTATCGCGATCCTCGTCGCCTTGGGCAGAATGCACAAGGACAGCGAGATGATCGCACTGGCTGCCTGTGGCGTTGGTATTGGCCGGCTGCTCAAAACCATCGTCGTTTTTGCAATTGTCCTCGCCGTCATAACCGGCAGTCTGTCACTGCTGCTCTCCCCCTGGGCTGAATACCGGATGCAGCGGCTGATGGATGAAGCAAAATCGGTTACTGAAATTGGCGGGATTCCGGTAGGCACCTTCCGTAGTTTCAGCACCGATGCCGGGAAAGGAGTGTTTTATGTGGAGGAGGTGGATCCGAAACAGGGCCGACTGAAGGAGGTTTTTGTGCAGATGCCGGGGGAACAGCCACTTCAGCAGGATGTCATTGCCGCCAAAGGAGGTTATCAGCATATCGATAGTAACACCGGCCTGCGTTATCTTGTTCTGGTCAATGGCATCCGTTATGAAGGCATCCCTGGCCAAGCGGCATTCCGTATCATCCGGTTCGAGCAGCACGCAGTGCGCATCGATACCCGGCACAGCTATCGTGATCCACGGCTGCGAGCGATACCATCAGTCGAACTGCTGGGTTCCGATAACCTCCGGGAAATTGCCGAACTACAGTGGCGACTGGCGATTCCCTTTTCCGTCATTCCCCTGGCTCTGCTGGCCGTCCCGCTCAGCCGGACATCACCGCGGCAGGGGCGCTATTCACGGCTGTTCAGCGCCATTTTGATCTACATTATTTATGCCAATATGCTTGGGGTTGCCCGAACCTGGCTGGAGAAGGAGGAGACCCCGCAACTGCTCGGATTGTGGTGGGTGCATGGAGTAATGCTGCTTTATGTAGCGTTCGAGGTGGGTCGCCAAAGCGGTATTCGATGGCGTTTTTCCGCCCGGAGCAGGACGATGGCATGAAGATTCTGGATCGTTATATCGGTCGCACGGTAATTTTCGGTACACTGACCACTCTGGCGGTACTGCTCTCCCTGTATATCTTCATGACCTATATCGGCGAACTGCAGAAGGTGGGTCAGGCACAGTATACACCGCTGGTTGCACTGCAATTCACCCTGCTGACCCTGCCGCGCTGGGCGGGTGATCTGTTTCCCATGGCGGCCCTTATCGGCAGTCTGATGGGGCTGGGCGCCCTGGCCAGCAACAGTGAGCTGACAGTGATGCGTGCGGCCGGTGTCTCGATAATGCGGATCACCTGGGCAGTAATGAAGGTGGCTCTGTTAATGATGGTTATCGTGGTTATTGTCAGCGAAGGAGTGGCATCCCACACCGAGCAGTATGCTTTCAAACTGCGTACCACGGCGCTGGAGAAGCATGTGTCAGTCAACACCGGTTCCGGTCTGTGGATCCGCGAGGGCAACAGTTACATCAACGCCCGCACCGTCTACGCCAACAACCACCTGGGCGGGGTTCATCTCTACGAATTCAACCAGACCAAACAGCCGGTCAAACTGACCTACGCCGCCGAAGCCAGCTACCGGAACGATGACAGCTGGTTATTGAAGGATGTCAGCCAGACCCTGTTCACCAAACCGCATATTACGGCCGAACAACAGGCTGAACAGGTCTGGCAGGGCATTCTCGATCCCGGCCTGATCGATGTAGTAGCTATTGATCCACAGGGGCTATCCTCCCGCGAACTGTTGCGCTATATCGCCTATCTGGAGGGCAATGGACTCAATTCGGATCAGTACCGGGTCGCTTTCTGGAGCAAGCTGGCCTCACCCTTTGCAACCGGGGCCATGATGCTGCTGGCCATCCCCTTTGTTTTCGGTTCCATGCGCTCGGTAAGCATGGGCAGCCGACTGCTGGCTGGCACCCTGATCGGCATCGGCTTTTATCTGTTTAATCACAGTCTGGGGCAACTGGGAATCGTCTATTCCATACCACCTTTCCTTAGTGCTACCCTACCAACAATTTGCGCCGTAGCCATCACTTATTATATGCTTCGAAGAATCAGAGTCTAAACAAGTCGTAAGGTTAAAGATATGCAGCACCTTCCCGACACTATCTCACCCCGACAGGTCGGCACCTTGGCCGGCCTGTTCCGGGAGCGCGTACAACGTTCGCCTGATGCCGTAGCTTATCGCCATTTCGATTCCGGTTCCCAACAGTGGCAGGAGACAACCTGGCAGGCCATGGCGACAACGGTGGCGCAGTGGCAACAGGCCTTTCAGACGGAACAGCTGCAAGCCGGTGACCGGGTTGCTGTCATGCTGGGGAACTGCCCGGAGTGGGTCGCATTCGACCAGGCCGCACTGGGTCTTGGACTGGTTGCTGTACCGCTGTTTGTCAATGATTGCCCGGAAAACCTATCCTACGTGCTGGAAGACTCCGGAGCCAAACTGCTGCTAATTCAGGGAGAACGCCAGTGGCAACAGTTTGTGCAGGTAGCTGATCGGTTGCAGGGTCTGCAACGAGTGGTCACCCTGGATACCATAGAGGATCGGATTGCCAATCCTCGCCTGCAATGGATCGAAGAGTGGCTGCCGACAGGGAAGGGTGATGAACTCATCGCCCGGGAAAGCAGTCCCGATCAGCTGGCAACCATTGTCTACACCTCCGGCACCTCCGGACGCCCCAAGGGGGTGATGCTGAGTCACAGCAATATCCTTTCCGATGCTCATGCCGGACTGCAGTACATCGACATCTTTACGGATGATCTGTTTCTCTCTTTTCTTCCCCTGTCCCATACGCTGGAGCGCACCATCGGTTACTATCTGCCCATAATGGCCGGCGCCACGGTGGCTTTTGCACGCTCCATTCAGCAACTGAATGCGGATTTCAAGACAGTGCAACCCACGATTTTTGTCTCTGTCCCACGCATTTTTGAACGGGTACATCTGCGTATCGAGGAGCAGCTTCAATCAAAATCTCCGCTGGTACGCAAGCTGTTTGATTGGGCTGTCGCGATCGGCTGGCGCCGTCACGAACATCGCCAGGGAAGAGCCTCCTGGCATCCCGGTTCACTGCTTTGGCCACTGCTTGACCGGCTGGTAGCTCGAAAAATCAGGGACAACCTGGGTGGACGGGTGCGCTTGACAGTCTGCGGCGGAGCCCCGCTGGCTCCTGCCATCGCACGTATTTTTATCGGGCTGGATGTGCGGGTACTGCAGGGCTACGGACTGACTGAGTCGAGTCCTGTAATCAGTGTGAATTCACTGCAAGACAATCTTCCCGCGAGCATCGGCAAGGCACTTCCCGGCATTGAAGTCCGCTTGGGCGAAAAAGATGAACTACTGGCAAAAGGCCCGAATATCATGCTCGGTTACTGGAACAACGCAAAGGCCACTGCTAATACGATTGATGCAGAGGGTTGGCTGCATACCGGCGACAAGGCCCACATCGATGAACAGGGACATATTTTTCTGACTGGTCGCCTTAAAGAGATTTTGGTGTTGGCCAATGGCGAGAAGATCCCGCCGGCAGAGATGGAGATGGCCATTATTGCCGACAGCCTGTTTGAACAAGTAATGGTCATCGGCGAACAGCGCCCTTTTCTATCCGTGCTGGCGGTGCTTAACAAGGAGCAATGGGAACTGCTGACCCAGGAGCGCAAATGGCATCCTGTCCAGGATGAACTGCTGCGTGATCGCTCTGTTGAATCGGTTGTATTGCGGCGAATTACCATGCAGACCGCCGCATTTCCGGGTTATGCGCAGATACGCCGGATTGCTCTGACCCTCACACCCTGGACCATCGAAAACGGCTTGATAACCCCCACCCTGAAACTGCGCCGCAACCACATTCTCAAACACCATGCGGCAGATGTGAAGCGACTCTACGTTGGTCATTGATTCCTGGTTCTTTTTCTTCAAGACAGCAGGAAAAATGCCAGGAGTTGCACATCCATTCCGCAGCAGGTACATTAATCATAAGAAAACATTGAATTACCTGTTCGCTTTGTCCTCCTGGAGACCGGCATCCTTTCATGCTGGCATCCGGGAAGAAAAAAACACCAAGAGGGGGTTAAAAAGCGAACTTGTTGTCCGATAACCCGATCATCTATAAGCGGGTTTGGCAATGCCAGGAAAACAATCCCCTTACATATAAAATCTCGTTCACGAAAGAAATTTCTTTCTGTGATGTGACATATAACGTAATAACCGCTTGGTATAAGTGGATAAAGCTGGCAGCAGTAGTTTTAAAGGAGAGCTTAACCTATGACAATGCAAGTTGAATCACCACTGATGGAGCGTCTGCTGAACATGGCGCCGGTTGGAATCGTGTTGCTGGATGCTGCAGGCAAGATATCTTCAGTTAATTCAACCTTGCTTGATTTTCTTGGCATCAAAGCCAGCGCCCTGCAAGGGAAGGGTAAAGAAGAGCTTTACGAACCCCAATTGCAACTACTGTTCGAGCAACAGCAAACCATTTTTGTACCAGCCACCGGTAATCATCAGGAGCGCTGGCTGAAGTGTGATTGCCACCGCCTGGATAGCGATTGGGAGATTCACTATTATACCGATGTGACCTGTCAGCACCGTCTGGAGGCTGAACAACGGAGAATGGAGGAGGCACTGCGCGAACACTCATCCACCGATGCCGCTACCGGCCTGTTCAACCGCCGCGGCCTGCTAAGCCGTCTGGAGCCACAGGTCTCCCGCTGCCGGCGCTACAACACCCGCATGTCCGCGGTCATGATTAAACTGCTGCGCACCCAGGGCAAACAACCTCTGGAAAAGAATGACCTGCCGACTGTTGCCCGGCTGATTAAGGATCAGGCCCGCTGGGCAGATACTGTTGCGCGAATGGGTGATGATGAATTAATTCTGGTGCTGCCGGAAACCTCCAGTCAGGGCGCATGCGAGCTGGCTGAGCGACTGGTCAGACAAATTCAGGAACTACCCGTTACAAAGAGCACAGAAAAAGAGTTCAGCGCAGCTTTTGGTGTAACCGCCTGGCGCACGGGAGACGATACCAATACCATGCTGACCCGGGTTACTGATGCAATGGAGAAGGCACGCGCCGCAGGTGGAAACTATGTCGCAATGGCCTGAGCCAAAGCAACCTTGCGAAACATCGTGGTTTTGATATCAATTGGAAGAAAATTGGTGGCCAGGGACAGAATCGAACTGCCGACACGAGGATTTTCAGTCCACTGCTCTACCGACTGAGCTACCTGGCCAAAGATGGGGTATTAAAACGGGAGATGGTGGGTGTGTCAAGTGGCTACCATTGATACTGCCCTGCCATATTGGCATTCAATTGCGTTTACCCGTCGATTCAACATGGAAACCGTCGTCGGATGGTGTGAAGTGTGCGCTTGCGGGGGTACCGATCCTGGGTGTTGCAACACCATATCGTAAGGGTGAAAATTCGTGCCATAGCATGAGTCACCCGACAGGTGAACTGGCAGGTCAAAACCAATAACCTGTATATCAACAACTTACATAACACGAGAGCAATCGACTGCGGTTTCCAGGTTCAATTACTTCCCGATACAGAATCCAGAAAAGATCCTGTCCAGCAGATCTTCGCTGCAAAACTCTCCGGTTATCTCTCCGAGTGCTTGTTGTACCTGACGTAGATCTTCGGCCAACAGTTCGCCCGCCTGATACTGGATTAATTGACGCTGGCCGCTATACAGATGGGTTGCTGCCCTGTTTAGGGCATCCAGATGGCGGCGGCGGGCCATGAATGTTCCTTCGTTCATGGTTTTGAAACCCGCTCCCTGTTTCAGGTGTTCCCGCAACAGGTCGATACCCGCACCGGTCTGAGCCGAGAGAGATATCTCCTTCCCGAATTGGCCTTCTTTTATCGTGGGCCGGTTACCGGTCAGGTCGATTTTGTTTTTAATCACCGTAACCGGGATTTTTTCCGGTAACCTAACCATAATTTCCCGTTGCTGTTCGGCAAGACCAGTTTGACCATCCACCACCAGCAGCAGTTGATCCGCCTTTTCAATCTCCTTCCAGGCCCGGCGTATCCCCTCCTGCTCCACCGGATCCCCGCTCTCCCGCAAGCCAGCGGTATCGATGATATGAACCGGCATGCCATCAATATTAATCTGTTCCCGCAGGATGTCCCGAGTGGTTCCGGGAATGGCTGTTACAATGGCGCTATCCTGTCGGGACAGTACGTTCAGCAGGCTGGACTTTCCCGCATTAGGTCTACCGGCAATCACTACTCGCATACCTTCTCGCAGCAAACAGCCCTGTCGGGTATTTTCCTGCAGTGCCTGCAACTGTTTGGTTATTGTATTCAACTGGTTGCCGAGCTGTTTATCAGCAAGAAAATCTATCTCTTCCTCTGGAAAATCAATAGCTGCCTCGACGTAGATACGCAGCTGGATAACTTGTTCCACCAGCTCATATACATTTTTGGAAAACTTTCCCTGAAGTGAGTGCATGGCAGAACGTGCGGCCCCCTCAGTACAGCTGGCAACAAGATCGGCAATCGCCTCTGCCTGTACCAAATCCAATTTATTGTTAAGAAAAGCCCGTTCAGAGAACTCGCCGGGGCGGGCGGGGCGGGCACCGACAGCAAGCACCCGCTGCAGTATCAGATCCATAACTACCGGACCACCATGGCCCTGCAGCTCAAGAACATCTTCTCCTGTAAAAGAGTTAGGTTGGGGAAAATAGAGGGCTATGCCCCTGTCTATGACGCTGCCATCACTATCCAGAAAAGGAAGGTAATCAGCCTGCCGGGGGACAGCCTGCCTACCAAGCACTGCCTGACAGATCCTTTGAGTCCCGGAGCCGGATATGCGGACAATACCAACACCCCCGATACCCGGCGGCGTCGCCAGCGCAACAATAGTGCCGGTATCGGCAGCTAGGAGTCTGTCGGGTTTGGGTAATCGTAGCGAGCTGGTGGGAGA
>JAJRUV010000190.1 GCA_024277595.1 Gammaproteobacteria bacterium
CCGAAGGGTTGGCCTGTCAGCGCCCATGGCGGCGTTGCGCCTCTTGCAAAGGGCGATGGCCATTCGCTGCGAGGCGCGCCTTGCCCTGAACGCTGACAGGCCAACTGTATCCTGATTTATCACCTTGACGGAGTACTAGGGAGCATTCTGAACTACCCGAGTGAACGTCATTTTTCGTGTGAGCCAGGCGCGGTGAGGCGTAACAGGCATTCTATTGCAGCGAGCCGCAACGCCACCAGCGCGGAAAAGGCCAGAATCTCGCCACGAACAGTGGTTGTTAACACTCCCGGGAGGTGATAACTTGATTCTCTGGATTGGAACGAAGCCGGAATAATTTATTGATAGATAAACCAAGGAGCCTGGATATGGCAATCGCACGAGTTACTGAAATAACATCATCATCCACTGTCAGCTTTGAAGATGCCGTTCAACAGGGCATAGCGCGAGCTGGCAAAACCCTGCGCAACATCAAGTCAGCCTGGGTACAGGAACAGTCGGTAAAGGTTGAAAACGGCGAAATATCAGAATACAGAGTGAACATGAAAATAACCTTTATTCTGGACGACTGATTTTAGCCTGATCCACCAGGAAATACCTTGCAAAACGGTTTTACGGTGACATTGCGATATACATTCGCCTTCATATAGGGATCGGCATCAGCCCAGGCCTGAGCTTCTGTCTGCGAGTCAAATTCAGCAACGATCAAACTTCCGCTGAAACCAGCAGATCCCGGGGCTTCACTATCGATGGCGGGAAAAGGTCCGGCCAACACCAAGCAGCCCTGATCTTGTAAATGCTGCAAGCACTCTAGGTGAGCGGGGCGAGCTTCAAGCCGTCGAGGCAAACTCTCCTCCTGATGTTCGCCAATAATCGCATACAGCATGTATGCCAGTCCTTCCTGTGTATGGAACGCCTATTATCGCACCAACGGAGCATGAAGTGAAACTGCCGCGAGTTTGAAAATGATTTTTTATAACTGCTGGCGCAGGCAGTAACGTGACAGGCTCTCAGCAAGTCCTGAAGGTCCACTTTATCCCATCCTTGCCATCTTGGAAAAAGAGCTTGTTTAGAGGTATCCGTTAATGTCTCTGCGCTACGATTTGCACACTCACTCCACCATGTCGGATGGCTCTTTTTCACCCACAGATCTGGTCAAATATGCGGCTAAACAACAAGTTAGTGTGCTGTCGCTCACTGACCATGACACCACAGAGGGCGTGGCAGAAGCCCGTCTTGCCGCAAACAGCCTGGGGGTAATCCTTGTGCCGGGTGTCGAGGTATCCGTTACCTGGAACCACAGCACCATTCACATTCTTGGCTTGAATGTTGACCCTGAAGATACTGAACTACAACAGGGACTGGCCGCTCTGCGCAGCTTTCGTGACTGGCGTGCGAAAGAGATTGGGCAACGGCTTGAAAAGACAGGTATTGCTGAAGCTTACAAGGCCGCCAGAGGATATGCCAGCGGTTCAAGTATTGGCCGGGTACATTTTGCCCGCTTCCTGGTAAAACAGGGGTACGCAACAGACATGCGTGATGTATTCAAACGATTTCTGGTAAAAGGAAAACCGGGTCATGTTACCGGAAAATGGGCCAGCCTGGAGCAAGCACTGGAGTGGATTCATGGAGCCGGGGGGCAAGCAGTTATTGCCCATCCGGCTCGCTACCGAATGAGCGTAACCCGATTACGGCAGTTGATTGGTGAATTCTGCGAGTGCAGTGGTGAAGGACTGGAGGTGGTCTCCGGTAGTCACAGCCGCAATGACTGCATCACCATGGCAACGCATGCCCAACGCTCAGCTCTTCTGGCATCCTGTGGCTCCGACTACCACGGACCGGGAAATCCCTGGATAGAACTTGGCAAGATTGCTCCATTTCCAACAGGTTGCGTTCCAATCTGGAAAAGTCCCCGCTGGAAGCAGTATTTTCCAATCCATAAATAAGTCTGAAGAGAGAGTGAGAGGGTTGTCTGTCAGCCAGTTTTCAGGGTCCGTCCATGAATGGTTTTGAAGAGCTTCTGGCGAACCCTTTGGAGTTGGTTCGCCGCCTGGTTGTCGCTGAACTGGTGAGCAAGCTTGTCGAGTGGTAACTATTCAGTATAGTTGAAAATGAGCATGTAACTGTTCAGATTGCCCCTGAAATCCGCCAGTTCAAGGTGAAAAATGTAAGTTTACACGGGTAAATGATCATTTTTTAACACAGAAATGGCGGATTTCAGGGGTGAGCTGAATAGTTACGATTCACTGACCCCAAGCGCCCTGGCCACACAGCCCCATGAAGTCAGCGGCATTGAGCATGACCCGCGTAACCATTTAGTTAGCGTAGTTGAAAATGAATATGTGTAACTGTTCAGATTACCCAACAAATGATCTCGTTAAAATCATGAAACACACCATTAATTAATATGTTAGCATATTGCAAGATCTCTTTTATCAAGATCTGGCAATTGCCAAGGAGTTCGCTAGAATTCTTGTAATGAAAGTAGCAAAGATAATTGCACCAAGGAGACATTCCATGCCGGGAAACAGAGTATTATCACTTACAAAGCAGCTAATATTTTTGCTCTTGTTATCTCTTGCGGCAGTGGCCGGGGCGGCTGAAAAATCAGTCATCATCGGATTTCACAGCACTGTCGGGGACAGCGAACGGCAGCTGATCAGAAATAAAGGGGGTACCATTCAACGTGAACTGGGGCTAATTCATGCCCTGGTGGTAACAATTCCCGAAACAGCCTTGCCTGAACTGGACACCCACCCCAAAATAAAATTTACAGAGCACAACCAGCAAGTTCGCTTCCCCTTCCCGCCGCACGAAAACAAGCTCCAGGAAACCGTCGCAGCAAGTATCGACGAATACCAGCAAAACCGGAGCCTGCAACAGATCTCGGTCGACAAAGCCCATAGCAAGGGAATTACTGGTGCAGGAGTAAAGATTGCCATAATCGATACCGGTATCGACTACAACCACCAGGAATTGAAAGACAACTATCGTGGTGGATACGACTTCGTGAACGATGACGCTGACCCCATGGATGACAGTACCCCTGGTCACGGTACGCAGGTGGCAGGAATCATTGCGGCAAGACTGGACGATCAGGGCATCGTGGGCGTAGCTCCCGATGCCTCCATCTATGCCCTGAAAGTAATGGACCGCAATGGTTCATCCTCGATCAGCAACATAGTAGCGGCGCTTCAGTGGACGGTGGACAATAAAATCGATGTTGTAAATATCAGCATGGGCGGCCCCGGCGGCACCTCACTCAAGGAGGCCTGCAATGCGGCCTTCCAGGCAGGCGTCCTGATCGTGGCTGCTACCGGGAACAGTGAGCGTGGGGGAGTGGATTATCCGGCGGCATACGACTCTGTCATCGCAGTGGGAGCTACCGACCAGCAAGACAATCCCGAAATCTATACCGCACAAGGTAATGAAGTGGAACTTGCCGCGCCCGGTACGGCCATCTACTCCACCAAACAGGAAAACAATTATGGCACAATATCCGGAACCTCTCTGGCGGCACCCCACATCACCGGAGTAGCTGCCCTGATTCTGTCGGCAGGAGTAGATGATATCAATAATGACGGCGTGGCCGACAACAGAGATGTTCGGTTGAAACTGCTGAAAGCCAGCCGCGATCTTGGAAAGCCCGGCCGTGATGACCTGTACGGGTACGGGATAATCGATGTAAACGGGATATTCGATCCCCGCCAGATCCAGCTTCCCGATCTGTCACTAACCCTGCAGGACGATATGGAGCCTGTGCTTCCGGGAGATCAATTCAATTACTCGATTACCGTGCAAAACATTGGCACGGCAGAGGCTCTCCATACGAAACTGCTGCTGACCCTTCCCCCCAGCATAACCCTGCTGGGGGACAACTGCTTTTCCGCTGATACAGAGAATACTGGCGAGGGAGAGAACACCACAAGGTTACTGACATGCAAGCTGGGATCAATCCCGAAAGAGGGCGGGCTTCGTACCGTGAATGTCAGCGCAAGACTCTCCCCGGACAGTAGAAGCGGCGTAATCAGCAAAGCTCTGGCAACGACTTATCTGGAGAGAAACGCCGCCGACAATGCCGCCCAAGAAAGTACGACTACCATCAACAGGCCGCCAACCACCGGAGAGATCGCGTTGGATGCAGTGACAAATACTCCCGCACAGATCGATAACCTCCTGGACACCGCCAGCGATCCCGACAACGACACGCTGGGCATCGTCGGCGCAGACTCAACCTCCCGAGCCGGTGGAACAGTAGTCCATCACTCCGATGATTCTTTTACCTACACCCCACCCACCAACTTCACCGGCAGTGACAGCTTCAGTTACCTGGTCAGCGACGAACACAACGAGCCGGTAAGCGGGATTATCACCATTAAAGTAAAAGCCGTACTGACAATCGATATCGAGAGCAACCCCAATCCGGCCTTTCCCGATGATGAAATCACCTACACCATCAGCATCACCAACCAAACGCCGGTCAACGCACAAAACGTTTCCATAGCGTTGAACTCTCTTCAAGGATCCGCGGCAATAGAACTTCTCTCTCTGGACAGCAACTGCCAGCAAACAGAAGCCCAGTTGATAATGTACTGCGACATCGGCGACATAAAGAAAAATGGCGGTGTGAAACGGGTACAGTTCAAAGCCAGAGCGGTGGCGGCAACAACACTGCATCTGCAAGCAGACATTGCCGAAAGAAATGACCTGTTCCTGGGAAGGGCTCAGCAGGAAACAGTAACAAGACCCCCAAACCACAATCCTGTTGTACAGGATGACAAGGTAACCACCGGTAAAAATACACCCTTGGCGATCACCACCGCACTAGCGAACGACAGTGATCCCGATGGCGATGCACTGCACATTGAAAGCGTGGACGAAACCAGCGACAACGGCGGCAATGTACTCCTGTCCGGCGATGCCGGCATTACCTACACCCCGCCCGATGAGTTCTCCGGTGAAGACCGATTTAAATACAGCATCACCGATGGCAACGGAGGAACTGCAACTGGAACCATCATCGTAATCGTCACCGGAGATACGAAAACAGCGCAGACCCCCTCCACCCCCGCAGAGCACGACTCAATATCAGAACCGGGAGGAGGAGCATCCGGGATAATAACACTGTTGCTGCTACTGTTATTCCTGGCGGGGCAGGTACCGATCCGCTCTTGAGCGCACGCTTCAGCGGATACCTCTTCCTTTGACCAAAAACGGCTAACTGGCTCCCCGCGCCCGCATGTCACGCAGAGAATAGACACAACCGCAATAGATTTGCCGATAGAAGTCCTCCTCCCGGGAGATCTCAATCCCGCGCTGTTGCCTGCCATTTTTCCGCCAATTGTGCGTCCAGTAACTCAAACCGGGATAGTGCAACGCCGCGTGTTCTCCCCTCTCATTAACCTGCCGCAGATCTTTCCAGCGCGAAAACCCCAGGCTGCTGGTGAAAACGGTGAAATCGTTCTCATAGGCAAACAGGGCAGTGCGCTCAAAACGGAGATCGAAACAGCGGCTGCAGCGCTCGCCCCGCTCCGGCTCATGCTCCAGGTCCTTGGCGCGCTCAAACCACTCCTTTACATCGTAGTCGCCGTCAAAGAACGGAATACCGTGCACCTGTGCATAGCGAATATTCTCTTCCTTGCGGATCTCATATTCGCGTCTTGGATGAATATTGGGATTATAAAAAAAAATGGTAAGTTCGAGACCCGCGCTGCGCATAGCCTCAATCATCGCCCCCGAGCAAGGGGCGCAGCAGGTGTGCAGCAACAGCCGTTTTTCACCGCCGGGGGGGGCTGGCAGGTCAATGTTTTTCCGTTGTTTGACCAATGTTATGCTTTATCTTCAGCAACTGGTTCTTTCACGCCGGTCTCTTTTCCCGGCAGCAATTTTTCCCTGATTTTGTCATCCAGCTCGTGCGCAATATCCGGGTTCTCTTTCAGAAAATTCCGCACATTATCTTTTCCCTGACCAATACGATCACCGTTGTAGCTGTACCAGGCACCCGCTTTGTTGACCAGTCCCAGATCAACACCCAGGTCGATAAGCTCACCTTCACGGGAGATACCCTCTCCATACAAAATCTCAAACTCGGTCTGTTTGAACGGCGGCGCCACCTTGTTCTTCACCACCTTGACGCGGGTCTGGTTGCCGATCACCTCATCCCCTTTCTTGATGGCACCGATACGACGGATATCCATTCTGACCGAAGCATAAAACTTGAGCGCATTACCACCTGTGGTGGTTTCCGGATTACCAAACATTACCCCGATCTTCATCCGGATCTGGTTGATGAAAATCACCAGGGTATTGGAGCGTTTGATATTGGCAGTGAGCTTGCGCAGCGCCTGGGACATCAGCCGTGCCTGAAGTCCCATGTGGGAGTCCCCCATGTCTCCTTCAATCTCGGCCTTGGGGGTCAACGCCGCTACCGAGTCCACCACCACCACATCCACTGCACCGGAACGCACCAGCATGTCGGTGATCTCCAGCGCCTGCTCTCCGGTATCCGGCTGGGAAACCAGCAGATCGTCGATATTGACCCCGAGTTTTTCTGCATAAGCGGGATCCAGCGCATGCTCCGCATCGACAAAGGCACAGGTACCACCAACTTTCTGTGATTCGGCAATAATCTGCAGGGTAAGCGTGGTCTTGCCGGAAGATTCCGGCCCATAGATCTCGACTACACGTCCCTTTGGCACCCCGCCGATCCCTAGCGCAATATCCAGCCCCAGCGAACCGGTAGAAATCACCTCTACATCATGCAGCGCCCCCGAATCACCCATGCGCATCACGGAACCCTTGCCAAACTGTTTCTCAATCTGGCTGAGTGCCGCACTCAGTGCCTTTTTCCTGTTATCATCCATTGCTGTAACCTCGGTAAGAACCTTAAGCGGTTAATTATTTGTAACTACTCAGCGAGTAGTCAATATTGCCGGTAACTGCTCAGATTGCCCCTGAAATTCGTCAATTCAAGGCGAAAAATGGGAGTTTACATGTGTAAATGACCATTTTTTAACGCAGAAATGGCGGATTTCAGGGGTGAACTGAGTAGTTGCAATTATTTCACAGTTCCCGGTAAACGACCAACCCTATTATCTGAGCAGATTCCAGCTGCGTATGACTTCATAATACACGCCCTCCGGCAAGGTATCGGAGTGCACCAATACCAGGCGTTCCACCTGCCAGATGATAGGAGGAAACGCTGAAGGAAAAGCTTCCGTCCGGGCCTTGCGCAGAAAAGTGAGATGGGGAAGACAAGATCGGGACTCCGGCTCCAGGCCGCATGATTTCACTCCGGCTTCAAGCTGCTTGACCAAGCCAGCCAGTGCCACAGGCGTACTGCTCGCCCCCAGCCAGACAACACGGGGACCACGCCAAAAACCGGCCTGATCCAGTACCAGCTGAAACCCGCTGGCATGAATCTGATCGGCAACACGCTCGGCGCACTGCCGTTCCGGCTCGGAAAGTGAACCCAGATAGCGTAAAGTGATATGAAAATTTTTCGGAGGAACCGGTCGGCCTCCGGCAGCCTGAAAGCCTTCCCCTGCCAACAACTGCTTCAATTGCTGGCGCACGGCTTCATCGGGCCACAGAGCAAAAAACAGGCGCTGCCGCTTATCCGGCGGCATCCCGCAACCCATCCAGTGCAACCCACACCGCTTTTTGGCGTACCGCTTCACGATCACCAGAAAAGCGCTCTCTGTGGGTTTCCAGCGCCCCTCCCGCCACAGCCCAGGCAAACCATACTGTGCCCACTGGCTTGCCGGGAGTCCCGCCACCACCCGGCCCGGCAATACCGCTGACCGCTACAGCCAACTGAGCATGACTATGCGCCAGTGCCCCACGCGCCATCTCCTGCACGGTCTGTTCACTCACCGCGCCGAATGCCTTCAGCGTCTCGACGCTGACACCCAGCATCTCCTGCTTGGCGATATTGGTATAGGTGACGAAACCCCGCTCAAACCAGCGGGAGCTGCCCGGAATATCGCTAATGATTTTGGCAACCCAGCCCCCGGTGCAGGACTCAGCCGTAGCCAGCATCATCTGCCTCTGTAACAGCCGCTCCCCAACCTGGCAAGCGAGTTGCTGAACCTTGTCCATCAGCTCTTTATCTGCTGAAACCGGCAGCTTACGATGCACCTGCCATCAGCAGAAGGCTCCACCCTGACCACTTCAGCCGTGGCCTCCAGCGGCGGCGTCAATTTCTGCTGCGGTGAAATTGAAATCTCCAGCAACGTTCCCGCAGCTACCTCCTGCTCCGTTTCAAAGCATACCCCCCCCGCACTCAGATTATGTCCCGCCGCTTGCCGCACTTCACTCTCCCCGGACAGCGTGTAATCTACCACACACTCCACCTCCATACGGGTAAAATCACGTTTTTCGTTATAATCAAGTCGCATTGTCATCAGCTTTAACCTCTCTCTATCGATATTACGTTACAAGCAATACCAGACCACAATTATATTCGCAAGCACCAATCAGTTAAAAATTGGCCACATCAGCAATTTTCGCTAAACTTGGACCTGGAAACCACAGTTGGCCGCTCCCATATATGTGTTAAGCTATTGATATGCCAACTGTTGATTTTGACCTGCCTGCTAACCTGCCGGGTAAATCACACTACGGCAAGAATTGCACACTTCACACCGTCCAACTGCGGTTTCCAGGTTGAACAAATGACTTCTTCCAAACCACGACATACCCCGCTGATGCA
>JAJRUV010000191.1 GCA_024277595.1 Gammaproteobacteria bacterium
AGGATTCAGTTGGTCTGTCAGCGTTCAGGGCAAGGCGCGCCTCACAGGGAATGGCCTTAGTCCTTGCCAAGAGGCGCAACGCAGCCATGGACGCTGACAGGCCAACCCTTCGGGCGCTCCTGTGGTGCTTCGCAGCGGCGTTGCAGCGCTTGGCAAGGGAGACGGCCATTGCCTGCGCACTGCGCCTTGCCGCGAAGCACCACAGGAGCGCTGAATCCTGATTTATTACCTTGAAAGAGTACTAGAGCTCCGTCTGCGCTGGAAAAAATTGCGCAGCAGTTTGCTGCACTCTGGTTCCAGTATCCCCCCGGCCACTTTCACCTGATGATTGAGTTGATCGGTACCAAGCAGCGCAAACAGGCCACCAGCCGCCCCGCTTTTGGGATCATGGGCACCAAACACAACGCGATCCACTCGCGCATGGATGATAGCCCCCGCGCACATGGTGCAGGGTTCCAGTGTCACATAGAGGGTGGTACCGGGCAAGCGGTAGTTTTCGATAGCTGCGGCAGCACTGCGCAGCGCCATGATCTCGGCATGGGCGGTTGGATCGCTGGTCAATATCGGTTGGTTCCACCCCTCCCCTGCAATTTCCTCCCCGCGCACCAGTACCGCACCAACGGGTACCTCTTGTTCCCGCTCTGCACGGCGGGCCAGCTCCAAGGCATGCTGCATCCAGTGAGTATCGGCAGAGTTACTCCCGCTAGATCGCAAACAAGCCATTTTTGTCATTAAATATCAATAATGTAATGGGTGATGTGAGTGGTAATCCCATGTAAAATACCATGTTCGGAAAATTCTTCAAAATACTCTCAAAAAGCGGTCACTTGAAAGCTTCGCCACAGACACTCCCGAGCATCCCCAGCCGGAAAAATACAAACATTGACAATCTTTGTATTTTTTGCCTACTGTTCTTTTCAAAGGCATCTTCTGCCCGTGGAGGTTGTTTATGCATATATCACTCACACCCGAACTGGAAGCCCGCATTAAAGCCAGGGTGGAAACTGGCCTGTACAACAATGCCAGTGAAGTCATCCGTGAAGCACTGCGTTTTATGGAAACCCGTGAAGACTGGGTTCACGAAATCAAGCTGGCCCGGCTTCGTGAACAACTGACAGTTGGCGTAAATCAACTGGACCAGGGAAAAGGTATCGCAATCGAATCAAGATCAGCGCTCGACATCTTGTTTGACGATATCAAAAGCTGACCTTCATGGCGCCCCATCAACTTGTCATTGCGCCAGCGGCCATAACCGACCTCAAAGACATTTACCAATACGGCTTACGGCAGTGGGGACAAGTACAGTCTGAAAGCTACCTGGCTGGCATAAAAAACCAGTTCTGGTTACTGACTCAGCAACCCCTTATGAGTGCCGAGCGCAACGAACTCCTGCCAGAAATCAGAAGCCTCCCAATAGAAAGTCATACCCCGTTTTACCGTGTGACCGCGGACATGGTTGAAATCATCCGCGTACTGCATGGTCGCCAGGATCCACAACGCCATCTGAAATAGACTGTTTCAGTGCGCGAGCATTTCAAGCTATCTAATACCATGCCAGCACCAATCTGCCTTACAAGGTATCGCTGTTTTCTGCCTCACTCCCCACGGAAAATACCATTGATGATGTAGATTACATCATCAATCTGGAGCATTTATTCCGTTATAATCAATATGTTATAAACTCAGGCTACTCCGCCCCTGATACCAACAGGGAACGCTGGAACGTCTCGCGTTGGGAAGCGCTCTGCGACGGCGTGCTCGACGCCACCTACAACATCGTGATGGAACGGCGCAGAGAAACCCAAGAGCAATCCTCCGACTGGATAGCACAATGGAAATCCCAGGTCAGCCGGTCTCTGGATCACATCGAAGCCGGCATCAACATGCTGCCCAATCAGGTGACATTGGCGCAACTGGCACTGGGAGCAGCCCTCGGCTACCTGGATTTCCGTCTCTCGGATCTTGATTGGTGCAGTCGATGCCCTGCCCTGGCCGCCGGGTATGGAGATTTTTCCGTGCGCGACGCCATGCAAAACACCCATCCCGAGTAATGTGCATCGAACGCAACTGATTTGGGAGGTTCACCGATGCCCATAAACCCTGCTGATATCCTGTTTTCACCTGCCACCCGAGCAGTCCAGAAACGTTATGGTTCCCGTGACTATATTGCGCGGCTTGAGACGCGCGGGCACTGGAGGTCCCGCCTGTCGGAAGATGTCATTTCGTTCATACGAACCCGCAACTCGTTCTACCTCGGTACTGCAAGCCGTGAAGGCCGGCCCTACATACAGCACCGCGGCGGGCCACCCGGTTTCATCAGCATTCTGGATCAGGAGACGCTGGCGTGGCCGAAACTCCAGGGCAACCGCCAGCATATTACCGCCGGTAACCTGTCCGGGAACAATCAGGCCTTCATCTTCCTCATGGACTATTCGCTGCCCCGCAGAATAAAACTCTGGGGCCGGGCTGAAGTCATTTACGCACCCGCCCCTATTACGCAAAAGTGGAACGCGCTATACGGTTCACCGTGGAAGCCTGGGATGAGAGTTGCCGGCAGTATCTCCCCTCCCTTTCAGCAGAGACGGAACTAATCAACGAATTGAAAAGTAGCGGAATTGTAGGCCGAAATTCAGCAACCACGGTGTCTTGTCAAGCAAAAAACGAGTACGAACTAAAAGCTCATCACCTCAGCCATCCGCCCTACGGTCATCAACGCCTTGTCGAGTGCATCATTCCACGGCTGGGCGCAGTTGAGGCGGATGCAGTTACGGTATTTTCCGGATGCGGAAAAAACCGGACCCGGTGCGATGCTGATGCCTTGTTCCAGCGCTTGTTGGCACAGGCCCAGGGCATCGACGGTCTTTGGCAGTTCTACCCAGATCACGAAGCCACCCCGGGGCTGGGTTACGCGTGTGCCTTCGGGGAAGTACTTGCTCACGGCGCGGGTCATGAGGATTACCTGTCGGGCATAGGCGCTGCGAACCTGGCGCAGATGGCGGTCATAGCCGCCATGATGCAGAAAATCGGCCACAGCCAGTTGCGACAAGGTGGGCGCCGCCAGGCTGGTGACATATTTCAGGTATTCAACCTCTTCCTGCCAGCGGCCGGGCAGCATCCAGCCGACGCGCAATCCGGGTGACAGTGTCTTGGAGAAAGAAGCACAGTAGATTACTCCGCCGGTTTCATCATAGGCGCGCAAAGCGTTGGGGCGCTTACCCTCAAAACCCAGGTCACCATAGATATCGTCTTCGATGAGCGGAATCTCATAGCCGCC
>JAJRUV010000192.1 GCA_024277595.1 Gammaproteobacteria bacterium
CTTCTGAAGGCCGCGCCTTGCAGACCGTTTGATTTTTTAAAAAGGTCTGCAAGGCGCGGCTGCGCGATTCCTGCCGCCATGTCAAGTTATTTGGGAAACTTTCTGATGTTTTTTTCTCCTCTGAAACTCTAAACTCTAGCTACCTAATGATGGTTCTGACTTATTGTAAAAAATATGAAAATTTATATTGGCACGCGTGAGTACCATGTTTCTCGCTATTTGATATGGGCGAGGATACCATCCAGTTCATCAAGATTATTGTAATGAATTATCAGCTTTCCCTTGCCCCGGCTGGTGTGTTGCAGTTTGACAGCTGCGCCGACTTTTTCTGCCAGTTCCTCCTGCAGGCGCCGGGTATCCGGATTCAGTGAAGGCTCTTGTGATTTCGGTCTGGGTCCTGCCGCCATACGCCGCACCATCTGTTCGGTCTCCCGTACTGACAGACCCCGGGTTTCAACAACGCGCGCCGCCTCACTCTGTTGCTCTCCTGATAACCCTAGCAGGGCACGGGCATGGCCCATTTCAAGATCACCATTTTCCAGTAGTTGTTTGACATCATCATTGAGGGTAAGCAAGCGTAGCAGATTGCTTACTGCTGCACGGGAACGACCAACGGCATTGGCTGCATCCTGGTGGGTAAGATTAAACTCATCTATCAGGCGCTGCAGTGCATGAGCCTCTTCCATGGGGCTTAGCTCTTCGCGCTGAATGTTTTCGATCAATGCCATGGCGATGGCGGCTTGATCCGCCACTTGGCGGATCACCGCCGGGATCTCATGCAGGCCGGCAAGCTGAGCGGCACGCCAACGACGTTCGCCGGCAACGATTTCATAATGTCCCTGCTGTTGCTCCAGCTCGCGCACAATAATCGGCTGTACTACGCCCTGTGCACGGATTGAGTTTGCCAGTTCCTCCAGTGCTTCGGTATTCATCCCGGTACGTGGTTGATATCGCCCGCGTTGCAGCAGATCAACCGGGAGCATGCGCAGCTCACCATCCCGGGCACCGTTTTCATCTGCGACCGGTTGGACTTTTGCCGTTGTTGCCGCCCCTCCCAGCAGAGCATCCAACCCGCGTCCAAGACCTCTTTTTTTAGCTGCCATAGTCGATTTCCGCTAGTTGCTGTCTGTGCCGCATTGTACCCCTTCTTCCTGTTCGTTGCCCTCTTTTTCCCTGCGCAAAATCTCTCCGGCCAGAGCCAGATAGGCTTGTGCTCCCCGTGAATATTTATCATAGACTAGCGCAGGTAGACCAAAACTCGGAGCCTCTGCCAGCCGCACGTTGCGGGGGATGATGGTACGATAGACCAGATCACCAAAGTGCTCGGTCAGTTGGGCAGAGACATCCGTGGAGAGGCGGTTGCGGGGATCATACATGGTACGCAACAGTCCGGCGATCTTCAGCTGCGAGTTCAGGTTCTGGCGGATCTGTTCCACCGTCTCCAGCAAGGCAGACAGCCCCTCCAGTGCGTAATATTCGCACTGGGTAGGGATAAGCACGCTGTTGGCAACCACCAGGGCATTGACAGTGAGCATGTTCAGGGAGGGTGGACAGTCGATGACAATGTAATGGTAGTCAGCCCTAATCTCCTGAAGTGCGCGATACAGTGCTTTTTCACGCTGTTCTGTTTCCAGCAGCTGGACTTCGGCAGCGGTCAGATCGCTGTTGCAGGGGAGCAGATCATAGCCACCCTGTTCAGATAGAGTGATCACCTCGCTGGCGGGAAGAGTGCCCATCAAGACATCATAGCTTGACTGCTCCAGTTCGTTTTTGTCGATCCCGCTGCCCATGGTGGCATTTCCCTGCGGGTCGGCGTCAACCAGCAGCACCTTGCGCCTGGTCGCTGCCAGGGATGCTGCCAGGTTCACGCTGGTGGTAGTCTTTCCGACCCCGCCTTTCTGGTTGGTTACGGCAATGACCTGTCCCATGATCTACGGCTCCCTCTGGATGATGACGGCATACCGCAGGCTGTCTGATCCCGGTATCTCGAGCGGGTTCAGTTCGCTGATGGTAAAGCCAGCCGGTAAATTTTCTGTTTCCTGCTGTACATTGATGCCCTTGAGTGCGACAAAGCTCCCCCCTGTTGCCAGGAGGTGCTGTGTACATGCCAGCATCTCCGCCAGACTGGCGAATGCCCGTGTGGTCACGGTATCGTACAGGCGGGCAGGTTGGTAGTTTTCCACCCGGCTGTGCACGATACCGATGTTCGGCAACTCCAGTTCGGCAATCGCCTGGAGCAGAAAACGGGTTTTCTTGGCATTGCTGTCGAGCAGAGTGAACTCCATCTCCGGCCGGGCCAGCGCCAGCGGAATACCGGGAAGCCCGGCGCCACTACCCACATCGATCAAGCGGCTGCCCTGCAGCAAGGGTAACACAGACAGGCTGTCCAGCAGATGACGGCTGACCATCTGCTGAATATCCCGTACCGCCGTCAGATTGTAGGCGCGGTTCCATTTTTGCAGTAGCCGGAGATAGGCGATCAGCCGGTTCAGAATCGGCTCGGAAAGCGGGATGCCCAGTTGATGCAGTCCGCTCCATAGCTCATGACGGAGCTTGTTGTCAGTCACTTTGGCACCGCCTCAGATGCACCAGCAGCAGGGAGATGGCAGCAGGGGTGACGCCGGGAATGCGTGAGGCCTGTCCCAGCGTTGCCGGGCGCTGGCTGGCGAGCTTCTGCCGGACCTCGGTGGAGAGTCCGTGCACCTTGGCATAATCCAGCAGGGTTGGAATGCTTTTTTCTTCATGGTGCCGGTTACGTTCAATCTCTTCCTGCTGGCGGGAGATATAACCTGCATACTTGGCCTGGATCTCCAGCTGTGCCACTATCTCCGTCCCGGTTGCTCCTTCTCCGGTGCCCGGCAGGGTCATCAGGGCTGCGTAGTTCACCTCCGGCCGGCGCAGCAGTTCGATCAAACGATACTCCCTGGCCAGCGGTCTGCCCAGCACCCGTTCGGCATCACCAGCCGGAACCTGCAGCGGACTTAGCCAAGTATCGTGGAGCCGCCGGTTTTCCCGTTCGATAGCCTCCTGCTTCCGGCTGAATGCAACCCAGCGCTTCTCGTCCACCAGGCCAAGGCGGCGGCCGGCCTCTGTCAGGCGCAAATCGGCATTGTCCTCGCGCAGCAGTAGCCGGTACTCCGCACGGCTGGTAAACATCCGGTAGGGTTCGCTGGTGCCGCGGTTGATCAGATCATCGATCATCACACCAATGTAAGCCTCGTCCCGTCGCGGGCACCACGGAGGGTGACCGCTCACTTTGCGGGCGGCGTTAAGTCCGGCGATCAACCCCTGGGCGGCCGCTTCCTCATAGCCGGTGGTGCCATTGATCTGGCCGGCGAAGAACAGCCCTTCGATAAAGCGAGTCTCCAGCGAGGATTTCAGATCCCGCGGATCGAAAAAATCATATTCGATGGCATAACCGGGGCGCAGGATATGGGCATTCTCGAAGCCGCGCATGGAGCGCACCAGTTCATATTGCACATCGAACGGCAGGCTGGTGGAGATGCCGTTGGGGTAGACCTCATGGGTATCCAGCCCCTCCGGCTCAACGAAGATCTGGTGGGATTCCTTGTCTGCGAAACGCACGATCTTGTCCTCGATGGAGGGGCAATAGCGCGGCCCCACGCCGTCGATAACCCCAGTGTACATCGGCGAACGATCCAGTCCGGCGCGGATGATCTCGTGGGTGCGCTCGTTGGTGTGGGTAATGTGACAGGGGATTTGCCGGGGGTGCTGCTCCGGGCTGCCGAGAAAGGAAAACACCGGCACCGGTTCATCGCCTGGCTGTGCCTGCAACCGGCTATAGTCGATGCTGCGTCCGTCCAGCCGCGGCGGGGTGCCGGTCTTGAGGCGTTCAACCCGGAACGGCAGCTCGCGCAGCCGTTGCGCCAGCGCATTGGCCGGCGGGTCTCCGGCACGGCCGCCAGCCTGGCTGGAGAGGCCGATATGGATCTGCCCACCGAGAAAGGTGCCGACAGTCAGTACCACGGTGGGTGCGGAGAACTTCAGGCCTATCTGGGTCACTACGCCGGTAACGGTTTCGCCTTCGATCAGCAGGTTATCCACCGCCTGCTGAAACAGGGTGAGATTGGGCTGGTTTTCGATAGCCCGGCGTACCGCCTGGCGGTAGAGGGTTCGATCTGCCTGGGCGCGGGTAGCGCGTACCGCCGGCCCTTTGCGGCTGTTGAGAATACGGAACTGAATCCCGGCCTGATCGGAGGCATGCGCCATCAGGCCGCCCAAGGCGTCGATCTCCTTGACCAGATGTCCCTTGCCGATGCCACCAATGGCTGGATTGCAGCTCATCTGCCCCAGGGTCTCGATATTATGAGTCAGCAGCAGGACTCTAACGCCCATGCGTGCAGCGGCCAGTGCCGCTTCACAGCCTGCATGTCCGCCACCAACGATAATGACATCAAATTTTTCCTGAAAAAATATCAATTCAAGGTATCCTGTTCGCTGGAGCCGCCATTGTAATGAGTTGAACCAGATTCGGCCACGAAAAAGCACTAATTGCTTGAGTCCGGATCAGCATTCTGTTATAAAGTTCGGCTCGCGCTGGTGCGCAGAATTTGAAGAATTTCTAACTGGAGGCTTTGGAATGTCCAAGGTATGTCAGGTAACCGGTAAACGTCCGGTTGCAGGTAATAATGTATCCCATGCTCACAACAAGACCAGACGGCGTTTTCTGCCCAATCTGCACAGCCGCCGTTTTTGGGTGGAGAGTGAGAATCGTTTCGTGCGCCTGCGGGTAAGCTGTAAGGGTCTGCGCATCATCGACAAAAAGGGCATCGATACGGTGTTGGGCGAGATGCGTCAGCGTGGCGAGAAGGTTTAGGAGAACAGATCATGCGTGAAAAAATCAAGCTGGTATCCAGCGCCGGCACCGGTCATTTCTACACCACGACCAAAAACAAACGTACCATGCCGGAGAAGATGGAGATCAAAAAATTCGATCCCGTTGTCCGCAAGCATGTGAGCTACAAGGAAGCCAAAATCAAATAGCGGCTGCCAATCTGTCTATCGTCGGTAACAGCTAGTACTCCGTCAAGGTGATAAATCAGGATACAGTTGGCCTGTCAGCGTTCAGGGCAAGGCGCGCCTCGCAGCGAATGGCCATCGCCCTTTGCAAGAGGCGCAACGCCGCCATGGGCGCTGACAGGCCAACCCTTC
>JAJRUV010000193.1 GCA_024277595.1 Gammaproteobacteria bacterium
CAACCAGGTTTGGGCAACGGACATCACCTGCATTCCCATGGCCAGGGGGTTTGCCTATCTGGTGGCCATCATGGACTGGCATTCCCGGCGTGTATTATCCTGGCGCCTGTCCAATACCATGGATACGAGTTTCTGTATTGAAGCATTGAAAGAGGCGATTGAGCTTCATGGCAAGCCGGAAATCTTCAATACGGATCAGGGCAGCCAGTTTACCAGTGAAGAATTTACCGGTGTACTCAAGACAAATGATATCCGCATCAGCATGAATGGCAAGGGTCGCTGGGTGGATAACGTATTTGTAGAGCGTCTGTGGCGCAGTGTGAAATATGAGGAGGTTTATCTCAAGGCCTACGACAACATGAGCGATGATCGTGCCTCACTGGGCATCTATTTTGAATTTTACAATACGGAAAGGCGGCATCAGTCTCTTGGGAGAAAGATGCCGAATTATATTATGGGGGTACTGACCGACTGGTTTCCTGAATCTTTGGAGCACTTATAACCGTGTCCAATTTTTGGGGTCCATTACTATCCCCCGTCTCCGATCTAAAACACATATTATTTGCACGGGTTTTCAAAGCCTTATATTCGCTTGTGAATTGTAATTTTGTTTGTTTTCCTCCCGTTTTGTGGTATACATATTTAGCCGACTAGTTTTACTTTGTTGAGATAACCCGCATTTTTTTGAGGTGTATTGTGGAGAGATGGGGGCTGGGGGTTTCTGCATCAGCACAATAATTAAACAAGGGCAAACAGTATGAACATTTCACGGTTGATCGCCGCTTTGCTTGGGGTTGTCTTGTTCCTGCCTGCACTCTCAAACGCGTTCGAAGACGATGAGTCCTGTCTGATGTGCCATAAGTATCCCAAGATGGGGCGGGTTACTGAAGATGGCACACAAAAATCCTACTATGTGATGCCCGATACGTTTTCCCGCACGGTGCATCGCAATGTTCCCTGCCGCGATTGTCACAGTAATATTAAAGAACTGCCGCATAAACCGGTGAAAGAAGGGGTGACCTGCGACAGCGAATGTCATTCCATCGAAAACCCTTCTACGGGAAAACCATTTAGCCACGCACCCATCTATAACGCTTTTAAAGAAAGTGTTCACGGGCGCGAAAAACAAGAAAAAGGATTGGAAGCAGACAAGCCCTACTGTATAACTTGCCATACCAACCCCCTGTACAACGAAGCAGAGAAAGCGCCACCCAAGGAGATTATAGATCGCTGTGTGGTCTGTCATGAAGATGAGGCATTTTCCGCCAAATGGTACAATCATACCAGCCGCCGTATCCGGGAGATAAAGCGCTCTTCGAAAGAGATCGTCGCCCTCTGTTCATCCTGTCATGCCGATCAGAATCTTATAGAGAGGCATCAAGCGGCTGCTGCAAAAGAGGGTCGCGAGCTGGGCCGCAAGTTCCCGTACGCCGCTGTCGCCTACCAGGACAGTTTCCACGGCAAGGTAACCAAGTATGGGAATACAGATGCAGCCAACTGTCTGGACTGTCACGCCTCCGCAGAGAACTACTATCTCAGCGTACACGAGCTGCGACCTTCGCGTGATCCCAAATCGCCGATCAACAAGGCAAATCGAGTCGACACCTGCCGCCAGTGTCATAAAACCGCCGATGAAAACTATGCGGCTATCGATCCACACCCCACTCATTTCAAGGAAGATAATCTCTTCAATTATTATGCCGAGATCATATATGCCATTGTGGGGAATGTTGCGCTGGTTGGCCTGGTTGGTATGGCCTTGTTTGAAACCTGGGGCCGTAAGCGTGACGGGGTTAACTGGGTACTGCGCGTAGGAACAAGCTGGCGCCGCAGACGCAAAACCCGCACACGATAACTACTTACGGGTCTATCATCTGAAATATATTATGAGGGCAATAGCAGAATGAAGCTGTCCAGTGATGCAAGCGCCGTGCTTGGAACAAGTATGCGTCAGAACAAGATATCGGTCGAAATCTCTCGGGAAATCGAGGAACTTGTGGCGATGATGCCAAACGATAAAAAAACGATATATCAAAATGTCGATTCCAACCCGGTGGGGGATCTTTTTCGTTACTCAGTTCATATTCGCATCCAGCATTTGCTGACCTTTACCACTTTTCTGCTGCTGGCATTCACCGGCCTGCCTATCCACTATCACGAAGCATTCTGGGCAGTTCCCTTCAACAACGTACTTGGGGGGCTGGATGTGACCCGTGTCATTCATCGTACCCTGGCGCTGACCTTTGTGGTTGCCATGGTCTACCACGGACTCACTCTTGTGCTTGGTTCTATGCGAAAGATCTCTGCGGGCAGATTCGATATTCGGCAGACCATTATCCCGTTGATGAAAGATGCTCGTGATTTCTCTGCGGATATGGCCTATTTCGCCGGCAAGCGGGATAACCGTCCTGACATGGACAAGTTCATGTACAAGCAGAAAATTCATTACTTTGCTGCTGCCTTCGGTAACACAGTGATGGTGGTTTCTGGTTCAAGTTTTCTGTTTCCCGAGTTCTGGAACAGTGTTTTGCCAACCCAATACGCATCACACTGGCAGGAGATGATGCGTTTATCCCACCCGCATGAGGCGCTGTTGGCTCTATTGGTTATCGCTTTCTGGCACTGGTACAACGTCCACCTGGCTCCGGGGCGTTTCCCTATGCAGTGGACATATTTGACTGGAAAGCTGACCCGCGAACACCAGATCGAAGAACATTTTCTTGAGTATTTGCGTAATCTTGTGGAGCTTCCTGATGAGCGACGTTATATGCGGGAAAATCTTATTGAGAGCGGCCTGGCTGTTTCAGAACCGGTTCAAAACGGCGTGTTTGAGGATTATCGCAAGACCCTTGTCACTGTGGATGGATCTGCTGCTACAGAGCTGGCGGAAGAAACCCGGCAATGATTCGGTCGCTCACGCGAGGACAGAAAATCATTGCGTATGGATCACTGGTTTTCATTTTATTCTGGATTCTGTTTGGTATGTTTGCTATCGGACTGATATTGTTCAGAGGCTGAGCTTCCATGATCAAATCACCTAATTATATAGGGTTGTTATGAATCAGACAGTACAACTTGATGCGGTATTTGTTGCGATTGCTGTGGTGTTGTTCGTTTTTTTCGCCATTGCCGTGCTTATCATTATCGATCACAAGGCGAAGATACCTGGCCCTGAAACCGATGACCTGTTCAGTGTTTCCGGCATACGCTACGGTCATCCTGTCTGGGCCTGGATGGTATCCGTCTTTCTTTGGTTTGTTATCGGCAGCCTGCTGCTTATTGTTACCTATAATATGACCAAACATCTGTTTATCCCTGAGGAAGAAGAGGATCAAACCTTCCTTGGCAGAGTGGACGCGGAAGCGGGAGCTGAGCGCTTGCGACACTTCCATAACTCGCCCAAGGAAGCCACTTACTCAAAAGGGAAACAACCAGTATGCAACTACTGTCACGGGGAGTTTCCACATGCTGACAAACCCATGGTTCGAACCCTGCTGAATATGCACACCCAGTTTATTGGCTGTATGACCTGTCATACCGACAGCAAAAAAATACCTGAGGATCAGATTGTACTCAAATGGCTGAACTACTCCGGTATCCCGACCAAGGGGAAACCCTTCGGCACTGATACCGATCCTGATACCGGTGGACTGATACAAACAGACGACTATTTTTCAAAAATCGTCCCTTATCGTCAGCACCCGGATGGTGAAGAAGAGCTGCTGGAGATCACCGAAAACAGTGACGAGGCGCGTGAGTTTATAATAGTTCGCGGCGAACTTACCAACCAGCAGCAGGGTGCTATCAAAAGGATGTTCCATGCGCGAGTCAATCCGGTTGGCCGTTTTTGTACCCGCTGTCACGCAGCAGAGGATGAGAGCTATATCCCGTTCCGTGAACTGGATTTCTCCGAGAAACGGATTGCTGCTCTCACTAACTTGAATATCGTGGGTCTGGTGCAGAAGTACAAGGAGTTTTATATTCCGACAATTTTCCGCGGCGCTATGAGCAAGCAGGAGCAGAAAATACTGTTGGGCGAGGACAAGGTCATGCCGGAAGTGGATGAAGAGATGATAGACGATCCTCGCGCATGGTGGCGCAAGACATACGAACAGAAGCAACAATAAAGACTACAATGTGTGCGCTCCTGATGGTGTTTCGCACCTGTGTGCAACAGATATAACTCGGCCATGACCGCTGATGACAGGCCAAGCGAATCCTGGATTCATCACTGGGGGGGAGTGCGGGGGTGCAAAGGGGGTAACCGCCGTGCCCGTATTTTTTTGAAGGAAGAATAGACAACCGGAACAACAATGCGTCTATCGTTTGCAAAGCCCCTCCTGTTACTGGTAGCGCTTTTGCTGCTATCCGCTGTCAGCCATGCGGCAACCATTCCCACCAAGGCACCCCGGCACCTGTTGGATTTGAAAAATTCCAGCCTCGGTGCACTGCTGTTACCCACCGATGTGGCCCCCGGCAAATCTGGCCAGGTCTATGTCGTCGATAGCGGAAACAGCCGGATTGCCGTATTCAACCGCAATGGAAATGCAACAACCACGTTCGGAGCTCCAGGTTCGGGGCGAGGGGAACTGCGTGACCCGATAGGAATAGGTATCGACCAGAACGGAAGGGTTTACATCGCTGACGCGGGTAATAAACGGATTCAGGTATTCAGTGCTGATGGCAAGTTCAGGTTTGGTTTTCCAGTCAAAGGGGAGACGGGGCTGGTAAAACCAATCGATGTCGCGGTGGCAAAAAACGGGAATATTTATGTTACCGGGAATACCAATCATATGCTGATGGTGTTCAATAAATCCGGCAAATTCCTGAAACAGTGGGGTGGTGAGGGTACCAGCGAAGGACAGTTCCGCTATCCCGGAACGCTGGTGATTCAAAATGGTTTGATATATATCGTGGATGTGCTGAATACTCGCGTGCAGGTATTTACACTATCGGGCAAATACCGCTTTGATGTTGGAGAGTGGGGTGTCGGACCCGGCCAGATGTTTCGTCCCAAGGGAATCGCCCTAGACAAACAGGGAAGAGCCTATGTCACCGATAGTTATATGGATCTGGTGCAGGTTTTCAACAAATCGTACCAGTTTGTCTATGTGTTGGGAAACGCAGGTAAACCGCAAAAATTTACCGCCCCTGCCGGGCTGGCAATTGATGCATCCAACCGGATGTATGTTACCGAAATGCTGAGCCACAAGGTATCTGTTTACAGTCTGCCATGATGACAAAATGCGCGCTGTCGCCGACACATCGCTACAATCTGGCGGCGCTTTTGTTAATATTTGGCATAATGATGTTTCTTCCTGGAAAAAATGTCTGGGCAGCTCGAGATATCTCCCCAAAACGGGAATGCTCTATCTGTCACGTCATGTGGTTGACTACCTTTACCCGCAAAAACGCGGTAACACTGATTCCCTACGATCCCAAACCTGTTGTCGATACTGGAAAACAGGACGTGTCCAGTACGGAACGCATGTGCTTTTCATGCCATGACGGCTTCGTGCTTGACTCACGTTTCGCTTGGGCGAACAGGGAGCATTTCCATCCCGTTGGCGTCAAGCCCTCTGCAAAAATTGAAATTCCCACCCTTGAAGGAAAAACCGTTTTCCCCCTAAATGATGAAGGGAAAATCTATTGCGGCACCTGCCATAGTGCTCATGGCATCGACTGGGAAGAAACATTTTCACCGCTGTTTCTGCGTGTCAAGAATGAGAACTCCAGTCTCTGCCTTGCTTGCCATGTCGATCGTGCTACCGGTATCGAGGAAGGCAATCATCCGATGTTCAAGAATATCGAAAACATCGGCAAAGTTCCTGCCCGGCTCCAAGAGGCGGGTTCCAAATTTGGCGGCAGAAAACAGAATAAGGTGATTTGCCAGTCCTGCCACCGGGTTCACGGCGCAGCGGATAAAAAACTGCTGGCAGTAAACAAACATGATCTGTGTATCACCTGCCACGCCAATAAAAAAGGGGTTGATGGCACCAAGCATGATGCCGCAATCATGGCTAAAAAAGGTTTGATTGATCCGGATTCGGGGCTGTGTACCGCCTGTCACAAGCCCCATACTGGCAACGGGCCGCGCATGTGGGCCTTTAAGTTGAAACAGGGTGAGAACCGCATCACCGCAATGTGTCTGAGTTGCCATAATCCGAAGGGAGCTGCAAAGAAAAAAGTTATCAGCAAAAAACATACTCATCCCATCGGGGTGTCGATAGAGAACCTGGGAATATCCGCCACCCGAGGGCAGTGGAAGGCGTTTGGAGAGAATGTTTATGTTAAGGGTTCACTGACGCCCCTCCCCCTGTATGACAAATATGGAAACCCTGTATCCAAGGGAGGACAAATTGCCTGCACCACCTGTCACGATCCCCATAACTGGTCTACGCTACCGGCAAAGCAGCGCCCCGATCCGCTGGCGGAAGGAGATGGACGAGGGAGTTTCCTGCGTATTCCCTTTGACCGCAAGGCGTCGATATGCACCAACTGCCATGTGGACAAGGCGATGGTGGTGCTCTCCAAACACAACCTCCAGATCTCTTCCCCTGAAAATGCCGGAAAAAACAGTGGTGGAGGACTGTGCGGAGATTGTCACAAACCCCATGAGGGGGCGGGACCAAACCTCTGGGCCAGAGATCTCGGCCCGGGAAATGACACCATCGAGAAGATGTGCCGGGACTGTCACCGTGAAGGTGGAATAGCGGGTAACAAGCTTACCGGCGAGAACTCTCATCCAGTAGGCGTCGACATTGGTCGACTGGTCTACAATCCGAAACCGGAGCTGCCTCTGTTCAGCAAAACCGGCAAGTTGGGCTACGGGAAGGGGCGTGTCAGCTGTGGCACCTGCCATAATCCACATCAGTGGGATCCGCGGGATCCTGGCAGTATAGAGGGGGGCTTCCCGGACGTCGAAGGCAACGGTCAAAACAGCTTTCTGCGCATCCCCGCAGCTCCCGGGGAAGAGCTCTGCGTTGAATGTCACACCGAGAAGCGTTTTATCCGAAAAACCGATCACGATCTCCACGTCACTGGTCCGAATCAACCCAATGCAGCAGGTGATACTGTCGATAAAACCGGGATCTGTGGTCAGTGCCATATGGTGCACAATGCACCAAGCAGGCTGCGACTTTGGGCCCGCAAACTCGGCCCCGGAAAGAATCCCATGGAACAGTTGTGCCGTAGCTGCCACAATAAAGATCGCTTTGCCGGTAACAAGCTGCCCACCCGGATCACTCATCCCGTCGAAATCCGGGGGATCAGCATGCGTGGAGGTCAGCCTACCAAGGGCAAGAAGGGTCACCGGCCAGTATTCGATGATCAGGGAAAAGAAGCTCGTTCCGGCGTAATAACCTGTCCGACCTGCCACAATCCTCACAAGTGGACAGATATCAAACAGCGACCCGGCACCGGGAAGAATGTGGAAGGAGATGTGCGCAACAGCTTCCTGCGTGATGCGCGTAACGTCGATCTCTGCGCCAACTGCCACGGTATGGATGCTATCTTCCGTTTCAAGTATTTCCATGCCGAGGCATCGCGTAGAAAGCATCGGTTATATTGAGTAGTGTTTCGCCCTTTGGGTAGCAACTGCCATGGAGAGTGAAGCGGAGGCGGCTCCAGATAAAAAAGTTCCGACGATCAGGGCTTGTTGACAGACAAGCAGATAGAGAAGAGGCACCGAAGATGGCGAGCTATGCGGGTTTGGCCAATCGAGATTATGTGCATATGCTGATTGGTATGCCACTGAGTTTGTCGGTATCCAGGGTTGCGCAATTTCTGAAGGGGAAGAGTTCGGCACAAGCTGCTGTCGGAGTTTTCGTTGCCAGGGAAGAGATGCTGAGGGCAACATTTGCGGGTAAGAGAATATTGGGTTGCTTCTGATGTGGCTAGTGTGGTGTAACGTATAAAGGGCACATATCAGAAGCCCACAAATGACCCAAGACAAGACGCAGCCCGCAGTTAATGGCCCACCTTAACAAGGGCTGCAACGCAGGATTGGGTCATTTGTGGGCCTCCCTCCGGGCGCGGCGGGAAGCCGTCATCTGCGGTGTTGCGTCTCTTGGAAAGGGCATGCCATTCCTTGCGAGACGCGCCTTGCAGCTAACGGCTTCCCGCCACGCTGATATGTGCCCTTTATACGTTACACCACACTAGTACTCCGTCAAGGTGATAAATCAGGATACAGTTGGCCTGTCAGCGTTCAGGGCAAGGCGCGCCTCGCAGCGAATGGCCATCGCCCTTTGCAAGAGGCGCAACGCCGCCATGGGCGCTGACAGGCCA
>JAJRUV010000194.1 GCA_024277595.1 Gammaproteobacteria bacterium
CGGTCGTTAAATCCGACAGACTCCAAGGCTGTTGAAAAAGCCTCGGGCGAGTGCGAGACAAAGCGGAATCCGGCGAAAAAGTGCAGTTTACACGGAGTAAATGAGCATTTTGAGCCGGATTCCAACGCCGGATCGTGCCGCATGAGGGTTTTTCAACAGCCTGTTAGGACATGGCGCTCGTTTCGTACGGTAAATAAGGATGGCCATCGCTGACTGCCACGAAGAGCAAAACGAGGGCGGTTAGTCCGCGACAGGCAACGCCGTCTGCAGATTCGCCGTCAGGAGTGGTAGCGAGTGACGGAGAAGATGCAGCAGCGGCTTTGGTTGCCGTAGAGTCATTGAGGCAGTCATGGCGCAGTTGCGATGAGGAACGAAGTCATACGGAGCCGTGACGGACGCAGGACAGTCGGGGCAAAAGGAATTAACTGTCGCGCAGGCGAGTCGGTTTTTGGCAGGGATGCCATAAAATCTATCACGAGGTAGCGACACAATCGGGGTCAGTCAAGACCGCCCTGTCGATAAGGATGATACACGCGCATTTTATCGAGGCCAGAGACATAACACCCCATCAACAGGCCGGATATACGGAAGCAATCCTGTCCCTGTCATCCAGGACACAAAGATTTGCAAAACGCAAAGAGATCATGTGCATACGGGGACTTTAAAATACTCTCGCCCTGATTGGACAAGACTTGGGCTTGGCTTTGCTATTCGTAGCAGGTACACTTCCAAGTTCAACCAACCATCTTGCGGGAGAGAGTGGCCATGGCAAAAATTGTGGCTGCCGCCGAAGGCGCAACACGCCCGGAATCGCTCAGGCAAAAGGACCACAGGAGGGGGTTGACTCTGGAGAGAGGTGTTAAATACGCCCACCGAAGGGGCTGAAGCTCTCAGGTTACCGGACAGAGGGGCGGCAGCAGACGAAAGGTCTGCTGCCGCCCCTTTTGCATTTTCGGAACCGACTTATGACCCGTTCACAGAGCAATGACATTCCAGTATTCGATCACTCGGCATTGCCGAATGCGGGCCGTATGCCGCACTGGATTCGAGTTTCCCTTGCTGATGATGTTCGATACCGGCAGACCGTGGTTCAGCTGCGTGGTGATCGGCTGCATACCGTGTGTGAAGAGGCGCGCTGCCCCAACCGGGGAGAGTGTTGGAGCCGGGGTACGGCAACGTTTCTCCTGCTGGGTGATATCTGCACCCGGGCTTGTGGATTCTGTGCGGTAAAAACCGGTCGGCCGGTTGCTGTGGATGAGCGGGAGGCGGGGCAGGTTGCAGATGCCGTGGCGGCACTGCGGCTTCAATATGTAGTACTTACCTCAGTCAACCGGGATGATCTTCCTGATGGTGGTGCGGGGCTTTTTGCTCAAACGATTGCTGAGTTACGGCAGCGTAATCCATCGATTGGAATAGAACTTCTGACTCCTGATTTCTACCGTTGTCAGGAAGATGCGGTGAACCGCATTGCCTCGACGGCAGGGAATCTGGTTTGGGGCCATAATATAGAGACCGTGCCGACACGGTACAAAACAGTGCGCAAGGGTTCTGATTACCGGCGCTCACTTTCCTTGCTGGAGCAGGCGGCCCGGCTTCCGGGAACAGAAACCAAATCATCCCTGATGCTGGGGCTGGGCGAGACCCATGCCGAGGTGCTCCAGGTGCTGAGGGATCTGCGGTCGGCCGGGGTGTCACGCCTCGCTCTGGGACAGTATCTGCGTCCTACCCGATACCATCTGCCGGTTCGGGGATACATTACGCCTCAACAGTTTTCAGTCTATCAGGAAGAGGCCAGAGCGCTGGGTTTTTCCTGGGTCAAGGCCGGGGCAATGGTGCGTTCATCCTATCATGCGGAAGAAAAACAAAACCTATGACTTTAAAGACAGCGTTATATGAACAACATGTCGCCATGGGCGGCAAAATGGTGGATTTTGGCGGCTGGCAGATGCCGCTTCACTATGGTTCCCAGATTGAGGAGCATCACCAGGTACGGCGGGCGGCGGGAATGTTTGATGTCTCTCACATGATGGTTGTGGATTTGAGCGGTTCGCAGGTACGTGAATTCATGCGTTATCTGCTGGCCAATGATGTGGGATCGGTGCCTGCTCCAGGCAAGGCCATGTACTCCTGTATGCTGAACGAACAAGGGGGGGTGATTGATGATGTCATCGTTTATGACCTCGAAGATAACGCGTTCCGGATGGTGGTCAATGCCGCTACAAGGGACAAGGACCTCGCCTGGATAAACCGGCAAATGGACACTTTCGATGTGCTCATGCAGGCCCGTTTCGACCTGGCCATATTAGCGATCCAGGGTCCTGCTGCGCGCGACAGGGTGCTGCAGATTCTTGGAGATACAGTTACTTCCACTATCGGGCTGAAGCCATTTTTTTCCACTGTCGGGAACGGCTTTTTCATCGCCCGTACCGGCTATACCGGCGAGGATGGCTTCGAAGTGATTCTTCCGGAAGAGCAGGTAGCCTCCTTGTGGCAGGAGTTTCATCGTGCCGGTGTGCAGCCCTGCGGGCTGGGTGCACGTGATACGCTTCGGCTGGAGGCAGGAATGAACCTTTACGGTTCGGATATGGATGAGAGTGAGTCACCACTGGAGTCTGGCCTGGACTGGACTGTGGCATGGGAGGCAGCAGAGCGGAATTTCATCGGCCGAGCCGCACTTGAGGCGCAACGCGATGTGGGTCTGTCCAGTAAACTGGTCGGCCTGGTACTGGAGGGGCGAGGGGTGTTGCGTAATCATCAGCGTGTTCTGTGTAAAAGCGGGGAGGAGGGCAGAATAACCAGCGGCAGTTTCTCTCCCACCCTGGGAAAGGCTATCGCCCTGGCCAGGCTACCAATTGGCGTCAACAAAAGCTGCGAAGTTGAAATCCGTGGTAAGCGGATACCGGCTGTTGTTGTTAAACCACCCTTTGTACGCAATGGAAAATCCTGTTTATAGGCAGAAGGAGTAACAACCGATGAGCAATATCCCTGAAGGGCTGCAGTACACCAAATCCCATGAGTGGGTAGAACAAAACGAGGATGGGACGGTGAGTGTCGGCATCACTGATCATGCTCAGGATCTGCTGGGCGATATGGTGTTTGTCGAGCCTCCGGAACCGGGCCAGCAGCTTGCCGCCGGTGATGAGTGTGTGGTGGTGGAGTCGGTCAAGGCGGCCTCCGATGTCTACAGCCCGCTGAGGGGTGAGGTGGTGGATATCAATGAGGCAGTGGTGGAGGGCCCTGAGCTGATCAACCAGGATCCTTATGGCGAAGGGTGGTTGTTCCGCCTGCGGCCGGAAAAAAATGGGGAGCAGGAAGAACTGATGAGTGCCGGGGCTTATCGGGAGCTGCTTGAGTCAGAGGCGTAGCGATGCCTTTTATTCCACATACCGCTGATGAAGTCCGCGAGATGCTGGCACTCATCGGTGCACAAAATATCGACGAGCTGTTTTCGGAAATTCCGCTGGAGTTGCGTTTGCGGGAGAGTGGAAAACTTCCTCCCGCCCTTACCGAAATGGAGGTCGGCCGGTTGATGCAGGAGCGGGCATTGCAGGATAGTCAGCCACTCTGTTTTATCGGGGCGGGAGCCTATGAACACCATATCCCTGCTGCTGTCTGGGAGATCGCCGCACGGGGTGAGTTTTACTCTGCCTACACCCCTTACCAGGCAGAGGCAAGCCAGGGTACGCTGCAGCTTCTGTATGAATTCCAAACCATGATGGCGAGTCTGACCGGAATGGATGTCTCCAATGCCTCACTATATGATGGTGCTTCAGCGCTGGCCGAAGCGGTACTGATGGCGGTGCGGGTCAATCACAAATCGAAATCCAGACGCGTATTGATGCCGATGACCGTCCATCCCGTCTATCGGCAGGTAGTGCGAACCATCGTGCATAACCAGGGTATCGAACTGGTCGAGCTGCCCTACTGCACTGAGTGTGGGAATACTGTCCCAGACTCGCTGCACCGGTTTGCCGATGAGGATTTTGCCGCACTGATTATTCCGCAACCCAATTTTTTCGGCATACTGGAAGAGGTAGATCTCCTTACTGACTGGGCTTACGCTAACGGGATATTGGCAATCGGCCTGGTTAATCCCACAGCGCTGGCGTTGCTCTCTCCTCCGGATGAATGGGGCGGGCAGGGCGTCGATATCGCCTGCGGTGAAGGGCAACCATTTGGCGCACCCTTGTCTTCCGGTGGCCCCTATTTTGGTTTCCTCTGTTGCAGAGAGTCCCATGTGAGGCAGATGCCGGGACGTATCATCGGTCGTACCACCGATACCGATGGAAAAGCTGGTTATACTCTGACATTGCAGGCTCGCGAGCAACATATCCGCCGCTCCAGAGCCACATCCAATATTTGTACTAACCAGGGGCTGATGACCACGGCCGCAACCATCTACATGGCGTTGCTGGGACCGGCGGGATTGGAACAGGTAGCGGCCTGTTGTCATGCAGCCACCCGGAAATTGGTGGAGAACCTCGGCGCCATCGAGGGTGTGGAGATGCAGTTCGATCGCCCATTCTTTCATGAGGTGGTGCTTGTCCTTGATGTGCCGGTGCAACCACTGCTGGATAGATTAGCGCAGCAACAGCTGCTGGCCGGCTATCATCTGGGAGCAGACTATCCTGAACTGGGTAACGCCCTGTTGGTGTGCTGTACCGAGACAAAGAGTGATGACGATCTGCAGCAGTTTATCACTCTGCTGAGCGAAGCAATGGCTGACTTGAGGAGATCTCGATGCTGATATTTGAGCACTCCCGCAGCGGCAGAACCAACCCTGTCCAGGCGCCCCGGGGCGAAGCGGCGAAAAGCGATATTCCACAGCGCTTCCGGCGCCGACACCGGCCACTGTTGCCCGAGGTGTCGGAGATGCAGGCGGTACGCCACTATACCCGGCTCTCCCGGCAGAACTACGCCATCGACACTCATTTCTACCCGCTTGGCTCCTGCACCATGAAATACAATCCGCGTGGCTGCAATACGCTTGCCTCCCTGCCGGGGTTTCTGGGGCGTCACCCACTTGCTCCGACGCCGACTCACGGTCAGGGCGTACTGGCCTGTCTGTTTGAGCTGCAGGAGATGCTCAAACAGGTGACCGGTATGCAGGAAGTTTCACTGACCCCGATGGCGGGAGCCCAGGGTGAGTTTGCCGGGGTGGCAATGATCCGTGCCTACCATGAGTCGCGTGGTGATGAAGAGCGTGCCGAGCTACTGGTGCCGGATGCCGCTCACGGAACCAATCCGGCAACTGCGATCATGTGTGGTTACAAGGTTCGCGAGATTCCCACCGATGCGGCAGGGGATGTGGACATCGAGGCGCTCCGGCAGGTGGCGGGGCCGCAGACCGCCGGGATCATGCTTACCAACCCCTCCACTCTCGGAGTTTTTGAGCGCCGCATTCATGAGATTGCTGATATCATTCATTCGGCCGGTGGGTTGCTCTATTATGATGGCGCCAATCTCAATGCTATTTTGGGCAAGGTCCGGCCCGGCGACATGGGATTCGATGTTATTCATCTCAACCTGCACAAAACCTTTGCCACCCCGCATGGCGGTGGTGGACCCGGCTCCGGGCCGGTAGGGGTAGGCAAGCGCCTGCTTCCTTTTTTGCCGATCCCGGTAGTTGGCCGAAAGGGGGGCAGCTACTACTGGCTGACCGAGCAGGAGTACCCGCAGAGCATCGGCCGACTGTCAGCCCATATGGGGAATATCGGTATTCTGTTGCGTGCCTATATCTACATTCGTATGCTGGGGGCGGAGGGAATAGAGCGCATTGCCGAGTTCGCCACACTCAATGCCAACTATTTGATGAAACGGCTGGCACAAAATGGATTTGAAATGGCTTTCCCTGAACGTCGTGCCTCCCACGAGTTTATCCTGACCCTGAAAAATGAGGCAAAACAGACCGGCGCCAACGCCATGGATTTCGCCAAACGCCTGCTGGACTATGGTTATCATGCCCCAACCACCTATTTCCCGCTGCTGGTACCCGAGTGTTTTCTCATTGAACCGACCGAGACGGAAGACAAGGCTACGCTGGACGGTTTTGCCGAGGCGATGAGCGCTATCCTGCAAGAGGCCAGAACCAACCCTGAACTGCTCAAACAGGCGCCCCACAGCCTGCCGGTCAAACGACTGGATGACGTGAAAGCAGTGCGGAAGCTGGATGTGGTCTGGAGGGGTTGATATGGACGAACCGCCAATCAATAAACCGGATCACCGTGGACTTACCCATGTATGGGGGGCATTTCAGTACTCGATGCAGGGATTGCGGGCAGCGTATCGGCATGAAGAGGCTTTCCGGCTGGAGCTGCTGGCGTGCCTGTTGATGATTCCGCTCGGCCTCTGGCTGGGACGCAGTGCATTGGAGTATGCGCTGTTACTCAGCAGCCTGCTACTGGTGCTAATTGTGGAACTGATTAACTCTGCTATCGAGGCAATCGTTGATCGAGTTAGTATCGAGCAACATCCGCTTTCCGGCCGGGCCAAGGATATTGGCTCGGCAGCGGTATTTTTGAGCTTGTTCTATGTGGCGGTGGTCTGGGGTGCAGTATTGTTGGGAAGGCTGACCGGATAGTCCAAAGCAGCCGATGGTTCATAGATGCAGACCACACTCGGTCTTGGGCGAATCCACCCAGCGGCCGTCACGATCCTGACCGGGTATAGTACAGTGGGTACAGCCGATTGAGGAGTAGCCCTGGGCTACCAGTGGATGAAACGGTAGTTGATGCTCACTGATGTAATTATCGCGCTCCTTTTTAGTCATGTCGATGAGCGGGTAGAAGCGGATAATGCCATTGCGCTCTTCAAAAATATCCAGCGTGGCGCGATGTTCTGTCTGCCAGCGCATCAGGCTTGAAATCCATACGTCAAAATGTGTTTTTATCTCATCGAACGGTTCAATTTTGTTGATGGTGCAGCAGAAATCCGGATCAGTCTTGTAGATCTGCTCTTTTTCGGTAAATTCATGTTTCCACGCTTCCGCCCGCACATCAACGACATCCAGATCGTAAAGCTCGGTGAGTTTTTTCTTGTAGTTCAGGGTCTCCGGAAAATGAAATCCGGTATCGATAAAATGCACCTTCTGTTTAGGCGCCAACCGGGAAAACAGATGCAGAAAAAATGCGGATGTGGCTGCGAAGGATGAAGTCAGCATCACCTTTTGCGGATCGAAATCCAGGTAGAGCCGTTTGACGCGCTCCTCTATCGATAGATCATGATATTTCTCGTTGAGCGCAGCCAGACGTGCGGTGTTGTCAGCAGAGGATGAGTTGTTACTCATGGTTGTGTAGGGTATGAGCCCTTTCTTTCATCAATCGGACTCTATACTCTATACGTTTCTTCGGGGCGGGTAAATTCATTTCTATTATGACAAAAGAATGCAATAACGAGCTTCCTCTGTTGGTTGGTGATGTTGGCGGAACCAATGCACGTTTTGGCCTGCTGATGAAGGCGGGCGAACAACCGGTATCTGTCAAGGTTTTCCCGTGTGCCGATTTCTCCAATATTGCAGAGGCGGTGGAGAACTATCTGTCCGGAATTGCCGCACAGCGGCCAAAACGGGCAGCTATTGCAGTGGCGACAGCTGTTACCGGTGACCGGGTGCGGATGACCAACCATGTCTGGCAGTTTTCCATAGAGGAGACTCGCCGGTTGCTGAAGCTGAATCAACTGGAGGTCATCAATGATTTTACCGCACTGGCGATGGCGTTACCCCTGCTTGAACTGGATGAGGTCACGAAAACCGGTGGTGGTGGGCCGGTTCCTGATACACCCATTGCGTTGCTGGGAGCGGGTACCGGCCTGGGAGTCTCCGGGTTGATTCCGGGAGGAGGGGCGTGGTTACCACTGCAAGGGGAGGGGGGGCATGTCTCTTTTCCCCCGGTTACAGAGCGTGAGATCGAGATTTTACGGATTCTACAGCAGCGTTATCAGCATGTTTCAGCCGAGCGGCTGCTTTCCGGTCCCGGGCTGGTCAATCTCTACCAGGCACATGCTGTGATAGAGGGGGTTCAGGCAGATGCCTGTACCCCTGCCGATATCAGCGCGAAGGGGAAAGAAGGCCAGTGCGTGATTTGCGCCGCGGCACTGGAGAGTTTTTGCGCCATACTGGGGACTGTTGCTGGCAATCTTGTGCTGACGCTGGGTGCGCGGGGCGGTGTCTATATTGGTGGGGGAATTGTGCCTGGATTGGGAGATTATTTTACCGACTCTCCATTTCGGCAGCGGTTTGAACAGAAGGGTCGCTTTACTGATTATCTTGCGGCAGTTCCTTCTTTTGTAATTGTGGCAAAATATCCCGCTTTAATCGGCGCAGCCAGTTTTTTACTTCATACAGAGAAAAAATAACCGGATGAAAGCCGACAGAATCACGCTGCCAGGAGACCCCTATCCATTGGGCGCCACCTGGGATGGCCATGGCGTAAATTTTGCCCTGTTTTCCGCGCATGCGGAGAAGGTGGAACTATGCCTGTTCAATGAAACAGGGCGGCATGAGCTTGAACGTATTGTGCTGCCCGAGCAGACCCATCAGGTGTGGCATATCTACCTGCCCGATGTGGGGCCGGGTACGCTTTACGGCTATCGGGTATACGGTCCCTATGAGCCGGAGTCCGGCCACCGCTTCAATCATCACAAGCTACTGTTGGACCCTTACACCAGGCAGTTGTATGGAAATTTCCGCTGGATCGAAGCCCATTACGGGTACCGTTTTGGCAGTTCGCGCCAGGATCTCTCTTTCGACAAGCGGGATAACGCCCAGGCCATGCCCAAGTGCCGGGTGGTGGATCCCGCATTCACCTGGGATGGGGATCGTCCCTCGGCTGTCCCCTGGCCGCAAACGATAATTTATGAAACGCATGTACGCGGTTTCACCATTTTGCATGAGGGGGTTCCGGTGGCAGACCGTGGCACCTTTGCCGGACTGGGTCATCATGAGATTGTGGCTTATCTGAAGGCGCTGGGAATAACCGCAGTCGAACTGATGCCGGTGCATGCTTATCTGGATGATCACTTTCTGGTCAAGAAAGGGTTGCGCAACTACTGGGGTTACAACACGCTGAATTTCTTTGCTCCGGAGATGCGCTATATGAGCCAGCCCCATCTGGCAGAGTTCAAAACCATGGTGCGGCGACTGCACGATGCCGGTATCGAGGTGTTGCTGGATGTGGTTTACAACCACACCGCGGAGGGGAGTGAGTTGGGCCCAACTTTGAGTTTTCGAGGTATCGACAATGCCTCCTACTACTGGCTGAATCAAGATAATCCGCGCTACTACATCAATGATACCGGCGTGGGTAATACGCTGAATCTTACCCATCCGCGGGTATTGCAACTAGTGATGGACAGTCTTCGTTACTGGGTAACGGAGATGCATGTGGATGGTTTTCGTTTTGATCTGGCGGTGACGTTGGGACGGGAGCGGCACGGCTTTGACTCTCATGGCGGATTCTTTGATGCTATTCATCAGGATCCGGTTTTGTCCCGAACCAAGCTGATTGCCGAACCCTGGGACATCGGACCGGGCGGCTATCAACTGGGCAGTTTCCCCATTGGCTGGACGGAGTGGAACGATCACTTCCGTGATACTGTGCGGCGATTCTGGCGTGGTGACAAGGGGGTATTGCCGGATGTGGGACGGCGTCTGCTGGGTTCCAGCGACCTGTTTGAAGGCAACGGGCGCAAGCCGTGGGCCAGCATTAATTTCGTCGCCTGTCATGACGGTTTCACCCTGGCGGATACAGTCAGCTATAACGAACGCCACAACGAGGCGAACGGGGAAAACAACCAGGACGGTCATCACGAAAACTTCAGTAACAACTACGGCGTGGAAGGGGCCACGGAAGACCCGGATATTATTGCCTTGCGCCACCAGCAGCGCCGCAACATGCTGGCCAATGTCGTGTTTGCACAGGGTACTCCCATGCTACTGGCCGGGGACGAGTTTGGCCGCAGCCAAAGAGGAAACAATAATGCCTACTGCCAGGACAACAGGATTAGCTGGATTGACTGGTCAGCGATTACGGATGAAGAGTCCGGGTTCATGGATTATGTTCGTTATCTGATTTCCCTGCGTCGTAATCATCCGGTATTGCGCTGCCAGAATTTTCTACATGGCAGACAGGTATCAAAACGCACTGGGTTGCGAAATATTGAGTGGCTGGATCCCTTGGGTGGAGAGATGAGTGCCGAACGTTGGCACGACACCGCTCTTCACTGCATCGGCATGTTGCTGACAGGCGATATACTGGAAGAGGTAGAGCGGTTTCCGGTAGAAATTGATGATACGCTGCTAATCATTCTGAATGCTGATGATAAAGAACTCTCCTTTAAACTGCCGCAGGTCAGCAAGGGGGGCGGTAGTGGACTTCACTGGAACTATCTGCTCGATACGGCGCTGTCTTATCAACCTGTCGATGAAAAACAGGTAACAGCAGCCGGAGAGATTGTGGTCAAGGCACGCAGCACGGTTCTACTTGCGTTAAAATAACAGAACGTCTCGAACGCCCCTCGCCTTTGGTTGCCGGAGTAATAAAGTACTTTTATGTTGGTGTTATAACCCCGACCATGTATCAACTAACCAAAAAATCGTTGCTGCTGCGCATGGGTATCGCCATGGCGACTATTACCGGTTTTGCTTTTATAAGCATGGTTAGCTCGGTCATTATCGCGGAGTTGACACAAGGCGTGGCTTCAGCAATCAACCAGGCAGGTACGCTGCGTATGCAGTCCTATCGAATTGCAAATGCGCTGGCTCAGGAAAAAGGCATGGGTAGAAATCCGGCGGTCTCCATTGACGCAACTGATAGGCTGGCAGATGAGTTTGAAGCTCGCCTTGTCGATGCCCGGCTGGTCTCTGTGTTGTCTAATAATCCAAAAAACAAACTTAACGCCACTTATCAATATATTGCGCAACAGTGGCATGAAAAAATCAAACCGTTATTGCTCAAAGAGGATCTGGTCAACAGCCAGTGGCATACCGGCTATCTTGCCAACGTCGATCTGTTCGTGGCGGATATTGATCGTCTGGTCAAGCTGCTCGAAGAGAATGCCGAGTCAAAAATACGTCTGTTGCGGTTGATCCAGATAAGTTCCCTGTTTCTGACATTGATTGTGGTATTTATTACCATGTATATGATGAACAATCAGGTATTGGTGCCGCTGCATGATTTACTGCGTTGTGCTAGAGCTGCTCGTCGTGGTGATTTTTCGATTCGTACTCGTTACACAAAAAATAACGACGAATTAAGCCAGTTAGGAAGTGCTTTTAATGTAATGGCTGAGGATTTGTCAAAGAAATATACCTTTTTGGAGAAGCGCGTCCGGGCGAAAACCTCTGATCTTGAGCGCAGCAACCGCTCACTTGAATTGCTTTACAACACAACCAATCGCCTGCACACAGCTACTACATCCAATACCGTCTACATGGAACTGCTCAGGGATGTCGAAAAATTGCTGGAAGTTGGTGCCGGGACCATATGTCTGGCGGCCGATGGCAACGGCAGGGCTTTCAAGCTGGCAACCACCCGTCAATCGGCCTCCGGGGAACAGGATATCTGCTCACCACCTGATTGTGCTGCCTGTTTCAGCAAGCACAGTACCCACACAATGAAATTTCAGCGCAAAGACAGCACCCCCTTGCGCGTTGTATCTACTCCCATACGGGATCAAAATCAGCAATACGGTGTATTGTTGACGGAAATACCGTCTAATCAGGAGTTTGAGGAGTGGCAGATACGCTCGCTGGAAGCGGTGGCTCACCATATCGGTATTGCTATTAATATCACCCGGCGGGCAACCGAAAGCCGCCGTCTTGCCCTGCTGGAAGAGCGCGGTGTTATCGCCCGCGAACTTCACGACTCCCTGGCTCAGTCGCTCTCCTATCTGAAAATCCAGGTTGCACGGCTCAATGCGGCACTATCCCGTCCTGACAGCGAACAGACTGCCAGACCTATTATCAATGAACTGCGAGACGGCATCAGCCGGGCTTACCGGCAACTGCGTGAACTGCTTACAACCTTCCGACTGAAAATTGATGGTCCCGGATTGAATAGCGCACTGGAAGAAACGGTTGAAGAGTTTCGCAGCCGGAGTGGGATCGCGATTACACTGGATAACCAGCTGGGTGGTTGTCAGCTCAATGCCAACGAGGAGATTCATATTCTGCACATCATCCGTGAAGCCCTTGCCAATGTAACCCGGCACTCCAGGGCAGAACACGCGGGGGTGAATATTCAGTACGATAATGATACCGGTCAGGTAACTATTCGTATCGATGATAATGGGGTAGGGATCAATGAAGGGGCAGAACGACTGGATCACTATGGCTTGGCCATTATGAATGAGCGAGCCGCCGGCCTGGAGGGGAGTATCCAGGTATCCCGGCTCCCGGAAGGGGGGACACGGGTACACCTGGTGTTTACGCCTCACCACCCGCACTATTTGAAAGACGCGGCACAAAAGAGAGCTTAGGAGTCCGTCGGGTTATGTTGCCACACCATCCCGTTCAATCAGGACAGGTTTTCTGTCCCGTCTAACCAAGGAATTGCAGCTAATGAACAGCGGAAAAACAAGTACCGTTATCATCATCGATGATCATCCCCTTTTTCGCAAAGGTGTTGCTGATCTTGTTGCGCTGGATGATTCGCTTTCTCTGGCCGGTGAGGCCGCCAGTGGAGAGGAGGGACTTTTGCTGGCCTCTAGGTTGAATCCTGATCTGATTTTGCTTGATTTAAACATGAAAGGTATGGATGGAATCGAAACCCTTAAAGTTTTAAAAAAAACCGATATCGGCTCCCGCGTTATCATACTCACTGTTTCCGACAATGAGGAACATGTAGTAGCCGCGTTACGCGCCGGGGCCGATGGTTATCTGCTCAAGGATATGGAGCCGGAAGAGATTCTGGATCGCCTGCAGGTTGCGGCAAAAGGACGTCTGGTGATCAGCGACAAGCTCACCGAGCTGTTGGCGCATGCATTGAGGGAAGAGGCCACTCCGAGGGATCCTGACAAAGCGGGACTGACTGAGCGAGAAGAGCAGATTTTGAATCTTATCGCCAGCGGTCTTAGCAATAAACTTATTGCCCGTAAGCTGGATATTACCGAAGGAACCGTCAAGGTACATGTCAAACATCTACTAAAAAAGTTGAATCTCCATTCCCGGCTGGAAGCTGCGGTGTGGGTTGTTGACAAAAAAAACTCCACCAGGTTGTCTGGCTAGCAGTCTATCAATCAGATAATTTAGGATAAAGACGCTTCAGCTTGATGCGGGCGTCCTCGGTAGTAAAGCGCCAGTCTGCAGGCCACGTCTTCTGGTTGCGATCCTCCACCCAGGCTGCTATTTCTGTTGTGAC
>JAJRUV010000195.1 GCA_024277595.1 Gammaproteobacteria bacterium
ATACTGAATCTTGTAAACCGTGTGACTACCGTAGCGATATTCCATACCTTACCACCTTCAATAGTGCCAGCGGCCAGTATCGCAGATAAATCTGACCGCCTAAAGGCGGTGGTTTTAACCTTTAATCGAGACGAATAAAAGATACTCTTTACATGGGGCCATTAAATAAACGATTCAACCTTGAACCAGATGCTGTTTGCCCTTATGTTTGATTAAGCAGGAGAGTGGAGAGCAGATAATGTCCGAAGTACGAGAATCTGCGGTGGCCGGGATGTTTTATCCGGAAGATACCGCCGAGTTGGCCAACAGTGTTGATCAGTTTCTGGCCGCAGCAAGACCAGTAGCAGCATCACCCAAAGCCATAATCGTTCCCCATGCGGGATATATCTATTCCGGCGCGGTTGCCGCCAGCGCCTACAAGACACTGGAAACATCGGCCACACTGATCCGGCGGGTGGTATTGCTGGGACCGGCGCACCAGATCGGCTTTCAGGGGCTGGCACTCAGCAGTGCGGATTTTTTCAGCACCCCATTGGGAATTATCCCGATTGATCAGCGAGCCATGGAGCAATTGAGTGATCTGCCCCAGGTGCGAATTTTTGATGATGCCCATACTCTGGAGCACAGCTTGGAGGTTCAGCTCCCCTTTCTGCAGCGGACGCTGGCCAACTTTACGCTGGTGCCACTGGTGGTTGGCGATGCATCGGCCGAAGAGGTTGCCGAAGTCATCGAACGGCTGTGGGACGGATCTGGCACGTTGATCGTAGTCAGCTCCGATCTGAGTCACTACCAGGACTACACCACCGCACAACAGCTGGATCGGACAACCAGCCGGGCGATCGAGAGGCTTCATCCGGAGGATATCGGTTATCACGATGCCTGCGGGCGCAATCCGGTCAGCGGTCTGTTGCTGGCTGTCCGCCGCCATGGCCTGAAGGCAACCACACTGGATCTGCGCAACTCCGGTGACACCGCCGGCCCCCGTGATCAAGTGGTAGGTTATGGCGCCTGGATCTTTGAATAATCTCTCCGCAGAAGAAAGAGGCATCTTGCTGGAGACGGCACGGCGCTCGGTTCGGCACGGCCTTGAAGAGGGCAGGCCGCTTGCCGTCGATCACTCCCGCTATCCTGAGTCACTGCAAGTGAAACGCGCTACCTTTGTTACCCTGCATATTGGCGACCGTCTGCGCGGCTGCATCGGCACCCTCGAGGCAGTGCGGCCACTGGTCGAAGATACCGCTTGTAACGCCTATGCCGCAGCCTTTTCTGATCCCCGTTTCCCCCCGCTGAACAAAAGTGAGTTTGATTCACTGCAGATCGAGATCTCGGTACTCAGTCCGCCAAAGCCGGTGGCGTTCAGCTCGGAAGCGGATCTTATCCGGCAGATCCGCTCCGGAGTGGATGGGTTGATCTTGGAAGAACGCAGCTATCGGGGAACGTTCCTGCCCAGCGTGTGGGAGTCGCTTCCCGAACCACGCGAATTTCTGCAGCATCTGAAACAGAAAGCGGGGCTGCCTGCAAATTATTGGTCCGACACCGTAAAGATACACCGCTATACTACTGAGTCCTTTGGTGAGTGACTGTCAGGGAGTGGAACATTTTTCAGCCACCAGCATGGCTTCATTACGAAATCCCTGGCTGACATCTCCAGCCTGCCCCTCCTCCCGGTAACATAACAGGTGCAGTGATTTGAACAGCTCCAGCAACTCATTTTGGGCCAGCCGGAAAACCGGATTTTTTGGCCCGATGGTTTTGTCAATCGCCTCCAGCATAAAGGTCTGGTAAAAGATCACCCCACCAGGCCGCAGAGCCTCTATCAGATAAGGGACAAGAGAACGATCAAGGAAACGGCTGACCACAATTACATCAAAACTTTGCGGCTCAGGTGGTTGTGCCGTGACATCCCGTACTTTGGCAGTGACAGAAAGCTTCCTGCTCACAGCAGCGGCATGCAGTTTCTCTATCGCCACCACGCTGAAATCCCAGGCAGTGACATCCAATCCGCTTTCGGCCAGAAACAGCGTGTTGGCCCCCAGTCCGCAAGCCAGATCCAGCACCCTGCCCCGTTGCGGCAGCAAGTGGTGGTTTTCCAGCAGCACCCGTGCCGGTTCAGCGCCAACAACAGCATCTCGATAACGCTCATCCCACGCTTCTGAATCCATCACTCTATCTGCGCCAGAAAGCCGGTGTCAGCAACACCAGCATGGTGAAGATCTCCAGCCGCCCCAGCAGCATGGCGAAGCAGAGCATCCATTTGGCAGGGTCGTTGATATCGCGGTAGTGCATGCCCACCTCCCCCAGCCCCGGACCCAGATTGTTCAGAGATGCCGCCACGGCGGAGAAGGCGGTCACCTGATCCAGACCAGTCATCATCAGACCCAGCATAATGATGCTGAAGATCGCCACATAGGTGGCGAAAAAACCCCACACTGCCTCGATAACCTGGGGAGGCAAGGGTTTTCCTCCCACTTTGATCGGGATCTGGGCGGTAGGATGAATCAGGCGCTTCAGCTCACGGATCCCCTGCTTGAACAACAGCAGAAAACGGATCACCTTCATGCCACCCCCCGTCGAACCAGCAGACCCGCCGATGAAACTGATAAAGATGAGCAGAACCGGCAGGAATCCCGGCCAGGCAAAATATTCTACAGTGGTAAATCCTGTCGTAGTACCGATCGAGATCACCTGAAACAGCCCGTGATGCAACGTATCGCTAAAATCAGGGAAGGTTCCCATCAAATACAAATAACCAACGGTCACCACGCTGACCGCCGCCAGTATCAACAAATAGGTTTTACACTCTGAATCCTGAAAATAGGGCCGGATGCTGGTAGAGCGCCAGGCCAGAAAATGCAGCGCGAAGTTGATGCCCGACAGCAGCATGAACACCACTGCCACCATCTCGATAGCGGTGCTGTGGAAAAAACCGATACTCGCATCATGGGTGGAAAACCCGCCAATGGCGACAGTGGAAAAAGCGTGTGCAACGGCATCGAAAACCCCCATGCCGGCCAGCCAGTAGGCAACCGCGCAGGCGATGGTAAGCCCCAGATAGATATACCACAGCGCCTTGGCGGTTTCGGTGATGCGCGGGGTAAGCTTGTTGTCCTTCATCGGCCCTGGTGTTTCGGCCCGATAGAGCTGCATGCCACCAATACCCAGCATCGGCAGGATAGCCACTGCCAGCACGATGATTCCCATCCCGCCCAGCCACTGCAACTGCTGTCGATAGAAAAGGATGGAGTGTGGCAGATTGTCGATGCCGACAATCACCGTTGCGCCGGTGGTGGTTAACCCCGAAATGGATTCGAATACCGCATCGGTAAGCGACATGTGCGGCAACTCTGACAACATCAACGGAATGGCGCCAGAGGCACCCAGCACGGTCCAGAACAGCACCACTACCACGAACCCGTCACGAAGACGCAACTCCTTGCGCTGATGCCGGACCGGAAACCAGAGCAGTCCGCCGGTAACCAGAATCAACACAAAGCCAAGCAGAAAGGGATACAACGCCCCATCCCCATAGAGCAGCGCGATAGCCGCCGGTGGCAGCATGGTACTGCTGAACAGCATCAGTAACAGGCCGACGATTCGCTGGATGACTGCGGGTTGCATGCCTGTTCAGACCAATTTCAGATAAAGGTCACATCTACCTGGAACAGCCGCTCAACCTCGGGAATATGGCGCTTGTCCACAAGAAACAGGATGATGTGATCTTCAGGTTCGATAATGGTGTCATGATGGGCAATGATAACCTCTTTGCCACGCACGATAGCACCGATGTTGGTTCCGGGAGGCAGTTTGAGTTGATCCACCGCCCGACCCACCACCCGGGAGGAGTCCGGATCACCATGCGCCACCGCCTCAATGGCCTCGGCGGCACCGCGGCGCAATGAGTGCACCACCACCACATCACCCCGCCGCACATGGGCCAGCAGACTGCCGATGGTGGACTGTTGCGGAGAAATGGCGATATCGATGTCGGTACTCTCTACCAGATCCACATAAGAAACCCGGTTGATTAGCGACATTACCTTGCGCGCGCCCATGCGCCTGGCCAGCATGGCAGAAAGAATATTGGCTTCATCATCACTGGTCAGGGCACAGAACACATCGGTATTTTCAATGTTCTCCTCCAGCAACAGCTCCTCATCTGCAGCATCCCCCAGCAGGACAATAGTTTTCTCCAGCTCTTCGGAGGCAACCCGGGCCTGCTCATGATTATGTTCAATTACCTTGACCTGGAAATGCGGCTCCAGAGCCTTGGCCAGCCGCTTGCCGATATTACCGGCCCCGGCAATGATGATCCGCTTGTAGGGTTTGTCCAGACGACGCAACTCACTCATTACCGCACGAACATGTTTTTTGGCAACGATGATAAACACCTCATCATCCACCTCGATAACCGTATCCCCATCCGGAGTTACTGGTTTTCCACGCCGGAAAATGGCCGCCACCCGGGTATCCACCCCGGGCATGTGCTCACGCAGAGTGCGCAGCGCATGACCCACCAGCGGACCACCATAGTACGCCTTGACCGCCACCAGCTGCACCAGACCGTTGGCAAAATTAAGTACTTGCAATGCCCCCGGATGCTCGATGAGACGTTGAATATAGTCAGTCACCAACTGTTCAGGACTGATAAGAACATCGACCGGCAGTGAGTCCTGGGCAAACAGCTTTTCTTTGTGAGCCAGATAACCCACCCCGCGCACCCGGGCAATTTTGGTGGGGGTGTGGAACAGCGTGTAGGCAACCTGACAGGCAACCATATTGGTCTCATCGCTGTTGGTAACAGCAATGATCATGTCGGCATCATCCGCTCCCGCCCGGCTCAACACATCAGGATAAGATGCCTGGCCGACCACGGTACGAATATCGAGACGATCCTGCAGATTGTGCAGCCGCTCCGGCTCAGTATCGACAACGGTTATATCATTGGCTTCACTGGCAAGATTCGCCGCCAGGGAGGCCCCGACTTGGCCGGCGCCAAGAATTATAATTTTCATTGGGGTAACAACAGTTCCTGTTCTTCAAGGCAGGGTAATTAATAACCCGGCCAGGATGGAGATCACTCACCTATTTCACCTATCTACGATTCGGTGCCCTTTCCGGCCAACTCCTTGTGATCAATGCCCAGAGTACGCAGTTTACGATACAAATGAGTGCGTTCGATACCCGCAATCCGGGCTACCTTTCCTACATTCCCATCCATCTTGCGCAACTGGCATTCCAGATAGGCTTTTTCGAAACGCTCTCTGGCCTCACGTAAGGGCAAATCAAAGTTGGGCTGAAAGACAGACATGCCCGGAGAGGGGGGCGAACCAGCTCCCAGAACCGCTTCAACCTCATCCCGATCTATCTCGTCCCCGTTGCCGACAATCAGCAACCTTTGCACCAGGTTGGTCAGTTCACGCACATTTCCCGGCCAGGGATAGTTGCGCAGATAATTTTGTGCCGCCACTGTAAAACTGCGATAGGAAAGGTTTTCACGCGTAGCAAAAAAATCAGCATAAAATGCCAGCAGCTCCGGTATATCCTCGCAATGCTCCCGCAAAGGGGGAATATGCAGTGGTAGTTCATTCAGTTTGTAATAGAGATCCTGGCGGAAACTCCCCTTGCTCACCAGTGGCTCCAGAGCATGATGCGTAGCAGCAATCACACGCACATCGGTTTGCACAGCATCCTGTCCATCGACCCGGTGGAAACGCCGGTTTTGCAGCGCACTGTATAGACGGGCCTGGATTGATGCATCCATTTCGGCAACATCCTCCAGAAACAAAGTGCCTCCATTGGCCTGCTCCAGGCGCCCGAAACGTACCTGGCCGTTCCGCTCGCTGCCAAACAGCTCTTCGTTGGCATCCTCTTCACCAAAAGAAGCCACGCTTATTTCAATAAAAGGTGCCTCCCTGCGTGAACTCAGCTCATGCAAATAACGAGCAAACAGACGCTTGCCAGTGCCAGATTCCCCAGTTAAAAGAACACCATTTTCATGCTTTGCAAAACGGGTTATGCTCTCCCGCAGCTGGTGCATCAGCAGACTCTTGCCAACCGGCTCAATCCGGTGGGGCGAGTAGCGCCGCAGATCAATATTTTCCTTTTTCAGCTTGTCCGTATGCAGCGTATTTTCCACAGTCAGTAGCAGTTTAGCCAGTGACAGTGGTTTTTCAATAAAGTCATAGGCGCCCAGACGGGTCGCCTCGACGGCGGTTTCCACCGTTGCATGTCCGGACATGATAATTACCGGCATATCAAGTCCGTTTTCATCCGACCACTCCTTGAGCAGGGAAAGACCATCAACATCCGGCATCCAGATATCCAGCAGCACCAGATCCGGACGCCTAAAGCGTCGCGCTCGCCGGGCTTGTTCAGCGTTTTCTGCCACCGAGACCTCATAACCCTCTTCTTCCAGAATTTCCTGAACCAGGTGGCGAATTTCAGGTTCGTCATCCACGACTAATATATAAGGCGTACTCATGCCTGCTTCTCCCTTGTTACGGCAGGAATTGAAGATTGACTATTTGCAGCTGCCAGTGGCAAACGAATGACAAAACAAGCACCACCCGTCGGCAAATTTTCCGCACGTATCAATCCATTATGTTCCTCCACGATCTTTTTTACTACAGCAAGTCCCAAACCCGTTCCTTTTGGTTTGGTCGTCATATAGGGCTCAAACAGATGAGCCATAACATCGGCCGGAATACCCGGACCGTTGTCTTCAACACGCAGCTCGATGAAATGGCCGTCATGTTCATCTTTCCAGCAGGTGCGGATGGCTATTTTTGCACCCTGTTTTTCTGCCACAGTTTCCAGAGCATTCTTGAACAGGTTATTCAACAACTGCCGCATCCGCACTGAGTCTGCATCGATCAGAGGAATATCAGCTTGCAGATCAAGTATAAACTTTACTGTGTCGCCCTCCTCCCGGTAGAGATCAAGTACTTCGGAAATCAACTGGTTCAGGTTCAGCGGCCGCAAATAGATTTCAGGTGTGCGCGCATAATCAGAAAACGCCTTGACCATCTCTTTCAGGGCCTCAACCTGCTGGACAATCGTGTGGGTTGATCGATCCAGAAGTCCAGCATCTTCCGGCGGCATGCTGGCCAGATATTTGCGCCGCAGCCGCTCGGCAGAGAGCTGGATGGGGGTCAACGGGTTTTTTATCTCATGGGCCAGACGCCGGGCCACTTCACTCCAGGCCGCATCGCGCTGGGATTTGATCTGGCTGGTAATATCGTCAAATACAATCACATGATCATGCAACGTATCACTCATACGATGCAATACGGTAGCACGGCACATAAGCACTTGTCTGCCAGTAGCGCCAAACAGCGCCACCTCCTCACGCCATTCGCCGGCCCCTTGCGCCGAAAGATGAGGAACAAGGGCTGAGGCAAAGGGTTCAAGGTGCGGAAACTGTTCGGCGATGGAGTTCAGAGTGCATCTGGCAAGCTCTGCCAACGGCACATCGAGAATGGCCGCAGCTGCGGGATTAGCCGTATGCAGAACACCATCAGCCCCTACTGTCAGTACACCGGAAGAAAGACGTTTCAGTATTGCCTCCAGATACGAACGCTGGGTCTCGATATGATGTTGACTCTGTTGGGCTTCATCACGAGCCAGGGCAAGTCGTTGGGTCATCTCGTTAAACGAGCGAGCCAGGTGACCGAATTCATCATGGCTGCGAACCGGCAAACGCCGGGCATAATCACCAGCGGCCACCGCCCGGGTACCCTTTACCAAATCACGAACTGGCGCGACCAGGCGATGAGCATAGACAAATGCCGCCCATACGGCAGTCAGTATGGTGAGCAGCAGCACCAATGACAAGGTAAGGGTAAAGCTGTATTTAAGCGGTTCGCGCAGAAAGGTTAGCTCGGTGTATTTGGTATAGGCTTGCTGCACACTTCCGGCCAGCGTGCTCATGCGCGGAGGCACTGTATACAGTGCCTGCAGAAAACCGGCATCACGAAACGCCAGCGAGGCAGGAACGTTGACGGCCACCCGAACCCGCGCACTGTTTTCATTAAAAGGTTCAAGACCGACATATGAGCGTCTTTCGCGCAGTTGAATCAGGATTGCATCATTGGGTGGTGTCGGCGCCAGCCGACCCAGCTCTCTTAAACTGGACGCAATGGCATGACCATTGGCAGTAAACAGGGCAAGTTCGTCAGCCCCGCTACGCTGCCGAAATTCATTTAACAACAGCACAACGGATCGTTTCTCCACATGCACAAGCTCGTCAGCCATCTGCTCTGTCGCATGCAGCAGTTCACGCTTTCGCACATTAAGTGAAGCACGACTCAACTCCAGGCTGTTCTGTAATGCATTTTCAATGGTCGCGTCGAACCAGCTGTCAACCCCGCGATGAATAAACTCCAACGAAAAATAGTACATCACAGAAACCGGGGTAATTGATAAAACAATAAACAGAAATACCAGCCGCAGCTTCATTCGTGAGCCAGCGGCATGATGCCGATACTGTGATATTAACTGCTGCAACTGATAGAGAATCAACGCAAGCAGGGCTATCAGCGCCACAATGTTAAGAACCAGCAACAAACCAAAATACGGGCTGAACAACGCAGAATTTCTGGCCGCACCAATCATCACGTAGAGTGAAGCAAGCAACAGAACAACCAGCAGAATCAACAACCGCGGCCCGGTAATAATCCGGCCTGTTTTCCGCAGCAGCTTAATCAAAGCTGCGGTTTCCATGTGTACCATTCGCTGGTCAGACGCCAGCGAGATGAAAGATAGGCCAGCAGACGCAGCGGCGTGGGCAGGGACTCAATATCCAGAGCAACACGCATACGGGCCACATAATTCTCGCCTGCCGGCAACAGGTTCTGATCGATCAGGGGAAGCTCTTTCAATCGCCCAAGCGCCTCAAGAGCCGCACCCAGAGTCTGGTAGCTGGACTCGGTACCCATATTCAGGTTCCTCAACACATAATGTTGGGCAAGCGCAAAATAACGTAACCGATAACGCTGTTTGATAACTGCGATGGTTTCATTCCACCAGGGCCAGTCCCGATTCTGTATCAGTTCGATACGCAACTCAATCGTCAATGGCACACCGTTACGCAAGGCATCGAGCACAGGCCGGGTAAGGCTGTAATGGATATTCGCATTAACGAGATATACCTTGTTATCAAGGTATATATGGGCACTGCGGATAGTAAATGGCGGATCCTGCGCTCGAACCGTAGCGGGTAAAACAAGCAGGAAATTGATTAACAACAGGCCGACCACGAACAAAGTTATCCGGTTCCCATTCAGCATCATTTCTCCCTTGTTACCCTCGGCGTTTCTCATTGCAGAATGGTCTTATCATGAAATTTCATTTCAGCAGAAACCTCAAAAAGCGTTATAGCAAGGAGAACAGCGTCTATACCCAAACTCCCTGGAGGTGCGGGTATATGAATGCTGCTAGGAGTCTGTCGGGTTTGGGTAATCGTAGCGAGCTGGTGGGAGATCGAGTCAAAATATTTCTGGTTTTGAGGCGAATAGTGGGGCTATTTAACGAAAAACCGGGGATATTTTGGCCGCTCTCCCATCAGCGCAGTAGATTATTCCCAAATCCGACAGACTCCTGGTCAGTAATTATTAACACGTTTTTTATGCAGACACGCATAGTAGAAACCGTCCATCTGGTTGTCACCGGGCAAAATCTGCCGTCCTGCGGACATTGATCTTCCCCATAGCACATCCAGGGGAACCTCCCTTGCATCGAAATGCCTGTCAACAAAACCTGCTGCTTGCTGCTCGTTTTCCTGTTTCAGAATGGAGCAGGTTACATACAACAGGATACCGCCTGGCTTGAGTAAAGACCACAACGACTCCAATAAATGTTGTTGTTTTGCCACTAAAGAAGAGATATCGTCGGCTCGCCGCAACACTTTAATATCGGGATGACGCCGGATTACACCTGTACCCGAACAGGGTGCATCGAGCAAAATACGATCAAACCGTTCACCATCCCACCACTGTGAAGGCTCGGCGGCATCGCCGGTCAGTAACCGTGCGCTCAAGCCCAGTCGGGACAGATTCTGCTCAACCCGCGGCAAGCGTTCCTCGTCAATATCGATCGCCACCAACTCGGCAAGTTCTGGTTGTAACTCCAGGATATGTGCTGTGTTCCCGCCTGGCGCGGCACAGGCGTCCAGTACTCTTTCACCCGGTTTTGCACCAAGCAACGCGCCAGCAAGCTGTGCCGCACCATCCTGCACCGAAACATCCCCTTCCAAAAAACCCGGCAGGGTGGTGACATCAACAGGCTGGGCCAACATCAGGCCACTTTCAGAGTCCGGTAGCTCAACAGCATCCATTCCCGCAGCACGAAGCCGTTGCAGCCAGGCGGATCGCTCAATACGCCTCCGGTTGACACGCAGTGTCAGCGGTGGTTGTTCATTGCTGCCACAAACAATCGTTCGCCACTGCTCTGGCCAGTCTGAGCGCAGCATGTCAAACAACCAGTGTGGAAAGGCTGTAGCGATTGCCTCATCCTGGTCAACCTGAACAAGGGTCTGCTCCTTGCAGCGCAGAAATCCTCGCAGCACAGCATTGACCAGAGATCGCGCCCAGGGCTTGCCAACAGCACGAGTAAGCGCTACCGTTTCCGACACGGCAGCATGATCCGGGACACGCAGATAAATCAATTGATACAGACCCAGCAGGATGATGGCATGCAGATTCTGATCCTTTGCCTTCAACGAACGATTGAGATGATGCGTGGCGCACGCCTCAAGCCGTGGCAGAAAACGCAGCACCCCAAAACAGAGCTGCCGGGCAAAGGCGCGATCATTAGCCTGGGGAACAGACTCGAGAATTTCCGGCAACACGGTCGATAGAGAACGACCCTGACCAAGCACCTGGTTTAGTACTCGCACGGCTGCGAGTCTCGGTTTCATAACCTTATTAACCCGGCAACTATATATGTTGTTACCGGGTTAACAGGATAATCCCAACACAATATCGGGATCGTGCAAATCAGGATGTCCATTAATAAATGCTGCAGCATCGAGCAGCTTGCCACCCGCACTTTGCAAACGTTGCAAACGGAGTATACCGTCACCAGTAGCAACATCTATCCCCTGCTTGCTGACCCGCAGCACCGTTCCGGGCACCTTATCGAAATCACCGGAAAAAGGCTCCGTCTGCCACACACGCAATACCTCCCCACACAACAAGGTCTGCGCCACAGGCCATGGATTGAACGCACGAACCTGCCGATCCAGTTCTTGCGCAGAGAGCACCCAGTCCAGAACAGCCTCATTCTTATGAAGTTTGGGAGCATAGGTTGCGGATTTTTCATCCTGCGGAACCGGGCAAACTGTTCCGCCCACGATCAGCCCGAGGGTATCCAGCAGCGCCTGGGCTCCTAACCTGGCGAGCCGATCATGCAATATCCGGCCGGTATCATTGGCATGAACAGGTGTAGTCAGGCGATAAAGCTCGGGGCCGGTATCCAGCCCCTCATCCATCTGCATAATGGTTACGCCAGTTTCAGAGTCTCCCGCCAAGATGACCCGCTGAATCGGCGCAGCACCCCGCCAGCGAGGTAATAAAGAGGCATGAATATTGATGCACCCCAGACGGGGGGCATCCAGTATCGGCGGTGGCAACAACAGACCATAGGCAACCACCACCATAAGATCTGCCTGCAGAGCACGCAACCGCTGCTGCTGTTCCAGATCATTCAGGGTAGCGGGCTGATATACCGAAAGACTATATTCCAGTGCCGCTGCTTTGACAGGAGTAGCTGTCAGCTTCCGTCCCCGGCCAGCGGGCCGATCAGGCTGCGTATAGACTGCACAGATCTCATGCTGATCCATTTCCAGCAGGGCATCGAGTGCCGCAACGGCAAAATCCGGCGTACCGGCAAAAATAATTTTCAGACGAGTACTCATTGCGACAAATCCTGTGGGTTACATGGTGTGACGCCGCTGTTTTTCCAGCTTCTTGCGAATGCGTTGCTGCTTCATTTCCGACAGATAATCAACAAACAGTTTGCCATCCAGGTGATCGATTTCATGCTGAATACAGACAGCCAGCATCCCTTCAGCTTCAAGTTCAAAGGGGGCGCCACTCCGATCCAGGGCGCTGACCTTGACCTGACTGGCCCGCTTGACCGGCTCGTATATGCCGGGCACGGAAAGACAGCCCTCTTCGGTCTGTTCCTGCCCGTCCAGAGAAAGAAGTACTGGATTGATCAATACCAGCGGTTGATTCTTGTTTTCCGAAATATCGGCCACCAGCAAGCGCTGGTGGACATTCACCTGGGATGCCGCCAGGCCGATACCCGGCGCATCGTACATGGTTTCAAACATATCTTCGATCAGCTTGCGAATGTCATCATTAACGTCGCTGACCGGCTTGGCTGCTTTACGCAAACGTGCATCGGGATAGTGAAGTATCGGTAACAGAGCCATCGGATAAATATTATGTTGTGCGTTAAAAATATCGTAACTATTCACCACGAAGAGCGCGAAGAAAAAACGATATACTTGTAAAATAATAAGGTTAAATTACGATCAAGGTTTGCCAAAATGTCAATATCAACCATTTGCGCGTTGAAATCATGACCTTCGTGTGCCTCGTGCTCTCAGTGGTGACTGGTTACAAAATATTTACGGTTAAGAATTATGATACTCGAACCGATATAGATTGTAACGTAACAAACCCAAAGGGATTGCAAACAGTGTTTATGCTCAGGCACATGATACAGAAACTCACAATTTTACCCTTTTTTCTGCTCTTCTGCTGGGCAGGTTCTGCAATAGCTCAGACCATTGCGCTGAACCCCGGCCATCCCGACCGCTATGTGGTGGTCAAAGGGGATACGCTATGGGATATATCCGCGCGTTTCCTGCGTGCCCCCTGGCTGTGGCCGGAAGTGTGGCAGGTAAACCCGCAGATTAGCAATCCTCACCTTATCTATCCCGGAGATATCATTGCCCTTGAGCTGCGGGACGGGAAGCCGGTTCTGAGGCTTCACCGCAGCCAAAATGTGGTCAAACTCTCTCCCCGCATGCGCGAACAACCGCTGGATCAGGCTATACCAACCGTTGATCCGGACGCAATACACCATTTTCTGAATCAGGCAAGGGTGGTAACAAAAGAAGAGCTGGAACTCGCGCCGTACGTATTGGGAGGCGTGGAAAAACGGCTTCTGGCGGGTATCACAGGAGAGCGAATCTATGCCCGCGGCATACCGTCCGGAGTAACAACCCGCTATGGCGTTTACCGCGTCGGAGAAGTCTATCGCAACCCGAACAATAAAAAAGAGATACTGGGCCATGAAGCGGTCAGAGTAGCAGGCGCTATGCTGGACAGGGCGGGAGATCCCGCCACCCTGTTGATAACAGACGTTACACGAGAGATACGTACCGGTGACCGCCTTCTGCCGCTGGGCGATAACTCGACCTCAAATCAGTATTATTTTCCTCACGCGCCCCAGCCCGGAACGAAAGGCCGTATAATATCGGTTTTTGATGGAGCATCCATGGCAGGACAGTATCAGGCCGTAGTGCTGGATCTGGGGCGGCAACAGGATATCAAAACGGGTCACGTACTGGCTGTCTATCAGTCAAATGGCAGAATGAAAGATCCGGTCACGGGCGAGGATATCAAACTGCCCGGCGAACGCGCAGGTACACTACTGGTATTTCGAACCTTTGACAAGGTCAGCTATGCCCTGTTGATGGAATCCACCCGGCCAGTTCACGTCCTGGATGCCGTTCGCGCCCCGTGACCACCGCTGCCACGGTGGAAGAAAATGATTTTTTTTACTGGCTGGCATTGTGGCGCGCCCCCGGAATTGGAACAAGGCTTTTTACCCGGCTGCTGGAACAGTTTGGCAAACCTGCCGCTGTATTCGCTGCGAGCCACGAGAAGCTAAGGGCCGCCGGGGTTACCCGGCCCGCCACGCTGAGTTACCTGGATGCCCCTGACCAGGCGGCTGTAGAACGGGATCTTGGCTGGCTGGAGGAACCTGACCACCACCTGTTGACCCTTGGGTCAGCAGATTACCCCCCACTACTGCGCGAACTCCCTGATCCCCCTCCTCTTCTGTTCGTACATGGCGAACCCGGCCTGCTCAGCTATCCCCAGCTGGCGATGGTCGGCAGCCGCAACGCATCCCGATCCGGCAGTGAAACCGCTTTTGATTTCGCCCGTCACCTTTCTGAGCACGGACTGACGATTACCAGTGGTCTGGCGCTGGGAATCGATGCCGACTGCCATCGAGGAGCCTTGGCAGGAAACGGTCTGACCATCGCCGTCATCGGAACCGGAATGGATCGCGTCTATCCCGCCCGGCATCGTGAACTGGCCCATGAAATAGCCGACAAAGGGGCTCTGGTATCTGAATTTCCTATCGGTACCTCTCCCGCCCGTGGCAACTTTCCCCGCCGCAACCGCATCATCAGCGGACTCTGCCTGGGAACACTGGTTGTTGAAGCAGCAACCCACAGCGGATCTCTGATCACCGCCCGGCAGGCATCAGAGCAAGGGCGGGAAGTATTCGCTATCCCCGGTTCCATCCACAACCCGCTGGCGCGGGGCTGTCACTGTCTGATACGTGAAGGAGCAAAACTGGTCGAAACCGCGAGTGATATTATGGAAGAGCTTGCGGGAATCATTCCGCTGGCTCTGGAGAACGCCCACCGGACGGAACATCCCGGCAACCCGATGGTCGAACCGGATAGTGAATATCGCCAGCTGCTTGATACCATGGGTTATGATCCGATAACTGTCGATACAATAGTTGAACGGAGTGGATTGACGACAGAAGAAGTTTCCTCCATGCTGTTGGTACTAGAATTGCGGGACCGTGTAGCATCTATGCCGGGCGGTTTATACAGTCGGGTCGACAAGAGGGCATGACCATGAAAGAAACCGTACTCGATGTGCTGATGTATCTGTTTGAGAACTACATATATGAAGAGGTAGATATCGAACCGGACGAAGACACACTGCGTACCGAACTGAGTGCCGCCGGGTTTCAGAACGGCGAAATAGACAAGGCGCTCGGGTGGCTGGAGGGATTGGCGAACATACAGGATAACCTGAGTGAATCACCTCTCTGCAGCCACTCTATCCGTCTTTATACAAGTGATGAGAGTGAAAAGCTTGATCGGGAAGCACGGGGTTTTCTGCTGTTTCTCGAACAGGTAGCCGTGCTGGATCAGGTCAGCCGTGAAATGGTGATCGACCGGGTGATGGCGCTGGAGGCAACCGATATTGATCTGGATCACCTCAAGTGGGTGGTGCTGATGGTGCTGTTCAACATGCCGGGGCAGGAAGCTGCCTTTGCATGGATGGAAGATATGGTATTTAATGAGATGCCAGTCGATCTGCACTGAGAAAAGCGTTAACCAGGACTCGTGGATTTACAATAGATAGCGGGCGTAATGAATTGATTTTTAATAGATAATCAGTAGCTTTCCTTCGCTATTTCCCACGAACCCCAATTTGAGTGACATAACCAACTACTGCCCGCGACAGCGGGCTTTTTTTAAATTATGGCTAAAAATCTTGTTATTGTAGAGTCGCCAGCCAAGGCGAAAACAATCAAAAAATATCTGGGCAAAGAGTATGAGGTTCTCGCCTCCTATGGGCATGTACGCGACCTGTTGCCCAAAGAGGGGGCCGTCGATCCGGCCAACGACTTCGCCATGAAGTACCGGGGAATCGACAAAAATGCCCGGCATGTCGATGCTATCGCCAAAGCGCTGAAAAAAGCCGATGCCCTTTACCTCGCCACTGATCCTGATCGTGAAGGCGAGGCTATATCATGGCATCTTTACGAACTGCTCAAGAAGAAAAAACTGCTCAAAGACAAGCAGGTAGGACGCGTGGTATTCCACGAAATCACCAAACGTGCAATCAATGAGGCTATCCAGCATCCACGTGAACTCTCCACCGATCTGATCAATGCCCAACAGGCGCGCCGGGCGCTGGATTACCTGGTGGGTTTCAACCTCTCGCCGCTGTTGTGGAAAAAGATCCGCCGTGGTCTGTCCGCCGGCCGTGTACAAAGCCCGGCATTGCGGCTGATAGTGGAACGAGAGCTGGAGATCGAGAAATTCCAGTCACGGGAATACTGGACCATAGAAGCAGATATCGCTGCCAAAAAGCAGGAATATCCCGCCAAACTGACCCATTATAAAAGTGAAAAACTCAGCCAATTCAGCATCACTGGCAACATACAGGCCAAAGAAGTTGAGCAAACCCTCAACCAGGCGGCAAATGGCAAGCTGGTAGTAACCAGGGTTGAAAAAAAGCAACGCAAGCGCAATCCCACCGCGCCGTTTACCACCTCAACCCTGCAGCAGGAAGCCTCCCGCAAGCTGGGCTTCACGGCTCAACGCACCATGCGCACCGCGCAACAGCTCTATGAGGGAGTTGATATCGGGGGTGAAACCGTCGGCCTCATTACTTACATGCGTACCGACTCGGTCACCTTGGCCCAGGAAGCACTGGATGAGATCCGTGCCCTGATCGGTGAACGTTATGGTGCTGGCAATGTACCGGATAAACCCCGTGTCTATAAAACCAAGGCTAAAAACGCCCAGGAGGCCCACGAGGCAATCCGGCCCACCTCTGTGCACCATCTCCCAGACACTATCAAGAGCCACCTCAGCGCAGAGCAATACAAACTCTATAATCTAATCTGGAAACGCACGGTTTCCAGTCAGATGACCCATGCAACCATCAATACCGTTGCCGTGGATATGCAGGCAGGAGAACCGGGTAACCTGTTCCGCGCCACCGGCTCCACCATCGTGAACCCCGGCTTTATGGCGGTCTATCAGGAAGGGAAGGATGATGCCAAAGGAAATGAAGACAAGGAGCGTCTGCTGCCGCCACTGAAAGAAGGTGATGAGGTCAAACTGCTCGCTATCCGTCCGGAACAACATTTTACCGAGCCGCCACCAAGATACTCGGAAGCCAGCCTGGTCAAGGCGCTGGAAGAGTATGGCATTGGTCGGCCATCTACCTATGCCAACATTATCTCCACTCTGCAAAACCGGGAATATGTGGAGATGGATCGAAAACGATTTATTCCTACCGATGTAGGCCGGGTGGTCAACAAGTTTCTTACCGAACACTTTACCCGTTATGTCGATTACAACTTCACCGCCAACCTAGAAGATGAGCTGGATGAGGTCTCTCGCGGAGAACGGGAGTGGATCCCGCTGATGCGGGAGTTCTGGACGCCGTTTATTGAACTGGTAAAGGACAAGGAGACCAGCGTCAGCCGTAAGGATGTCACCCAGGAAGCAATGGATGAAGCCTGCCCGAAATGCGGTAAACCACTGGCAATCCGCCTCGGTCGCCGCGGTCGCTTCATCGGCTGTACCGCCTATCCGGAGTGTGATTACACCCGCAACCTGAATGGTGACAGCGAACCCGACGAGCCGGAAACAGTCGAGGGACGCAGCTGCCCCGAGTGTAACTCACCACTGATTATCCGCCAGGGTCGCTATGGCAAATTTATCGGCTGCAGCAGCTACCCGAACTGCAAATATATCGAACCGCTGGAGAAACCGGAAGATACCGGTGTCCCCTGCCCCCAGTGCAACAAGGGCACGCTATTCAAGCGCAAATCCCGCTCTGGAAAGATTTTTTACTCCTGCTCCAAATATCCGGATTGCACCTACGCAATATGGAATGAACCGGTCGAGGAACCCTGCCCCAAATGTGGCTGGCCGGTACTGACTATCAAGACAACCAAACGACGAGGCACCGAAAAAGTCTGCCCGCAAAAAGAGTGCAGTTTTGCCGAGTCCTATGAAGCGGAGGAGATGGCAAACACAGGGTGAACCAGTCAACGCGGAATTCCACGACTTTTCATCTGCGCATGGCGGCACATGCCATGCGCCACGGCGGCATCATTGCCTATCCCACCGAAGCCGTCTATGGACTGGGTTGCGACCCACTCGACGAAGCCGCCGTGCATTACCTGCTGACGCTCAAGCAGCGCCCCGTCAGCAAGGGATTAATCCTCATTGCGGCCGAGTTTTCCCAACTACGCCGTTATGTCACCGAGCCAACACCCAGCCAGCGCTCACGACTGGAACAGAGCTGGCCCGGCGCAGTCACCTGGCTGATGCCTGCCCGACCGGAAAGCCCCTACTGGTTGCGCGGCACTCATCATACCCTTGCCGCAAGGGTAACAGCCCACCCCGTTGCCTCCGCCTTATGCCGGGCGTTTGGTGGCCCGATTGTATCCACCAGCGCCAACCTGGCCGGTCATCCGCCTGCTCGCAACGCCCTTGCCGTACGCCGCTGTTTTCATCGCCAACTGGACTGTATCATTCATGACAAGGTTGGACCAAACAAAAATCCAACTGAAATCCGTAATCTGACCGACGGCAGCCTGCTGCGCTCTGCCTGATCCAGGAGTTTTTAGATGTCACCATCCAGACAGTCCCATCCATCTGCCCGGCTCGGCCTGATTTCACTCATCGCCGGCGTGGCAGGTTCAAGTATCGCCTATCTGGGACTCTGGCTCGAATCCGATGCAGTAGGGCTGGCAGGTTTCAGTGTGGTGGCGGTCGCAGTAACCGGCGCTGTCGGTTCCCTGCTCTGGAATATAGTATGGATCATCACCGGAAACCAGCGTCAGGAAAAATGAATTAGCGTGAAAATGACAGCCTGGAAAAGCCAGTCACCTTTGTTTGGAAAAAATTGGTCGGGGCGAGAGGATTTGAACCTCCGACCACCTGCACCCCATGCAGGTGCGCTACCAAGCTGCGCTACGCCCCGATTGATACAATACAAACAAACCGGCCACAAACAACTGTTCAGCGTCAACCGCTGATGATAACCTGTCTCGCAATCAGAGAACACCTGATTAGCACGATTTAAGCGGTAATAGCAGCTCCAGACTATGTTTTTAGAATCGCCACAAGCTCTTCCAACTCACTCCTGAGCTGGCGGATAAGATGGCGTTTGTAGCCGCTATCCTCGCCATCCTGGTGGCCGGACATGCGCTGCCGGGCACCGCCGATGGTAAAACCATCTTCATACAACAAGGTTCTGATCTGGCGAATCATCAATACATCCTGGTGCTGATAGTAACGCCGGTTACCCCGCCTCTTTACCGGTTTCAGTTGCGGAAACTCCTGTTCCCAATAACGCAAAACGTGAGGTTTGACAGCACACAGCTCAGCAACCTCTCCAATAGTAAAATAGCGTTTCCCGGGAATTGGCGGAAGCTCATTATTGTTACTTGGTTCCAGCATAGGTTTCTACCTTGGATTTCAGTTTCTGTCCGGGGCGAAAAACAACCACTCGCCGGGCCGTAATCGGGATCTCTTCCCCTGTCTTCGGGTTACGCCCTGGGCGTTGTCTTTTTTCACGCAAGTCAAAGTTTCCAAAACCGGACAGCTTTACCTGGTATCCCTGCTCCAAGGCAGTACGAATCTCTTCAAAAAACATCTCGACAACCTCTTGGGCCTCTCGCTTGTTCAGGCCAAGTTCGTTAAACAGGTGTTCAGCAATTGCAGCTTTTGTTAACGCCATAATTATTCTCTCAGTGTGCCCCCAAGCTTTTGCTCTATTGCATCAACCACACGATGTACTAGAGTATCGATCTCTTCATCTTCAAGAGTGCGTGAATAATGTTGCAAGGTCAACCCTAATGCAAGACTTTTTCGACCAGAATCAATGCCTTTGCCTTGATATACATCAAACAAGCAAATACTTTGCAATAACTTGCCGGCACTTTGCCGGACACACTGCAACACTGCTTCCGCCTCAGTTTCGTCGTCAACAATAACCGCCAGATCACGGCGAATCGCCGGATATCTGGAAATCTCCTCGAATGCCGGCAACGGCCTGCCCTGAATCTCTGCCAGCAACAGTTCAAACACAACAACCGGACAAGAGAGATCCAGCTTTTTCTCCACCGAAGGATGCAACAGCCCGAGCCAACCGATGGGCTTGTCATGCAGATAGATGCATGCGCTCTGCCCCGGGTGAAGCGCCGGATGCGTCTCCGCATGAAACTGAAGCGGAAGCTGATTTGTCAATGCTTCAATATCTCCCTTGAGGTCGAAAAAATCCACCTCGTGTGATGCAGTTCCCCACTGTTCAGGATCTGCCGTCCCGCATATTGCACCAGCTAACATCTTCTCCTGCCGGACGCCGGATTTGCCAGGAACAAAACGCAACCCGGTTTCAAACACCCGAAGCCGGGATTGCTGGCGATTGAGATTATAGGCTACCGTTTGTAATAGACCTGTCCACAAACTGGTTCGCATTACCGCCATATCGGATGATATCGGATTGGCCAGCGCTACCGGTTTACAGTCCGGGGTCAGCAGTTGCTGTATTTCCGGATCCACGAAACTGTAGGTTATCACCTCCTGGTAACCCCGGGTTGTCAGGATATGGCGCAGCGTTTCCAGCGGCAGCTGCGATTCCGGACAGGCCCGCATCGCCAGCGCCGCCACTGGCCTGACGCTGGGAAGATTCTCATAACCGTGGATGCGCGCCAGTTCTTCTACAAGATCCACTTCCAGGGAAATATCAAAACGATAACCGGGTGGCGTCACCTGCCATCCGTCTGCCTGCCGTTCGACCTGCATGCCAAGCCGGGACAAAATCTGTTCCGTTTCTTCTCCGGCTATCCCTGTGCCCAACAGCCTTGCTATCTGTTGCTCCCGCAATAGGATGGCAGGGCTGCGCGGCAACTGTTCCACAACAGTGATATCCGTCACCGGGCCGGCTTCACCTCCCGAGATATCGATAAGTAATGCCGTTGCGCGTTCTATCGCCCTGCTCTGCAGATCCGGGTCAACCCCACGCTCAAAACGATGCGATGAATCGGTGTGCAACCCATATTTGCGTGCCTGACCGGCCAGTACCGCCGGACTGAAAAAAGCGCTCTCCAGAAAAATGTTCCTGCTGGTATCTCTTACTGCGGAGGCAGCACCACCCATGATGCCGGCCAGTGCCAGCGGACCATCCTCATCCGCTATCACCAGCGAATCTTCCCGCAGGGTGATCAGCTGTTCATTGAGCAGCACCAACGTCTCGTCCGGTCGCGCTCTACGGATCTGAATCCCGCCGCTTAGTCTATCCAGGTCAAAGGCATGCATGGGTTGACCCAGTTCGAGCATGACATAATTCGTCACATCCACCACTGCGCCCAGCGAGCGCAATCCGCTGCGGCGCAACCGCTCCTGCATCCACAGGGGTGTTTCCGTTGCCGGATCGATACCCCGAATCACCCGCCCGACATAGCGCGGACAAGCCTCTTCCGAATCGACATGAACGGGAAAGGTATGTTCATGGACAACCGGCACGGCTGCCCCAATGGGGGTCTGCACCGGCAAGCAGTTCAGTACCCCGACCTCCCGAGCAACACCCGCCAGACTCAAACAATCACCCCGATTAGGTGTCAGCCCCAATTCGATGGTTACATCATCGAGTTGAAGACAATCACGCAGATCGCGCCCCGGTTCTGCATTCGGGGGCAATTCAAACAGTCCGGCTGCCTCCTCCGCCAGTCCCAGCTCTTTTGCCGAACAGAGCATGCCAAATGAGGCTACACCACGCAATTTTGCCTGTTTCATCCTGAAATCACCCGGCAGCACCGCACCAACCAGGGCAGCAGGAATTTTGATTCCGACCCGGGCATTACTGGCACCGCAGACGATCTGCAGCGGCTCATCCTGTCCGGCATCCACCTTGCAAACCTGTAATTTGTCCGCATCCGGGTGTGGCTCGGCACTGACAATTTCAGCAACCACGACCCCGCTGAATTCGGGGGCAACCGGTTTAACGGCATCCACCTCCAGCCCTGCCATGGTCAGTTGCCCGCATAGCTGTTCCCTGCTGATATCGGGATTGACCCACTCACGCAACCACTGTTCGCTGAACTTCATCGGAATAGTGCCTAATTGAACTGGCGCAGAAAACGCAGATCATTTTCGAAAAACAGACGCAGATCATTAACCCCGTATCGCAGCATGGCGAGGCGCTCGACCCCCATGCCAAACGCAAAACCGGTGTATCGCTCGGCATCCACCCCTGCTGATTCGAACACATTGGGATGAACCATCCCGCAACCGAGCACCTCCAGCCAGCCGGTATGACCGCATACACGACAACCACTGCCGTTACAGATAACGCACTGGATATCCGCCTCGGCAGAAGGCTCGGTGAAAGGAAAATAGGAGGGACGAAAACGAATCGCCAGTTCCTGCTCAAAGAAATTATGCAGAAAATCGTCCAGAACCCCTTTCAGTTCGGCAAAATTGACCTTCTCATCCACCATGAAGCCCTCGACCTGATGAAACATCGGAGTATGAGTGAGATCCGAATCACAACGGTACACCCGGCCTGGCGCAATAACCCGTAACGGGGGTTCACGCTGCTCCATCACCCGGATTTGTACCGGTGAGGTGTGGGTCCGCAATACGGTACGACTGTCGAAATAGAAGGTGTCATGCATCGCTCTGGCCGGATGCGACTCGGGAATATTCAAAGCCTCAAAATTATGATAGTCATCCTCAATTTCCGGACCCTCCGCCACTTCAAAACCCATGCTGGCAAACAGCGCCTCGATCCGCTCCCGGGTTTGAGTAACAGGATGAATGCCGCCTGAAGAGCACCCTCGTCCGGGCAGCGTTACGTCGATGGTTTCAGCCGCAAGCCGGGCTTGCAGTGCTTCGTTCTGCAGCAGTTGCCGCCGCTGCTCCAGCGCCATCTGAACCTTCTGTTTGGCCTGGTTTATCACCTGGCCTGCCTTGGGGCGCTCTTCAGATGGCAGCGAGCCGAGCTGTTTCACCTGAACGGTCAGTACCCCTTTTTTGCCAAGGTACGAAACCCTCAAGTGATCCAGCGCGGCCAGTTCCGTCACCGCAGCGATCTCCTGCTCAGCCTGCTCAACAAGCGCGCTCAGGTCATGCACTCTGGTTTTCCCTATATGGATTGAAGAGACTAAAAACGATATTCAACGGAAAAAAAAGCGCTATATTCCCAGCCAGGCCCCGCAGTCCTGCGTGGCTCTGGTTAGGAACAAACAGACAAAAACAGGACTTTGGCCCGGATTTCTGACCAGATTGACGAACCCTCGCTTGTTCTTTGAATCCACAAAGAATTTTGCCCAGTCGACAATACGCCCTGTTATTGCGCTCCTTCACAACACCCCTTTGTGGCTCCAAAACCCTGCGCGATCATCTCACCATCTGGTGAAAAATCCGGGTTAAACAGCCAAGCTGCTCTTGGCCTTCTCCGCAAAAACAGAAAATGCCACCATATCCGTTACCGCAAGATCAGCCAGCACCTTGCGATCAACCTCGATTCCCGCCTTTTTCAAACCGTTCATCAGACGACTGTAGGAGAGGCCGCACTCACGTGCCGCAGCGTTGATGCGCACAATCCACAAAGCGCGGAACTGCCGTTTTCGCTGACGGCGATCACGATAGGCATACTGCCCTGCCTTGGTTACCGCCTGTTTGGCGACCCGGTAAACATTTTTACGACGGCCGGAATAACCCTTGGCCTGCTTGATAATCTTTTTATGGCGGGCATGCGCCGTTACACCACGTTTTACTCTTGGCATTGTTCCTTACCTCACTCAGCTATAGGGCAGCATACGTTTGATCAGTGCGGTATCTGCCTGATGAACCTCGGCAGGTGCGCGCAAGTGACGTTTACGCTTGGTGCTTTTTTTGGTAAGGATATGACGGCGGTGCGACTGAGCGCGCTTGACCCGTCCGGAAGCGGTGATTTTGAAGCGCTTAGCTGCACCGCGATTGCTCTTTATCTTGGGCATCGATTGGATACTCCACACATTTGATGCGACAACAATGAGTGTACAGGTACCGGCTTCCACCAGTTTGCAAACCTCGACACACCCTCCAAAGCTGCAAGCTTGCGCCGACAGCTGAGCGTCCAGGACGCTACTTTTTTTTCGGGGCGATAACCATAACCATCTGTCGCCCCTCCATCTTGGGGAACTGTTCTACCGTACCCAGTTCCGCCAGATCCTGCTCGACCCGCTTTAACAGATTACGGCCAAGCTCCTGATGAGCCATTTCGCGCCCCCGGAACCGCAGCGTCACCTTGGCCTTGTTTCCCTCACCGAGAAAGCGGGTCAGATTACGCAGCTTTATCTGGTAATCACCTTCTTCCGTTCCCGGACGGAATTTCACTTCCTTGACCTGAATCTGCTTCTGTTTCTTTTTGGCAAGCTGCTTTTTCTTGCGCTCTTCAAACACATATTTGCCATAATCCATGATGCGGCAAACCGGCGGCTTGGCGGTAGGAGAAACCTCTACCAGATCCATATCCGCCTCAAGCGCTTTCTGCTTGGCATCTTCCAGCGAGACAATGCCTGCTTGCTCCCCATCCTGATCAATGAGCCGCACCTCGGGTGCCGTAATATCATCATTTATACGGGCTTGTTTTTCTTTTCCAGCAGCGATTATTTTACTCCTTCCAAAACAGAACGACCGCGGCTTGCGATGGTTTCGGCGAGATGTCCGGAAAATGCCTCCAAAGGCATGCTGCCGAGATCATCGCCTGTTCGCGTACGCACAGCCACAGAACCAGACTCCACCTCTCGATCACCCACTACCAGCAGGAACGGGATTTTCTGAAGTGTGTGCTCGCGAATTTTAAAGCCGATCTTCTCATTTCTCAAGTCCGATACCACACGAAATCCGCGTTTTCGCAAACTATTCCCGGTTTTTTGCACATATTCCGCCTGCCGGTCGGTAATATTCATCACCACCGCCTGAACAGGAGCCAGCCAGACAGGGAATGCACCGGCATGGTGTTCAATAAGAATACCGATAAAACGCTCCAGTGAACCAAGGATAGCCCGGTGCAACATCACTGGCACCTGACGGCTTCCATCCTCGGCAACATAGCTGGCATCGAGACGACCCGGCATGGAAAAATCCAGTTGAATGGTGCCGCACTGCCATACGCGCCCCAGGCAATCCTTGAGTGAAAACTCAATCTTGGGGCCGTAAAAAGCACCCTCGCCAGGCTGCAAATCCCAATTCAGCCCCTTGGAGTTGAGCGCCTGCTCCAGGGCGTGTTCAGCTTTGTCCCAGACAGTATCGGCTCCAACCCGCTGCTCCGGCCGGGTGGAGAGCTTGATGACAACCTCATCAAAACCAAAGTCCGTATAGACACCGCGTAGCAGATCGATAAAGGAAGAGACCTCCTCCTGTACCTGCTCCTCTGTGCAAAAGATGTGGGCATCATCCTGGGTAAAAGCCCGCACCCGCATTAAGCCATGCAGGGTGCCAGAGGGTTCGTTGCGATGGCAGGAACCAAACTCGGCCATGCGCAACGGGAGATCCCGGTAGCTCTTGAGACCCTGATTGTAAATCTGCACGTGACAGGGACAGTTCATCGGCTTGACCGCATAGTCACGGTGTTCCGAATGGGTGGTGAACATCTCGTCACCAAACTTGGCCAAGTGACCGGAACGTTCCCACAAAGAGAGATCTACCAGTTGCGGAGTGCGCACCTCCTGGTAGCCGACATTACGCAATACCTGACGGATATACTGTTCTACCTGCTGGTAAAGAGTCCAGCCATGATCGTGCCAGAACACCATACCCGGTGCCTCTTCCTGGGTATGAAACAGATTTAGCACCTTGGCCAGACGGCGGTGATCCCGTTTCTCCGCCTCTTCCAGACGATGAAGATAAGCTTTCAGATCCTTCTTGCTGGCCCAGGCGGTACCGTAGATTCGCTGCAGCATCTCATTGGACGAATCTCCTCGCCAATAAGCTCCCGCCAGTTTGGTCAATTTGAACGCTTTGATCCGTCCGGTAAACGGCAGGTGAGGACCGCGGCACAGGTCAATAAAGTCACCCTGTTTATAAAGTGAGATCTGTTCCCTGGCGGGAATATCCCCGATAATTCTGGCCTTGTACTGTTCACCCATCGCGGTGAAAAACTCGATGGCCTCTTCCCGTGACATGACGCTGCGCTCAATCGGATAGTCTGCCTTGACCAGTTCAGCCATCTTGCTCTCGATACGCTTTAGATCCTCTTCATGAAAACCCTTTTCGTAAAAAAAATCATAATAGAAGCCATCGTCAATTACCGGGCCGATGGTCACCTGAGCATCGGGATAAAGCTCCTTGACAGCCTGCGCCAGTAAATGAGCAGCAGAGTGGCGGATGATCTCCAGCCCCTCTTCATCCCGTTCGGTAATAATCGCCAATCGGGCATCGCGATCGATGACAAACGAGCAGTCCACCTGTTCTCCATCGACCTTCCCGGCCAGCGCTGCCTTGGCAAGCCCTGGGCCGATATCGGAGGCAACATCATGGACGGAAACGGGATGGTCAAAACGGCGTTGAGTGCCATCAGGAAGCGTAACTACAGGCATGGAATCTCCTCCAGTGGTGGCCCATACGAGAGGCCACATGGTAAATATAACCCGGCATGAGCAGGTTTTCCCGGCAAATTCAACGCACTATTCACCGGGGAAACCTGTCCGCGATGAGTATAAACAAAAAGCACCACCTGCGGGTGGTGCTTTATACTATATTGGTAGGCGCGATTGGATTCGAACCAACGACCCCCACCATGTCAAGGTGGTGCTCTAACCAACTGAGCTACGCGCCTGTTGTTCGAGGGCGTGTACCATACCACAAAGACGGGAAACGAAACAAGACGGTGATTGTTTGCAGCACACTGGTTAAAATAGATCGATACCCGAACAACAGGAATTCGTTTATGTCCGACTTAAAACAGGCTGCGCTGAACTATCATGCCCAACCGGTACCCGGAAAAATTGCCACCCGGATCAGCAAATCCTGTGATACCCGACATGAACTCTCCCTCGCCTACACACCGGGCGTTGCTGAACCGGTACGGGAGATTGCAGCAAATCCCGAAAATGCCTGGCGCTATACCGCCAAAGGCAATCTGGTTGCCGTCATTACAGATGGCAGTGCCGTATTGGGGCTGGGCAATACTGGTCCACTTGCTGCCAAACCGGTCATGGAAGGCAAAGCGGTTCTGTTCAAGAAGTTTGCCGGCATTGATGTCTTTGACATCGAAGTCAATGCCACCAGCCCGGAAGATTTTATTCGCACGGTCGAAGCTATTGCACCCACGTTTGGGGGCATCAATCTGGAAGATATTGCCGCCCCTCACTGCTTTGTTATCGAACAGGAGCTGAGCAGGCGGCTGGACATTCCCGTATTCCACGACGATCAACATGGCACCGCGATTATCACTGCTGCTGGCCTGCTCAATGCCCTGCAGCTCCAAGAGAAAAAATTGGAGAACGTGAAGCTCGTCTGCCTGGGAGCAGGAGCTGCCGGAATCGCCTCCATGAAGTTGCTCTGCAAACTGGGATTGCGGCAGGACAATATCCGTCTCATCGACCGCTGTGGCGTCGTTCACTCCAGACGCACCGACCTGAATGAGTACAAACAGGCGTTTGCTGTCACCACAGACGAACTCACACTGGATGACGCCATGCAGAATGCTGACGTTTTTATCGGTGTTTCTGGCCCCGGGCTGGTTACCCCGGTCATGGTCGAATCCATGGCGGCCAGGCCTGTCCTGTTCGCCCTGTCCAACCCGGAACCGGAGATTCAACCCCGGCAGGCACATGCTGTCCGTGATGATTTGATTATGGCAACCGGTCGCTCAGACTACCCCAACCAGGTCAACAACGTACTCGGTTTCCCATTCATCTTCCGCGGCGCACTGGATGTGCGAGCATCCCGTATCAACGATGAGATGAACATCGCCGCTGTCCATGCTCTGGCAGAACTGGCGCAACGACCGGTACCCGATGAGATACTGGATATCTATGGAGTGAAGTCGCTAAGTTTCGGTCCGGACTACATCATTCCCACTCCTTTCGACCCCCGTCTGATTGAGCGGATACCCGCTGCAGTGGCACAAGCAGCAATACAGTCCGGAGTCGCAGGAAAGGATGCCGCAGTCACCAGCTGAGTCTGCGCAGATTGCCATGGTATATAATTGGGGCGCCGCCAATATTTTTGCTTAAATACTGGAAACTATCGCATGTCGCAACAAACCACCTCATCCATCATCATCGAGCCGGAACAACTGGAGCAGCAGCTTGAGCAGGACAATCTGCTAATCGTCGATCTATCGAACCGGGCCAACTATGTCCAGCACCACATCCCCGGCGCTATCCGGCTGGAGTGCTCCAGTATCCTCGCCCATCGCCGACCGGTCATGGGCCTGTTGCCCTCCAATCTGCAGCTCAGTGAAGTGCTGTCCGATATTGGCATGACAAGCAATACCCGAGTAGTCGCCTGCGATGACGAAGGGGGTGGCAAGGCAAGCCGTTTTCTGTGGACACTGGATGTGGTTGGACACACAAAATTTTCCCTGCTGAACGGGGGAATGCGTGCATGGCTGGCGGAAGATCGCCCGGTCAGTGATGAACCGGTTTCCCCATCAGCCGGTGACTTTACAGCCAGGCGCAACGAGGAGCACATCATCAACAAGGAACAGCTGTTGCAATGTCTGGAAGATCCGGATATCGCCCTGCTGGATGCCCGCTCGCCTGCCGAATTTCGCGGTGATGATGTACGCGCAGCCAGAGGAGGACACATTCCCGGAGCAGCTAATCTGGATTGGATAAAACTGATGGATCCTGGATGCAACATGCGTCTCAGACCAGAAAAGAAACTGCGCGGAATACTGGAATCACTGGCCATTACGCCGGACAAAACAGTAATCGTCTATTGTCAAACCCACCACCGCTCTTCGCTAACCTATATTGCACTCAAATCCCTGGGTTACCCCTCAATAAAAGGTTACGCCGGCGCCTGGTCCGAGTGGGGCAATGATCCCGAAACGCCCATTAGCGCAGGATAGATTCCCCCCCCAAAAACCGGAGCCGTTAGTTTTGCAACTATTCAGGCACCAGTATTTTTACGCCCGGCCAAACCGAAGATGCCGCCATAGCCCGCTCCCGGCGAAGAAAAAGAATATCGGCCCGCCCGCCAACAGATACCAGTAGTAAGTGGCAAAACGCCACGCAATCAGTGCAGCGGCGAGAGTAGCGGGATCCAGCCAGGGCGCAAGCAGAGCGCTGAAACCAATCTCAACCCCGCCACTGCCTCCGGGTAGCAAAGTAAGTTGGCCAATACTGAGAACAAACATCTGCACTAGAAACAGGTAGGCCCAGGATAGATTTCCTCCCAACTCACGAATAATGAAGTACAGGATGGTATAGCGCAGCAACCAGTGACCAATACAGAGCAGGTAGATAAACAGCAACCGCCAACGAGACAGGCGGAGCATCAAACCAATCCCCTGCCGGAAACGGATAATCCAGCGCGCAACCTTGCGACGACGTCTGGACGCAATCCCGAACCGGTTCAGCAATCGGCCACCGAGCAGCATAACGGAACGATAATGGTGAGCCAGTAACCAGAGCATACCCAGCCCTCCGCCAATCATTCCCCCCAACAGAACAAGCTGGGTGCCAACATGAAACTCATCCCCACCCGCCAGCAGAACAACGGAAAGAAGAATCAGGGCAGGCAGGAAAAAGAGAAGATCCAGCAACTGTTCAAGCGCATAACAGGCAGCAGCGTGACTACTCGCAAGACCATGGCGGTGCAGCAGGAAAATATAGGTCAATGCTCCGCCGGTACCGGCTGGCGTTGCGCTCATGGCAAACTCGGATGACATGATGGTCGCCAGCGCCTTGCTCTGCCCCATGCGTACACCGGTGCCACCCAGCACCAGCCGCAGACGTGCGGCATTCAGATTCCAACCCAGCACTACCATCACCAGCGCACTGCTTATTAGCCCCAACGGCAGTTCACGCAGACGACTCAATCCATCCCAGCCGCCATAGCTCAACGGGATCAGCAGGCCAGCAAGCAGGGCAACAAGAAAAATATGCCAGAAACGCATCAATACCACCGATAGAGATTAAACCAGAAATAATTATTCCACATCTGTTTACCTGCTACTGGGTACTATGAATCAGAATTAACATTTTTTGTGATTATCTGGCCGGGAGCAGGCTCGGTAGTTGAGAAACGCGGGCGAAAGACAGAATTTTGCAGTTTATAGTGATTAGTGGTAACTACTCAGCTTGTCCCTGAAATTCGCCAGATCAAGGCGAAAAATGTGAGTTTACAAGGGTAAATGACCATTTTTTAACGTGGAAATGGTGGATTTCAGGGGCAAGCTGAGTAGTTACCATTAGTGTAACTATTTACCACAGAGAACACGACGGTTATGATTTCAATGCGCAAAATGGTTGATATTGAAATTCTGGCAAACCTTGATCGCACACATGATCGGTTTTTTCTTCGTACGCTTCGTGGTAAATAGTTACTGATTAGTTACGCCCTGAAAAGAAAGTTCAGGCTACTGCTAAAATTCAAATAGCAACCCTGCCTGATAGCTGATGCCACCCAGCTCGACAGGATCCGAACCGATTTCAACGCTGCTGCGCTGCACCTCCAGGAAAAAATAGCTGTTATTTACACCAAAACTCTCGTAAAAACCCCAGGCAGTGCTCCGATCAATATTGTCGAGCAAAAGCTGTAAGCCGCCGCGAATGTGTGTTCCGGTTGCATCGCCACGGCGTTTTTCCTGGCCACCAATATCCTGTTCATAATAAATACGGCTCCATCCTGCCCCTAGATAGGGTACCAGCCACTGATTTTCGCTGAAAACACCTCTCACCAGGGCAAACAGCTGAACAGGATAGAGTTCAAGAGTCACTTTGCCGGTAATCTGTTCCTGTTGTGGGGCCAACCCTTTTCCCTTGTCTTTGATATAGGAACCGTCAATGCCAACCTCGAACTGACGAGTTACCTTGTAGGCAATCGCCCCACTGATCTGACCGGTCTTGTCATCACCATAATAGGCCTCCCAGTTATCCTCCCCGGGAAAGAAGTTTCCGCCCTTGATCTCCAGTGACCAGCGGGGTGGCTGCTGCGATGTTCCAGAGGCCAGGCCAATCAATGGAAACAGTGACAGCAACAACAGAATCCACTTCCCGCACAAAACTTCCCCCGGTCTGCCCCGTGTATCTGCTTGCTCCGAACTTACTGCAACGATTGTTTTCATTCTTCCCTCGGGATGGAGTACGGATTTTTGCATGAAATCAGCCCTGCTATTGTAACCAATAATGCACCCAGCACCATTAACGATGCCAGGTAAAACAGCGAACCGTTAAGCATGATATCCGCAATCACTATCAGCGGAAACAGCGCCGCCCTTGCCATCAGTTTGTTCTCCGGGTGGGCGTCAAGCCAGTGCGCGACCGTCGGGCCATACGTGTAGTACCAGCGAACAAACACCTTGCCCGGCGCATGGGTGAGCAGGTAGCGATCCCGGAAATCACGCAACAGTTGCACCTGGGGAGCAGAGTAGTACCCGTAGGCGGCGGTTGCAACGAAGCATCCTTCATCCGGCAGATCGGGGTAGGGTTCGAGGGCTTCGGGGAAAGCGGTCACTTCGTTGGAGAGCGGGCTTTGCATTACCGGTCCCACGCTGGCTTTTACTATGCTCTCATCAGCAAACACACTTTCATTGCGGTTACTGGTGGTATCGTAAACAGTAACGCCAAAATAGTATTCCGCCTGACTGTACGCGGTCACTGCCATACGATAGATGACCTCGTTTTGCAGACCGGTAATACGGTAGGAGGTGCTGTTGCCGACATCTATCTTCTGTTCTTCGACCGAATTGATGCCATAATGCACCTTGTAACCTGCGGCTCCACTCACCGCTGACCATGCAATCTGCAGCGCCTGATGCAATGGCGCCGGTTTTCCGGCTGTCGGCGCGCTCAATCCGGCCGGGGTTGGCAGCGCCAGCCCGGTCAATGGATAGCTGGTAACCTTGCCAGCATCAATCGGGGAAACCCCTTCAGCCGCATCGCTCCCCTGAAAATTCTTGCCACTGCCGTAGTGCAGTTTGTAACCCGCAGCAAGATAGGAAAAATTCGCTGACCATTTTACGGTCACGGAGTCGGCGCCATCACTTATGACACTCAGGCCGGATACGGGAAAGGGAGTGGCATCGGCATAAGACCCTCCATAGGCACCCATATCCGCCCGGGTGCCATTAATAGCATCAGTGTCATTTTCATCCCCTTTATCGATACCCCCGGACAATGCGCGCAGATGAAAATCCCGATCATCTATACTGATAAACTTAAGCGATTTGTTCAGCAGAGCATGTGTGCCAACCGGGCCATCGTCATCATTGTTGAGAAAACCGTTATAACTGATATTTTCTGTCAGGTCGGCCGAAGCAATCGCAGTACCGTTTTCATAGAACAGATTGCTGCGGACAGTGACACCATCGCTTTCTCTGCTGAGGGCAGTACCGTTTTCATAGAAGGTATTATTGATTATCTCTGCGATGGCAGAATCCAGTGTCATCACTGCAGTTCCCGCTTTCCCGGTATGGAACACATTACCGGCGACGATGATATCCGCGCTACCCGAGACCCGCACACCAACCGAGGCATCGACAAAAGTAAAATTGCTGACCCGCGCATCGACAACACCATCAGCGGTGATAACAGGGGCGTCATCGTTACCTTCGAGCAGGGTCCGTGCTGTCTCCTGGCCGCGCAAGACAATGTTGCTGCGCAGGGTAAGGCTCTCTCGATAGGTATCCGGCTTCACTACTACGGTGTCACCCGGCTGGCTGGCATCGATAGCCGCCTGAATGGTTTTGTAATCGCCAGGAACCGTCCGTTCTGCAGCATGAAGTAACGTGCTAAACAGCAGTACAATAATGAAAACGAGCAGCTCACCCATCTGCTCAAAGATGCCCGGAAGCCGCCACCTTGTAAATCTTGTCATAGCGTGTTTTTCCACGTTTCAGGAGATCGTGTTGTTGAACAGCGATCCGGTATCTCTTGAATACATACAGCGGCTTCTGCATTATTTGAACTCAAGTTCCGGAGTTCATTAGCTCCCTCTTCCTTCGGGAGGGTCGGAGTGAGGTGGATTAGAAAAACTCAACAACCACCAGCTAAAGCTGGTGGGTTAGTCTTATGGGCTGAAAGTCCGGATACGGGTCGAAAGACCCGTTTAGTCTTCAGTTCTGAAATTATCATCAACCTTTGGCTCAAAGTGATGCTCCAAATATTCTTTTATCATCTCTTCCGTCAGTTCTCCCG